>CALDTX010000258.1 GCA_937923565.1 uncultured Granulosicoccaceae bacterium | reverse complement strand
CCGATAATTGTCTTGATCGTTTTTTCATTTAACAACTCCCGACGCGGCGGTAATGTTATTTGGAAAGGCTTCACCACAAAGTTTTACAACAAAGCATTCCAAAATGAAGAGTTGATGCTCGCCTTTGGTAATTCACTCACCATAGCGGTTGTTTCCACTCTAGTTAGCGTGCTGCTCGGTACTTTAGTTGCAGTGTTATTGTGGCGCTTTCGGTTTAGGTTTAAGCCGCTTTTTGAAGGCGCGGTAGCTTTGCCCATAGTGGTGCCTGAGATCTGTATGGGTGTTTCTTTGGCGATGTTTTTTTCGGCAATTGGCTGGACATCCAGTGGCTCAATGCTTTGGCCGTTTAACTTAAGCAATATTATTATTGCGCATATCACGTTCTGTTTTCCGTTTGCGGCTATGGTTATCCGATCGCGCCTACACAACTTTAATCGCGAGATGGAAGAGGCCGCTTTGGATCTCGGGGCTAACGAATTTCAAGTATTCAAAGATATCTTGTTGCCATTTTTGAAGCCAGGGTTAATTGCAGCGGCATTGCTGTGCTTTACGCTGTCGTTAGATGATTTCATTATCACGTTTTTTACCTCTGGGCCTAATAACGTGACTTTCCCCGTAAAAATATATTCGATGGTGCGCTTTTCCGTAACACCGGAAATTAATGCTGCTTCCACAATCTTGATTCTATTAACGCTTGTGCTTACGTTTTTTGCTTTGCGTTATCAGAAAGAAATCGAGTCTGTTTAGATATGAGTAATCCGATTGTTTCGATAAGAAATATCACAAAGCGTTTTGGGCAGGTTAAAGCGCTAAATGATGTATCGGTGGATATTAAACTTGGCGAAATATTTGCCTTACTCGGCCCGTCCGGTTGTGGGAAATCGACTTTGCTTCGTATTTTATCCGGGTTCGAAACGCCGACAGAAGGGGAGTTGCTACTCGATGGCGACGACATGTTGCCGCTGAAACCGAATAAAAGACCAATCAACATGGTGTTTCAGTCTTACGCCGTCTTTCCTCACATGAGTGTTGCAGATAATGTGGCATACGGTTTAAAGATGGAGAAAGTTCCCCTTGCCGAGATAAACGAGCGAGTCAAGCTTGCGTTAGAACAAGTGCATTTGAGTGAGTATGGCGCGCGGATGCCTGAACAACTTTCAGGCGGACAACGTCAGCGTGTTGCCTTAGCACGTGTGTTAGTAAAAAAGCCACGATTATTATTACTGGATGAGCCGCTCTCGGCATTAGATGCCAAATTACGTGATGCCATGAGGCTAGAGCTTGTGAAGTTGCAAGAAAGTGTTGGCATCACCTTTGTTATTGTGACACACGATCAAGCTGAAGCCATGGCTATCGCTGATCGTATAGCGGTTTTGGAAAGCGGCTGTATACGCCAAGTGGCAAGCCCCGCACAATTGTATCAGCAGCCTGTCGATGCCTTTGTGGCTGATTTTATCGGCACTATTCACACGTTTAAAATAGCCAGGCTAACGCACAAAATAAATACGGTTGATGTGGAAACGCCTCGTTTAGGTAATATCACATTGCCTTTATCCACCGTGGCCGAAAATCTGCAACCGCTGTTGGCAAGTAACACCAATTCTAGCGATTCGCTAATTGATAATCTGGTGGTTGCTGTACGGCCTGAAAATATTAATGTGTTACTGGATGAGCCTAGCCATCAAACTGTGAGTATAAAAGGCCGCTTGGGGGATATTGCTTTCCAAGGGCAACACTCTATAGTTGAAGTCATACTTGATCAGGATCGCTCGATAACAGCGATTGTAACGGACGAGCAAGCTAAGGCATTAGCGTCGGCGTCTGAGCAAACGCCAATCTGGGCCAGTTGGGCAACTGATGCTATGCTTTTACTGCCAAAAGATGCCAGAGAGCTACCATAATCCGAACCTTCATGAGTTTAGCAAACGGCCGTTTTTATCCATGACATCTGAACATGAAGTTTCTGGTATCGACGTTATGATTGTCGACTGGCATGGAAATCTGCGTGGAAAAACGCTGCCGGCGGAATCCAAAAACAAAATACTGGCTAACCAATCGCGTTTGCCTGTATCCACTCAAATTCAGGATATTTGGAGTAACGATAACGATGATGTTACCCAACTGGCACTAACGGTTGGCGACCCGGATGGTGTTTGCGTTGTTGAACCACGCACGTTCTCTACGCAGCCGTGGGCGCCTAAAACTGCTCAGATTCTCAGCTCCATGTACACACTCGATGGTCGGGCGCACTTTGCGGATTCGCGTGAGATATTAAGGCGCGTGCTCAATCAATTAACACAGCTTGGCTTAACGCCTGTTGTGGCTGTTGAGATGGAGTTCTATTTACTTGATGTTGATGCCTATGCAAAAGGTATTGCAAAACCGCCGTCTCAATTGCTAGCTGGTAACGATCCAAACGGCACTATGCAGCTCTACGACTTCCGAGCATCTGATCGAATGCAATCGGTGCTCTCACGTATATTAGATTATGCAAAAGTGCAGAACGTGCCTGTTGAAACCAAGTTGGCAGAGTTTGGTCCTGGGCAGTATGAGATCAATTTGTTGCACCGCAGTGATGCACTGCAAGCCGCTGACGAAGCTGTGTTATTTAAACGTTGTGTTGATTGCGCTGCACGAGATGCTGGTTTGGCGGCGACCTTTATGGCTAAGCCTTACACCGAATATAGCGGTAGCGGCATGCATGTGCACGTAAGCGTGCTTAACGAAAATGGTGAGAATATATTTAACGAACCCTCTGATACGCCCATATCGTTGTTGCATGCTACAGCCGGTTTGCTTAGCACCATGCAAAGTATGCAGCTTGTATTTGCACCTAATGCAAATTCATATAAGCGTATGCAACCGGAGAGCTTCTCACCCATGTATGTTAATTGGGGTTACGATCATCGTGGTGTTGCTGTAAGGTTACCCGCAATATCGGGCTCTGCAGCACGGCTTGAACACCGGGTCAGCGGCGCTGACGCAAACCCCTATTTAGCACTAACTGCTATTCTAGGTGGTGTACTGCAGGGTTTAAATGCAAAGCAGCAACCCGGTATGCCGCCCTTGTTACCCAATGAAGTAGTGACTCCGGAAACGCCCGTGTTAACACACGATTGGATCAGCGCTATTGACGCCTGGGCCGGTAGCGATGTGGTAGGTGACATATTCGGACAACAATTTCAACAACTGTATGCTGCAATAAAGCGCCTTGAGGCGAAAAAAATGAACGCTCAGGTTTCCAACATAGACTTACAAACGTATTTGACCCGACTGTGATAGATCGAATCAATAACTATTACAGTGCAACGCTAAACGATGCCACACACTATCCCGCTCTAAAAGAACACCTGAGCGCAGACGTTGTCATTGTTGGCGGTGGATTCACAGGCGTTGCCACGGCTGTCGAACTGGCTGAACGAGGTATCGACGTTGTGCTGCTGGAAGCTAACCGAATTGGTTGGGGGGCTACTGGCCGAAATGGTGGGCAAGTCACTGGCAGTTTGTCTGGCGATACCGCTATGTTGAAACAACTTCAAAAAACCGAAGGTGCGGAAGCGGCGGAATTTATTTGGCATATGCGCTGGCACGGGCATGACATTATTCAGGAACGAGTAGCGCGCTATCAGATTGAATGCGACCTACAGCATGGCCATCTGTTTACCGCGTGGCACGAAAACGATTGCAGTGAGATGCAAGCAAGCGTCGACGAGGCTTGCGCTTACGGTTTAGACGAACAGGTAAGTTGGCTTAACAAAGAGCAAGTTCATGCTTTACTCAAAACCCCTTTGTACCACGGTGCAATTCTGAACCGAAAAAATATGCACTTGCACTCGCTAAACTTGTGTTTGGGTGAGGCGAGAGCTGCTGCAAGTCTTGGTGTAAAGGTGTATGAAAATTCATCGGTTGTAAACATCGGTAGAGGAAGCAGCCCGCTGGTTACAACGCTAAATGGCAGTGTAAAAGCTAAGTTTGTTGTTTTAGCGGGCAATGCTTACCATAAGCTTGCCCAAGCCGACTTCGGCGGGAAAATGTTTCCGGCAATTTTGGGTAACATGACAACGGCACCATTAAGCGAAGAGCAGGCATCTCAAATTAATCCTGAAAATCTGGCTGTTTACGATAGTCGAATGGTGCTCGACTATTATCGCCTGACGGCCGACAAACGTTTAATGTTTGGTGGCGGTACCAATTATTCGGGTAGAGAAATTAACGATGTTGCTCAAACCTTAAGACCGGCGTTGGAAGCGACGTTTCCCAGTTTAAAAGGTATAGCAGTAGATTACGCTTGGACGGGAACAGCCGGTATTGTGCCTAACAGAATTCCGCTTATTGGTATGCTTCGCAGAAATGTTTACTATGCACAAGGCTATTCAGGGCATGGCATTGCAACTTCACATATTGTTGGAGAAGCGTTGGCGGAAGCCTTAACCGGAACGATAGGGCGCTTTGACACTTTTGCAAGCTTTGAGCATAGCGCTATTCCTATGGGTCGCTATTTCGGCAATAGTTTGCTGGCATTGGGTATGTGGTATTACCAGCTGAAGGAAAAGCTGGCGCGATAGCTGTTGGTTTAGGTTTGTGCCAGACGAGTTAAAAGCAATGTTATTCAGTGCAAGCTTTTAGAGTTTGTCGAGTAGGGTGTACCAAGTCATTGCTAATGCCAACGCGGTAGATCGAACCATACCATTGCCAGGAAAGCGAGACATCGGAAACTGACTGAGTCGGGAAAGCAGTTCGGTTCGCCCTGTAATCGCTTCGGCAATAGCGTGCCCGGAATACGATGCCAGCGCTACGCCATGCCCGGAGTAACCGCAGCCTGAAAAAATACCAGGCTCTACTTCTTGCACATACGGTAACCGGCTTTGCGTTATTGCTAACGTTCCACCCCATGCGTAGTCGATACGTTTACCCGCTAACTGTGGGAATATTTTAAGCATCGGCTTACTCACCATTTTAGTGATATCGGTTGGAAACTTGTAGCCATAGTTTTCACCGCCGCCAAAGAGCATGCGTTTGTCTTTGCTGAGCCTAAAATAGTTAACCACAAAACGTGTGTCGGCTACCGCATGGTTCTTTGGCAATAGACTATCTGCCAGATCACCTAAGGGTTCAGTGGCGATAATAAAATTGTTGATTGGCATAACACGCTTTTGTACGTTGCTATTCAAGCTATCCAGGTAACCGTTGCAGGCTATTACGACTTTTCGGCAACTTAACCGTGCACCATTCGCCGTAACCTCAAACTTTTTATCGCTGCTGGCAGGTGAACTTACGTTGGTAATTTGGGTAACTTCAGACGTTTCATAAATGGCAGCACCAGCAGTTGCGGCGGCGGCGGCCATACCCACCGATAGTTTAAGCGGATGAAGATGACCGGAACCGCTGTCGACAATGCCACCAAAATACGCATCAGTATTTAGCAGTTCTGCAAGTTCTTGCTGTGTAAAGGCTTGCATGTTGGTGTAGCCGTATTCTTTTTCTAGAAAATGGCAGTACTGTTCAAGTGCGGGCAGAAAACGTTTTTTATGTAATGCGGTGATAATACCCGGAGCGTAGTCACATTCAATATTATGGGTAGCGCAAAGGTTGTGTACATGTTGAACCGCTGCATGGGAATCATGCCACAGTGCCTGAGCTTGGCTTTTGCCAAATTTTTTCTCCAGGGTGTTTTGATCTAAATTAAAACCACCCCCTATTTGGCCACCGTTTCTGCCCGACGCACCCCAGCCAACTCTGTGTGCATCCAATACGGCTACAGTTAACCCATTTTGTGCAAGCGTAATTGCGCAGGATAAACCTGTAAAACCTGCACCAAC
>CALDTX010000257.1 GCA_937923565.1 uncultured Granulosicoccaceae bacterium | reverse complement strand
CAGCGAAGTACGCGACGAATTGTGTGACGCCGTCATGGCCTATCTGGATAGCAACAACGGGATTAGCCAGCTCACCGATAAAAGCGATCCTCAAGAAATTTATGCAACGTTTAAAGTATCGAAAAAGAATTTTAAACGTGCATTGGCAACACTCTATAAGCAAAGGCTTATCGCCATCGAAGCTGATCGCGTAGTACTTGTAAAAAAGGATACTTAGCGGCGATGGCAATTCAGTGGTTTCCAGGTCACATGCACAAAGCGCGAAAAGAAATGTCGCAAGTGCTGCCAGAAACAGATGTCATCATTGAAGTTCTCGATGCGCGCATTCCTTACAGCAGCCAAAACCCGATGTTGGCGCAAATACGTGGCAACAAGCCCTGCCTAAAGGTATTAACTAAAAGCGATTTAGCCGACCCTGAATCAACACAAGTTTGGCTTAACGATTTAAATAATTCGGATCACTCTCAAAAAGCGATTGCCATCAGTTCTCAGGACGCCGCATCGATTAAAACAGTGCCACAAGCGTTCCGATCGATGGTTAATCTGAATACCAACCGGGTTAAACCCTTTTGCGTGATGATTGTGGGCATACCCAATGTGGGAAAATCAACGCTGATCAACTTGTTAGCAGGTAAAACCATTGCAAAAACCGGTAACGAGCCAGCGGTAACCAAAAGACAACAACATATCACCTTAAGTGATCATTGGATACTTCGCGACACGCCGGGTGTTTTATGGCCCAACGTTGAGAACCCGGATAGCGGTTTCAGACTTGCCGCAACCGGTGCTATTCGTGATACCGCTATGGACAGCGCCGAGGTCGCCTGCTACCTACTCGATTATCTGGGTCAAACCTACCACCCCTTAATTGAAAAAAGATTTAACACAGAACTGCCTACCGAAGGCGTTGAGATGCTGGAACAAATCGGTAAGCTGCGAGGCTGCATTGGTGGCGGGCAACTCGTTGACTTTGATCGAGCTGCGCGGTTGGTATTAACCGAATTCAGGTCCGGTTTGCTGGGTCAACTTACGTTAGAAACGCCATCGATGCGAGATACAGAACTTGAGCAAGTTGTTATCGCTTCACAGAAGCGTGCCGCTGAAAAAGAAAACAAAGCCAAACGTCGAAAAGCTGCACGAAATAAACGGACATAAAATTTACTGTAAGCCATGACAAAATCCAATAATCGTCTGCCTGTTGCAGTTTATCTGCTCTCGCTATGCAACGCCTATATGTATGTTGGCGCATCCCTGCTAATTACGGTATCGGCGCTTATCGGATTTGAACTGGCCGAAGACAAACGGCTTGCCACGTTGCCATTGGCTTTTCAATTCTTCTCAATTATGTGCAGCAGCTTACCTGCTTCTCTAATCATGGGACGCATAGGCCGTAAAGCCGGCTTTTTACTCGCTGGCGCTATCGGGGCACTCGGCACACTGATAGCCATGTGGTCAATTTTCAATAACAGCTTTTGGAGCTATTGTATTGCCACAATATGCTTCGGTATTTTTTCTGGTTTTGGCAATTACTATCGATTTACGGCTGTGGAAGTGGTTAGCAATGAAACCAAAACCCGAGCCATCGCCATGGTGATGGCTGGTGGCGTTATTGCAGCTTTTATCGGGCCCAACCTTGCCAGTTGGAGTAGTGAAATTTTCAGTGCCGAAAAATTTGCCGGGCCGTTTCTGATACTGATGTTCGTCTACTTTTTGTCGATGCTAACGATCAGCATGGCGAAGCTTCCCAAGCATGTGCAAACAAAAAAATCCGGCACTGGTCGGCCGCTGTTATCGATCATGGCGCAACCCATTTTTATTGTGGCAGTCACCTGCCAAATGCTCGGCTATGGCACGATGAACTTTGTTATGTCATCGACGCCACTTGCCATGCACGCCAACCACTATGCGTTGTCTGAAACCGCAACGGTTATCCAATGGCATGTGCTTGCGATGTTTGCCCCCTCTTTTATCACGGGTCATCTGTCCAAATCGATTGGTTTACTACGCGTACTCACTCTAGGCACAATACTGGGCTTTGTCAGCATTGCCATTAATGTGCTGGGAGAGATCTCCATGACCAATTTTGTAGTCTCTTTGGTTTGTCTTGGGGTGAGCTGGAATTTTCTGTATGTGGGTGGAACAGCATTACTCACCGATGCCTACGAGCCAGAGGAAAAAGTCCGCGTGCAAGGCGTTAACGATTTATTTGTCTTTAGCACGGTGACGTTAACTGCATTGACAACCGGCACGATCCACCACCTACTCGGCTGGAAGGCGGTCAATTTGTTGGCGCTGCCCATGCTGGTTGCTATCATGTGGGCTATCGTCTGGCTGTTTCTGTCTCAAAAACGCAACCAAGTAAAGCTCCAAAATAGCTAAGTAGCTCACAAAACAGCAGCCTGCCAAAGAATCCATCGCAGCCCCGCTAATAAGGGCTCAGTTTGAACTGCTTCGTGTCGATACGATGAACAAGAAAAATTTGTTCTGGAGAGGACATGAACGTTCGGCAGCGCTGCCTTCTAGTGGCCTTACTGCTAGCCCTGACAGCCGTTGGAGGCTGTGCCAACACACCAGTCCAAGACGATGACGAGTTGCAACGCCTGGCGATAAGTCGTTGGCAGGCTTGCTTAAAACGTAATATCGTTAAAGACAGCGGTATTGGCCGAACCAACACCGTTAATCTGATCCAACTTTGCGATGGTCACAAACGCGATGTGCTTGCCGCTTTTCCGAGAAGCATAGAAAACAGACTTGATAGTTTAATGATGCATCGCGCTAGACAAAAAATGGTCGGCGATTTACTTGAGAACACGTTCGATACCACCATGGACACCGATACCCCTGAACCTTCATTGCCTGTTACATTGCGTTAATTTCCAAGCTTTAAAAATCTCACAAACGGAACTTCGCGTATAAGTTCCATCTAACTATTTTCTAAGAATCTGTGACATAGTATTGCAGACACAAGCTTAGCTTACCTCGAATAACCACAGGAACCGTTTGATCATGAAATCCCAGATTCTGGCTATCGCACTGTCTGCGTTAGCGGTTAACGCAGCATCCGCAACTGAAATAACTCTGGAGTCTGAAAAAGACAAACTGAGCTATGGATTAGGCATGATGATTGGCGAACACACTTTAAAAAACTACGGCGAGATAGACTACGACCTTCTACTCGAAGGTATGAAAAACCAAGCTGAGGGTGGCGAGCTGCAAATGACCATGGAAGAAGCGCAAATGGCCATCAAAGCAGAAATGGAAAGAGCCGCTGAAGAAAAAATAGCGCTAGCGGTAGCCAAAGGTGCAGCTTACCTCGAAGAAAATAAAGCCAGAGAAGGAGTCTCTGTTACCGATTCAGGTTTGCAATATGAAGTCATCACAGCCTCAGAAGGCGCTAAGCCTGAGCTAACAGACACTGTTCGAGTGCATTACGTTGGCACACTTATCGATGGAAGCGAATTCGACAGTTCGATCAGTCGCGGTGAACCTACTGAGTTTTCAATTAGAGGTGTTATCCCCGGCTGGACTGAAGGTTTGCAATTAATGAGCGTTGGTAGCAAATACCGCTTCGTTATCCCATCTGATCTCGCCTACGGCGCACGCGGCGCAGGCAATTCTATTGGTCCGGGTGAAACGTTGATTTTCGAAGTTGAACTGCTGGACATCCTTGCCCCTTAATTCGCAGATCAAAAGGCTACTGATAACAACGTAGCAAATAATTAAGCCTGCCTGTGCTTTCCAGCATTGGCAGGCTTAAGTAGAAGGTTTACCGGCGCTGTTACGCTGCTTGGTTTCCCACTCTTCTGCTATCCAAACAGGAATATCCGTTTGAGCGGGTAACACATTTCCTTTGATAATATCCGAAACTCTTTCAGCCAGCATGATCGTTGGTCCGTTGAGGTTCCCGTTAGTAATCGAAGGGAACGCCGATGAATCCACTACCCGCAAACCTTGCGTACCACGCACCTGACATTGTTCGTTCAGCACAGCCATTGTATCGTTATCAGCGCCCATTTTTACTGTGCATGACGGGTGATAAGCGCTTTCAACGTTTTCTCGCACCCATTGATCAATTTGTTCATCACTTTCAATGGCAGCACCCGGTTGTATCTCATCACCTCGAAAATCATCAAGCGCTGTTTGTTGTAGGATTTCTCGCGTTAGGCGAATGCAATCGCGCCAATCCTGACGATCTTGTTCGTGTTGCAAATAATTAAACAAGATAGATGGTGCTTGCAACGGGTTGGCAGAACGAACAGATACCCTGCCACGACTCAGCGGAATATTCGGCCCCACGTGTACTTGAAAACCATCACCGGCAAACGCTGCACGGCCATCGTAACGCATGGCACCCGGTAAGAAATGGTACTGCACATTAGGCGACTTCAACCCGGCACGTGAACGAATAAACGCGCAGGATTCAAAATGATTGGTTGCGCCAAGGCCCGATTTAGACAACAACCATTGAACACCTATTTTTCCTTTTGCGAACAACCCTAAATGCCGATTCAGCGATACAGGTTGTGTACAACGGTATTGAAAATAAACCTCAAGATGATCTTGCAAGTTTTCACCAACACCGGGTAAATCGACGCGCGTTTTAATGCCGGCTTTTTCAAGCACGTGTGCTGGCCCAATACCTGAACGCTGCAACAAACTTGGCGAGCCTATAGATCCTGCAGACAAAATAACTTCTTGTTTTGCGAATATCTTGAGTTGCCTGCCCGCTGCCAAATACCGTACACCTATAGCGCGATCGCCTTGCATGATAAGTTCAGACGCAAGGGTTCTGGGTATTACCTTTAAATTTTTACGTGACTTCGCAGGCTTTAGGTAAGCATTGGCTGTAGACCATCTAACACCGTCCTTTACCGTCATGTGCATCTGGCCAAAGCCTTCTTGCTGAAAGCCATTGTAGTCTGCGGTGTAAGGGTAACCCGCTTCAACGCCAGCATCGATAAACTGCTTATAGAGCGGGTTTAAAGCCATGTTATTGCCGGTACAAACGCCTAATGGCCCGCTGACACCACGATAACTGTTAGCGCCGTTAATCCAAGTTTCCATTTTTTTGTAGTAGGGCAAACACGCTGCATAGTTCCATCCACTGGCGCCTGCGCTTTCCCAAGCGTCTATATCGTGAGCATGCCCGCGCACAAAAACCATTCCGTTAATGGACGAAGAACCGCCCAGTACTTTGCCTCGTGGGCAGTCCATGCGTCGGTTATTTAAATACGGCTCTGGCTCAGATTCAAAGCCCCAATTAAAACGCGGCATATTCATTGGAATTGATAAGGCCGTGGGCATCTGGATAAATATACTGCTGTCTGAACCCCCCGCTTCCAGCAATGCTACCGACACTGATGGGTCTTCGCTTAAGCGGGCAGCTAGCACAGAACCTGCCGAGCCTGCGCCAACAATGACGTAATCGAATTCTTTGTCGCTCATAGTCATATGTTCTAGTGTTTATTTTTCTCAACGGCTACACGAGCAGCAGACTCTACTTTATTAAGGTCCAGGTGATTTCGCATATAACGTTGTGTGGCATCCGTTATTGGTTGGTAATCCCAAGGCGTGTAGCGACCTTGCCGCAATGCATCGTAAACCAGTATTCGTTTTTGTTGGTTTTCTTTAACGTCATCGTTAAGCACATCTAAACGCCAACGTTGTTCGCGCAACTTATCGAAGTCTTCAAGTACCGCTTGATGCGC
This sequence comes from uncultured Granulosicoccaceae bacterium, assembly GCA_937923565.1. Classification (GTDB taxonomy): domain Bacteria; phylum Pseudomonadota; class Gammaproteobacteria; order Granulosicoccales; family Granulosicoccaceae; genus Granulosicoccus. The sequence goes on along the minus strand of CALDTX010000257.1, from coordinate 3,556 downwards.
ACTATTATTGGCTAGATTTTTAAGCTCGTGAGGATCGTTATCCAGATGATATAACTGTGTTGGATCGTCTTCGCAATACACATATTTCCAAGGCCCTTTACGCAGCATGAGCATGCTCGATACAGAACCTTCGGCCATGTACTCCGCCGCTATCAGGCGATGTTCGTCGGGTGCGCCCTTTGCTGCCGAAACAAGACTGTGCCCATCAACCGGTATAGCCAACTCATGTTCGTCGATGCCAGCTAGCTCTAACAAGGTAGGTAACACATCACAGGCAGTAGCCGGTTGAGTGCACGTGTGCGGCTTAAACTGGCTTGGCATACTGATGCTAAAAGGGATACGTGCTGCACCTTCAAAGAAACACATTTTGTACCACAAGCCACGCTCACCGAGCATGTCGCCATGATCTGAAATAAACATAACAACGGTGTCGTCAGCAAAGTTACAGGCATCGAGTGTATCGAGTAACTCACCTATTTTTTCGTCGAGGTAACTGATGTTGGCATAGTAAGCTCGACGTGCATTGTTGATATGTTCGCTTTCCACATTAAATTTGCTGTGGTCAACCGCATCGAATAAGCGCGCACTGTGCGGGTCTTGATCGCTTAAGGCTAAGGCTTCCACATTCAATTTGGGTAGTTCAACATTATCGTATAGCGCCCAATATTCGGGTCTGGCTGTGTATGGGTCGTGCGGATGAGTAAAACTAGCCGTTAAACAAAAAGGTCGTTCGTCCTGACGCCGTGCTAATTGTAAAAGTTTAGCGCGCGCGTGATAAACAACTTCATCGTCGTATTCCAATTGATTGCTGGTATGAGCCACACCAGCTTCAGTGACAGACGCCAAATTGTGATACCACCAATCGACTCGTTCGAACGGCTTTCGCCAATCGGGTGTCCAGCCAAAATCGGCGGGGTAGATGTCGGTTGTGAGTCGTTCTTCAAAACCGTGTAGTTGGTCTGCACCCACAAAATGCATTTTTCCGCTTAGCGCTGTTTGATAACCTGCACGCCTTAAATAATGAGCGAAGGTAGGCAAGCTTGACGGAAATTCTGCTGCGTTATCGTAAACCGTGTTGCCTGAGGCCAACAAACCCGTCATAAACGATGCGCGTGCAGGCGTACACAACGGGTTAGGAGAATAGGTATTGGAAAAATTCACACTGCGTTTATGCAGTTTTTTCAAATTCGGTGCGTGCAGAAATTCTGCCGGGCCGTCATCCCACAAAGTGCCAGTGAGTTGATCCACCATCAGGATTAGAAAATTGGGTTTAGACATATTATTGCGTCGCTTCACTAAAAATCGGTGGCAACACCACCTTCTGTTTTACGTTTTTCAACAAACTCGGTAAGCTCTTCCAGAACGCTTTGATCCATCGCAGGCTTTTCATAAACGGCTAACCGTTCCTGCCACAAGCGATTGGCTTTTTGCATTGCATCAGGACGACCGGCATCGTGCCACGATTCAAAATTGCGCCAATCACTTAATACAGGCGCGTAAAAAGCATTCTTAAAACGCGATTGCGTATGTTCGGTACCAAAGAAGTGTCCGCCTGGCCCAACGTCATTAATCGCATCTAAAGCGAGCGCATCGTCGGAAAAATCTAACGGCTCCAAAAACGCATGCACCATTTGAAGCAGATCAATATCCAACATGGTTTTCTCAAACGAACAACAGAGCCCGCCTTCCATCCAACCTGCACCGTGTTTCAACACATGCAAACCACTTTCTATAGCGCCCCAAAGAGAGAATACGCTTTCGTAGGCCGCTTGCGCATCCACTGTGTTCGCTGCGCAAACATTCGATGTTCTGTAGGGTAATTGATAGCGTCTGGCTAGCTGCCCTCCAATAATTTGTGCCTTCATGTACTCCGGTGTACCAAAGGCAGGAGAACCGGATTTCATGTCAACGTTTGATGTGAACCCACCGTACATAACGGGTGATCCTGCTTTTACCATCTGACTGAAGGCAATACCGGCGAGCGCTTCGGCATTTTGCAAGACCAGTGCCCCGGCAATGGTTACAGGTGCCATCGCCCCAGACAGTGTAAAGGGTGTAATTACAACCATTTGTCCTCTGGACGACATTTCGATAATGCCCTGCATCATCGGAATATCCAGCTGCAAAGGCGAATTGGTGTTGATGACCGTCCACACAGAGGGCTCGTTACTGAATTGTTCTTCACTAACTCCGCGTGCAATGCGCGTCATTTCCATGCCGTCGATATTGCGATCAGCACCCAGCGAATAAATACAAAAGACTTTATCCGTTAACGTCGCTAAATCGAAAATACAATCGAGATGACGCACAGATGCATGTAAGTCCACTGGCTCACAAGGGTAGCCACCGTTCATGTGCAATACATTATGCTGCTGTGACAATTTCAAAAACTGTTGGAAATCTTTTTGATTACCGGTGCGTCTACCGTTCTCCATGCAAGAGGCATTGGGCGCACTGGCCATCATGCAAAAGGCCATATGATCATCGCCAATATGCACATTATGGGCAGGGTTTCTGGCATGCAAAGTAAAACTGGAGGGTGCTTGCGCCACTAAACTCATCAGCAGTTCAGCATCAAAACGCACACGATGACTGTCAGACTTTACCTCAGCGCCGGCTTTGCGCATAATTTCGCGCGCACCCTCATGCAGCACATCGATACCCGTTGTCGATAACAAGCGAAGCGATGCCAGATGAATAGCTTCAATTTCATCGTCCGAGGCGATACGCTTCGGTTCACTATTACGCTTAGGTTGGGCAAACGGTGCTTGCTCAAAAACACCTGAAGCCGGTGCAGATCGACGCCCTCTTCTAATACGCTTGGCCATCGTTTATTTGGTGCCGAAAATACGATCGCCCGCATCTCCAAGCCCGGGCACAATATACCCATGATCGTTAAGGTGTGTATCGACGGATGCAGTGACGATAGGCACATCGGGATGAGCTTTGTTAAACGCAGCTATGCCTTCTGGTGCCGATATTAAACAAACAAAACGCATGTCTTTGGCACCACCTTGTTTTAAACGCTCAACGGCAGCAATCGCTGAGTTTGCGGTAGCTAGCATGGGGTCTACAACAATGACCAAACGACTTTCCATGCTGTGCGGTACTTTGTAGTAATACTCAACCGCTTGCAGCGTTTCCGGATCACGGTATAAGCCCACATGCCCTACCCGTGCCGAAGGTACAACATCGAGCATGCCATCTAAAAGGCCATTGCCTGCTCGTAAAATAGAGATGAACGCAAGCTTTTTACCACTGAGTACCGGCGCCTCCATTGCTTGCACTGGTGTTTCGATTGAGCGTTGCTCCAACGGTAAATCTTTAGTGACTTCAAAACACAGTAACCAGGAAATTTCACGTAACAGGTCTCTAAAACCTGTTGTTGATTGCTGTTTATCCCGCATTAGTGTGAGTTTGTGCTGCACCAATGGGTGCTCAATCAAACTCACTTTCAGGCCTTTTTCGTCCAATTGTTTTTGAGTCAACATAGTTATTTACCGAAAAATTAAACCGATAGTTTTTTGTAACGCACACGCTTTGGCTGAGAAGCAGA
>CALDTX010000256.1 GCA_937923565.1 uncultured Granulosicoccaceae bacterium | reverse complement strand
AACATTTTCACAAACGCATCAGATTTTTCATCTGAAAGTACAAACGTTATCGCCCCGCTTTTGGTAACAGCAGAGGACCCACTACACATACCCTACGATCCAAGCAATAATAGCGGCAAGGATCTCTCGTATATCGGCATGGGTTTAAGCTTTGCAAAAGCTGCACTGCCAGATACCACGCGAAACATTGTGCTCGTGCCAGCAGCCTGGTCGGGCTCTGCCTTTTGTAACAACAACAATGGCCCAATTGGTCAGTGGAATGCGCTACCCACTAACAACTCTAATTTAGGTAACACGTGGTTGTTCGATAGAGCCGTAACACGTGCCAACATCGCCATTAACGAATCCGGCGGTATTTTGCGCGGCATCCTTTGGCACCAAGGTGAATCTGATTCGAATGAAAATTGTGCCGGTGTCTACCTTGCCAACCTTGAACGCCTAGCCCAAGAGCTGCGTTTACGCATTAACCCTGATCGTCGCGGTGGTGATTTACGTCGTTCAACCGCTAACGTACCGTTTGTGCTGGGTACGATGTCTCGTGGCATTGATGCTCGCGACGACCTATCGGTTTTTAATGCCGAAAAGCAAATGGTAGACGATGCACACAAAACCTTACCCGCAAAAATTGCGCACTCGGAGGTTGTTTATAACGACGACCTCATTCCAAGTAACGGCTACCCTTGTGGCAACACAACGTGCATTCATTTTGGCCCTAATGCATTGCGCGAGATGGGCAGACGTTACTACACCGCGTTGAAAAGAGCCGCAGAACAATAAGCGCAAGAATTTTGCGGCAAGCGCTTGGCAGGCAAAACCTAACGGCTAAATAGGTAGTGCGGTATGATCTTTAATCCGCTGTAAAACTACATCTGATCGCACTTCAGCAATCATGTCATTCGATAACAAATGTTGGCTTATGAAGTGCGATAACGACTCTAAACTTTCTACACGAACATAAAGCAGGTAATCTGCATCGCCGGTAATAGCGCAAGCAATACGAATTTGCGGCAACGCGGTAACGAAATCGGTAAAAGCCTTGGCGGTTGCTTCACTGTGAGCACGTAGCTTCACTCTAACAACCGCATCGAGTGAAAAGCCCAACGCATCTGCATTGAGTATGGCACGGTACGATTCAATGATGCCCTCTTCTTCCAACCGTACACGGCGTCGAGACACCTGAGACGCCGACAAACCCAAACGCTCGCCAATGGCGGCGTTACTGTCGGTTGAAGAGCGTTGAAGCTCTTGCAGCAGCTTTCGGTCAAAGTTGTCCATGCAACATACTTACAAGAAAGGCCTGTTTAGCGCAACGACTACGCGATGTCTTCGCTGAACCACTGGATATACGCACAAAAAATACCACAGAAGCGCATTAATATGCACATTCATTCACTGGAGCAATCACCATGGGCCCATACCCTCACGACGACATAACGCCGCAGATCAGCCCGCTCAACCCGGCCGGTACGGCAGGCTTTGAATTTATCGAGTTTGCGCACCCAGACCCCGCAGCACTTGCCGAGCTGTTTATTACCATGGGTTTTCGCAAAGTGGCCCAACACAAGTCCAAACAGGTTTTTTTATACCGTCAAGGTCAGGTCAATTACCTGATTAATGCAGAACCAAACTCATTTGCGTCAAATTTCGTTCAACAGCACGGTCCGTGTGCCTGCGCCATGGCTTGGCGCGTAGCCGATGCGCAACAAGCACAGCAACACGCGGTTAGCGCGGGTGCTAAAGCCGTGCAATTGCCTGCCAACGCGGGCGAGCTGCAAATTCCGGGCATCGAGGGTATTGGTGGAAGCCATATCTATTTTGTCGACAAGTACGGCCGCGAAGGCACTATTTACGATGTCGACTTTGATTGGATTGATACACCCGACCCGCAGCCTGAAGGTGTTGGGCTGCATTACATCGATCACCTTACGCATAACGTTATGCGTGGCAACATGGATGTTTGGACCGATTTCTACACCCGAATTTTTGGGTTCAAAGAAATCCGGTTTTTCGACATTGAAGGTCGTCATTCCGGCCTGTTTTCGCGCGCATTAACCAGCCCTTGCGGTCGCATTCGCATTCCAATCAATGAATCCAGAGACGAAAAAAGCCAGATTGAGGAATACCTGAAACTCTACAATGGCGAGGGAATTCAACACATTGCGTGCGGTAGCCGCGATATCTATGCGTCAGTCGAGCATTTGGCCAAAAATGGGCTTGAGTTCATGCCCAAACCTCCCGATACGTACTATGAGGGTATCGATGCTCGCCTGCCCAACCACGCAGAGCCTATCGATGAACTGAAGAAACTGGGTATTTTGATCGATGGAGAAGGTGTTGTTGACGGTGGCCTGACGAAAGTGCTGCTGCAAATATTCTCCGCCACGGTTATCGGGCCTATATTTTTTGAGTTTATTGAACGCAAAGGCGATGATGGTTTTGGTGAAGGTAACTTCAAAGCCTTGTTTGAATCGATTGAAGAAGATCAGATTCGCCGAGGCGTGTTCGCGGCACGTTAGCTTAAGCCGCTAAACCGCAAAGCACACCAGTAAAGCTTCGTGACGTATTGAAAAGCTCTCGTTTAGTTGATCCACAGCTGCTATAAAATGCAGCTGCAATAAATAAAAGCGATAAATAAAGAACTGCTCATGAGACTGCATGCTTTGCAATATCTGCGCGCCATCGCGGCGCTAGCTGTGGTTTATGGCCACGCAGTAATTCAGGTGCCGAACTATGAAGCAAGGCTCATTGAATTTGGCAGCTTTGGCGTCGATATATTTTTCGTTATCTCCGGGTTTATCATGATTTACATCGCCAAGCCAGGCGATACTCCATCAAAATTCATGATCAACCGGTTTCGCCGCGTAGCCCCACTGTATTGGTTTTTTACGTTACTCATGGCAGCGCTGCTGTTCGTATTACCCACACTGTTTAAAAATACGCAGCTCGAATGGGGAGTTTTAATAAAAAGCTTACTGTTTATTCCCCACTTCAGTAGCGCCCACCCAGGTGAGGTTTGGCCCATAGTGGCGCCGGGCTGGTCGTTAAATTTCGAAATGTATTTCTACCTGCTGTTTGCAATCTCATTATTTTTTGCCGAACGCACGCGCGTTTGGTTTATCGCGTTAAGCATCAGTGGGATATTTCTCGCTGCTAAGGTTGCACAAACCGGCGGCCCCTATAACGCCTTTTTACAAGACGACATTGTTTTTGAATTTATCTTCGGTATGCTGCTGGCAAAAGCTTGGCAAAACGGCTTACGACTAGGCGCTACCAATGCCATGCTGTTGTTCTTGGCGGGCATGGGCTTACTGTTATGGCATTCCCAACACTTGGGCCTGGCCTCAACCGGCCTGCCCGGCATTATCACCAATGGCATACCTGCATTAATGGTGGTCTGTGGTTGCCTTTACATGAAGGTACCCAATTTCAAAAGCGGCGTAATCCTGGGTGACGCATCCTATGCGCTGTATTTGAGCCATATATTTGTTCTGGGCTTATTGCGAAAAATATTGCCGCCCATGTTAGGTGATTCGAACGCTGCAGCCTATAGCTTTGTGCTGATCTGCATCGTCGTATGCCTGCTGGTTAGCATCCCCGTGCACTTTCTCATCGATAACTGGTTATTGAGGGTTGAACGGCTCAAGCTCTTAAAGTCTGATAAAAGCAGCAAACCGGGTAAAACAAAGCAACAGGCAACCTCGTAGATTCGCTATGTGCTACACATTTTGCGCAAGCAGAGTGTGATATTCAACAACAATCATTGCGCTATTAATCGTTACGATGACCGCATCAATTAATGAGTTAGGACCGCATGGCAAAGTCGCATAAAGACATCGCAAGACGCTTTAACTTACGCCCAAACCACACGTTAAAAGAGCAGCAATCGGATGCGCGCCTGCACAATAAATTCGATAGCAGCTGCGACACTCGCTGGTTTATCGAGCGGGATAACGACGAAAAAGTGGTGGCTCGGTACCGCAGCTGGATCAGCAAATCACGTAACCCACCTTACAAACAGCAATTTGGATGGGAGCGCTACTCGGCTTCAGGCGAATTAATGGAACGCGAAGTGCGTTATCAGCAAGCCGATTCGATGGCTTATGTCCATTAACAGTTGCTGAATAGAGCCCTGTTCGCATCACAAGGCAGACAATGCCTACTGGCTAAAAGCGGACATTTCTAAAATGCTAAAAGCGGACATTACTACTTTGGACCTACAACATAATTACGCCATAATTTAATTATGTTAAATAGCTAACCGTAGCCGTTTTGCTTTATGCCATTCGGTGTTAGCAAATTCGGCTCAGGCAATGCGTCCGGTTAGGCCGGTTCACCCGCATCGTCGTAATCAACATCTGCAAACATCTCATATTCTTTGATGGCGTCGATAAACGCATCGCCGTACTTTTCTAACTTATGTACGCCAACACCTGCCACACCCGACATCTGCTCGCTGGTGGTCGGCTTCTGCTCCACCATTTCCAACAATGTGCTGTCGGTGAAAACCACATAGGCCGGTTTGCCCTCGCTGAGCTGGCTCCTGAGCTTTCGTAGTTTCTCCCACAACGGCTTATCGGCAATACTGACGGCCAGTGATTTATTCTTCTTTGAGGATCGGCTGCGTTTTTCCTGCCGCGAATCTAACTCCCGCAGGTTTAACTCACACTCCCCTCGTAGAACCGGCCGGGCAGCTTCGGTTAGCGATAACGAACCGTGCCCGCCCACATCAACCGACAACAAACCTTTGGCAATCAGTTGCCTGAACAGTGAGCGCCATTGAGTCGTGGTGTATTCCTTACCGATGCCGAACACGGCTAAGCTGCTGTGTCCAAAACGCTGAATACGCTCGGCATCTTTGCCCAACAACACATCAATTAAATAGTTAACACCAAAGCGCTGCCCGGTACGATACGCGCAAGACAACGCTTTTTGAGCAGCTTCGGTGGCATCCCATGTTTTGGGTGGCGAAAGACAGTTGTCGCAGTTGCCGCACGGGTTCTCTAAATGATCATCGAAATAAGCCAATAGTGCCTGACGACGGCAAGTACCCATTTCCGCCAGCCCCATCATTGCCTCTAATTTATGATGCTCCACACGCTTGTGCTGTTCGTCTGCATCGGAGCCTTGCATCATGGAGCGCAAATTAATGATGTCTTGCAAACCATACGACATCCATGCGTTCGCCGGCTGCCCGTCTCGACCAGCACGGCCGGTTTCCTGATAATAAGCTTCGACACTTTTGGGCAAATTTAAATGCGCTACAAAACGTACATCCGGCTTATCGATGCCCATACCAAAGGCGATGGTGGCGACAACAACAACACCCTCTTCTCGTAAAAAACGCGCCTGATTTTTTTGCCGCACAGCGCCCGTTAAACCCGCGTGATACGGCAACGCGGTGCGTCCTTTCCCACACAACCATTCAGCAGTTTCTTCTACTTTTCGACGCGATAAACAATACACAATGCCAGCATCGTCTGGATGGTTGTTCTCCAAAAAACGCCACAGATCATCTTTTGCATTGCTGGCCTCTTTGATCGCATAGTGAATATTCGGGCGATCAAAACTACTGACAAATTGCCTGGCATCATCCAAGGCAAGGTTTTGAACTATTTCGTCGCGGGTTCGTTGATCGGCGGTAGCCGTGAGTGCCAAGCGCGGCACGTCGGGAAAACGCTCATGCAAAACGTTTAGGCTCATGTACTCTTTGCGGAAATCATGCCCCCACTGAGATACACAATGTGCTTCATCTATTGCAAATATAGAAATTTCGCAGCGATCCAACACACTCAGCATGGACGGCATCAATAAACGCTCGGGCGCTACATACAGAAGGTCGATATCGCCGTTGAGTAAGTCTTCTTCTGTGTGCGCAATATCGCTGGGGCTAAGTGAAGAATTGATAAAAGCGGCATTTAAATTTAACGCAAGCAATGCATCTACTTGATCTTGCATTAATGCGATCAGCGGTGAAACCACCACACCGGTACCACGTCGAGCCAACGCTGGCACCTGGTAACACAGTGATTTACCACCGCCAGTTGGCATGAGCACCAATGCATCCTGCCCGCTGATGGCGTGGTCGATGATGTCGGCTTGCTGCGGCCTGAACTCATCATAACCGTAGATCGTTCGAAGTATGTCCAACGCATCCCTGTGTTTCATGGAGAACCCTTTTAAAAGTTTAAATGTTCAGGCCAAACAAAGCGCTATGTTCCTTATAGCGTTGCTGTACCCACTAAGTTTTTTGGAAGTCAGCCTTCCATAATGCATATTGATCAACCACTTCGGTCATGGCGGCTTCATCATAATCGCGCAAGCCACTGAGCACCATATTTTTCTCACCGTCACCAATTTTTTGCTCGCCACTTAAGATATCAAACTGCAGCCGGGCTTTACCCTTTTTGCCATCCACTGCCAACGACGCTTTTGACAATACCAAGCTTAGGTTGTCAGCGTCGAAACTCTCTAACGTAAACGACATGTCTTTGTAAATAACCAAGGGCCTTGCTGGATTAATCATGGCATTGTTATCGCGCATCAGCGTTACTAAAATATCCGGAAAGGTTTTGCCAGAAAACTGAACATAGGCTTCACTCAATTGCGACACGAAGTTTACGTCGCTGCTCTTTTCTCCAGCCACTTTCATGGTCAGTAATAAGCGCGCATTTGCATCGTACAATTCGTTTTCCGCTTGAAGCTGATCAGGCAAAGGCACATCGATGTCTGGCCCCAGCATGGTATTGAAGTCGACAAACATGGAACGATACACACCATAGTGAGCCAACAGTGCGCTAAAAATTAAATCACCTGGTACGCAAAAGCGCTTCGCACCAACATCATGAATCGGGTTAAAGTCACCCGCAACACCTTTTGCAAAAGCACTGGCTTGTTGCTGCGTGAATTGCATGCTGCCTTGATTGATGGAGACGAACTGGCTGATATCCATGAAACTGGGTGTATTCCGTTATCAAAAAGATTGATGATCTCAAATATTGCCAGACTCGCGCAAGCACTGTTGTGTCACAAGTGCATCGAAATTCTCGCATTGACCATTTTCCACCACAACAGCTCTCGGGTAGCGTGGATTCACCCGATCGTTTGCAATGGGCAATTGCCAACCCCTTGTGCTTTGAACAAAGGCCTGTAACCCACTTTGTCCATATTGTTTTAGGAACCCGGCCATCACGCAATCAACGTAGCTTTGCAGCACTGGGTGCTGATCATCGGCATCGATGTTGTGTTGCGAGTTGGACACATAAACATAAATAGGGTCGTTATTGGTCGGTGTTTCAAGCTCAAAATCACTGGCCGCCAGCTGCACCCGGTCGTAGCCCGCCTCCCGCGCATCCAACAGGGGTAGCTCAGCCTCGGGCATCGTCACCAATACGCCTTGAATACCTTGATTCGGCTTGGAATTTGCGGGAAGTTTCTCAATAGTGAGCGAACTACAGGCGCCTCTGTCGGTCTCACTAGCGAGTACTCGGTGAGCCCACGCCCGTTGCCAGCCCAGAAGGGTTGCCGCTTGTGCCACTTCGGAGTTGGGTCGGGTATCGCGATTTACCAGTGAGCCGTAGCCAAAATAGCGAATTGTTCTGTTTTGCATAGTAATGTGTGACCGAAACTGAGACAGAGATAGCGGCTAAAACCGCTTTGCATACTTATATTGTGACTCGATGATAAAATGCGGTGTCAACAGCGACAACAATAATGAATTTGATTTCCGTTTGCACACGATTCTACAGCCTTACCACATGTTTGACCTACGCACTGCTTGGGCTGGTGCTAGCCCATTGCGCGTCAGTTGTTGCAGACGAAATTAGCCCTACACAACAAGCTGAAGCTAAAAGCATTGCACACAGCTTAAGTTGGCAGTTATCGCGCTCAGCGTCTACGCAAGCGGCACACCCTTTAGCCGTGCAAACGCTAACCATTGAAAAGCAGGAAATTAAAAACGCTGGCTTGCACGAACGCGTGAATGTGTACCAATACAATTATGATCAGCAGCAGGCGCGTGTGGTTAACATCGATCTTCTAACAGGCAATGTGGTTTCTCAAAAAAATATTGCATCGGTTCATTTGCCACTGAGTAACGAAGAAATTGTCGCTGCAATTAAATTACTAGGCAACGATCAATCACTGATAGCAACGCTACAAGCCGAGCAACAGCAACGCAGGCAAACCGCATTTACCTCTGTTAACGAACTCAACGTTAAAGCCAGTATTTTTGAACCCTTGATGCTAGACCACAGCTGCGCTGTTATGCGTTGCGCCTTACTGTCTTTGTTTGACAGCAGCAACACAGTATTTGCAACAGAGCCACTGGTTAATTTAAGCGCTGGCACCATTACTGTTTTACAGGCAAGCCGGTAGGCCATTGCACATGCGCCCCTTGTTGCTAGCGTCATTAGTTTACTGGTTTGCAGGGCCGTTGCAGGCCACACAATGTCCCGATAACGCACAGCTGATGAACCATGCTTTCGATTCCGGTGCAGCTTGGAATGTTTGTGTATCGTTTAATGATCAACATGGCTTACAACTGGATAACGTTGAGTATCAGGCACCGGGCGATACCAGTCGAAACGTCTTAAAGCATTTACACGTTGCGCAAATATTAATGCACTACCACGATCAGCCTCAAGCGCAGCCGCTGATAGAAACAGCGACAACAGACAACAACACACTCAGTGGCTTAGGTGCGGAGGCATTGCAAAACATCGACAACAGAAACTGCGCCGGTCAAACACACACCATACCGCATCAAAGCAACGCCAACGTGACGGCAGCACAGCTATGCACACAAACTCGGGCTACCGGGATTTTGGCCAAATACAGCATCAGGCCAAGTCTGCAAGCGCATCAGTGGCAACTGTTTAGTGTTTCAGAAAAAGAGGATCACACTTGGCGCATCGGTGTTACGTTTGGCGAAGCCGGCACAATTACACCTTATGTCACCGTATCCGGCAGAGCCAGCCGTTTCAGTAACGATGAACGCTTTGGCGTCGCACTGGATAACAGCACAAACACCGACGCGCAATACGCTAGCCGTGCAACCTTACTGTATACATGGCGAATGGTTTTCGATATCGACGGCACCGATGATTCCAGTGTAGAAGAATTCGATTTCGAACTTAATGTCGTTGCTGGTAACCGTCGGGCAATGACCGTTAAACCGTTAGAAACTGAAGCGCTACGCACCGTACAACGAGAAAGCTTTCGCGGCTGGCGCGTTCGAAATACGTTGGGCAAAGGCTTTTATCTCGACCCGCAGAACAGTGGCTATCGTTATACCGATAAAGTGAACAACTGGGCACAGTTCGATGTAGCGTTGAGTGCCTATAATGCGTGTGAAATGCATGCACTTAACAACAACACCGATTATACGAACAGCGCTACCGACACAACAGGAACTACCGACACAGCAAACACAGCAAACACAGCAAACGAAGCTAGCACAACTAACGAAGCACAAACTTGTGGTGTATCACTCGACGATTTTGTTAACGGCGAATCCATGGCTAATACAACGCCTGTTTTATGGTACAGCCAAAGCCGGTTATTTCACCCGAGTAAAGAAGACTTCCCGGCAATGTCATCAATTGAAGCTCGCTTCGATCTCATTCCTTTCGATTGGAGTCCGCACTCTCCGTTCGAATCAGAGCTGCCTTAACATGCACTACTTACGTTTATGCTGCTTGGTTATCGTTTGTGCGGTGCTTATGCCTATTAATAAGGCGCATGCTGCACCCGATTGCGCTGGCGATGCACTCATTAGTGAATCCTTCGATAATGGTGCGCGTTGGGAAATGTGTTGGGAGTCGCGCATACGAGAGAATTTGGTACTCAGCGATGTGCACTACACACCACCGGATGCCGACGCCGTTCGTGTATTAAGCTCTGCCAGACTCAGCCAATTACACGTTGCCTATGACGATAGCGATGTTACGTATAACGATGTCACCCAATATGGCTTGGGTGGCGGCTACCTTGTTGAACTGAGCGCGGCAGATTGCCCACAAGGAGAGTTGCTGCTTGTGCAAACCCGGCCAGCGGTTTGTAAAACACTAACCACAGAAAAAGACAGTTATCGCACAGCTACCCGCGCCGTGGAGGCACAAAGTTTAACGCTGTTTTCTGTTTCTCAGGTGGGTGCTTATGCCTACGTAATAACCTGGAAGTTCTATTCAGACGGGGCCATTGTTCCGGAAATTGGTGCAACCGGTGCGTTACAACGAAGCTCGAGTAATACCGAACTACCTTTTGGAAGAGTACTCGAAGGCGATACGGA
>CALDTX010000255.1 GCA_937923565.1 uncultured Granulosicoccaceae bacterium | reverse complement strand
ATCGCGAATTCCAAATTGTGGTGCAACCGCCATTGGGCATGGCGACGCTCACTGTTGCCAAAACGGCAAGCGGCGCTACGCTGCAACGCGGTGGCGCTGAAGTGATGCAAGGCAATTCGGTTAGCTCTCTACTACAGCAGGGGCTGGGTTTGGCTGTTGAGGTGCCGATGGAGCAGATCAATCTGTGGATACGCGGGCATGCCGGTGCAAGCTCTGAGCGTCAATTTTCTGATGAGGGTTTGCTGGAATCGCTTCGCTATGCCGACAGCCGTGGCCAATCCTGGAAAGCCCGGTTCCCGAAGTACACTAAATTTGGCGCGATTGACGTACCTGCGCTGATTGTGGCTGAAAGCGGGGCGAATAACCTGCGGATCGTGTTAAAGGAGTGGCGCTCAGGCACAGTAGCTGCACAGTTAAATCAGAAACCAGAAACACCGCAACGATTGAGTGTGCCCGGCAAATAAGTGAGCTAAGTGGTCGTTTTTTATCCACTTTGCCGTTTTGATATGTGAATTTTTGAACAATCCCTTGTGAAATTGGCCAGTTGTCTGATTAATGTATTGGCTCTAAGGGCCTCAGAACGTTAGACTTGTCGGCCGATGTTAATGGTATTAGAACAGGTAATAGTTACTTGACCACAAATTGGTTGGCTCCGGCCAAAATAAATTTATTTTTGCATGTAACGGGTCGTCGGTCAGATGGCTACCATACATTGCAAACGGTGTATCAGTTCATCAACCTGTGCGATGTGCTGCAATTCTCTGTGCGCGAAGATAACGACGTACAGCTGAAAACCGCTTTCGATGAAGTACCGGTTGAAGATAACCTGGTGGTTAAAGCTGCACGGGCTTTGCAAGCACATTCAGGCACCCGCTCTGGTGCTGATATCACGTTAACCAAAACCATTCCTACAGGTGGTGGTTTAGGCGGTGGTAGTTCAGATGCAGCCACTACGCTTGTGGCGCTTAACGAGTTCTGGCGTTTGGGTTTAAGCATTAAAGAATTGGCGGAGATCGGTGTGTCAGTCAGTGCAGATGTTCCGGTTTTTGTTTATGGTCAGGCGAGTTGGGCAGAGGGAATTGGTGATAAACTAACCCCCGTTGCTCCGGTGGAGCCGTGGTACATAGTAGTTTGTCCAAACGTTCAAATCTCTACTGCCGCATTATTTAATCTTCCGGAATTGACACGCAATACAAGTCCGATCACAATACGCGACTTCATGGACGGCAGAACACGTAACGTGTTCGAACCGATCGTGGTTGCAAGGTACCCTGAAGTGCGTGCTGCACTTGAATGGTTGTCGCTGAATAATCGCGGCGTTCGCGCTAAAATGAGTGGCACAGGTAGTTGTGTGTTCTCACCTTGCGAAACCGAAGAACAAGCGCAGGCGCTGTGCGATAAGCTGCCAGAGTCCATGACGGGCTATGTAGTAAAAGGGTTGAATGCTTCGCCCATGTACGACTTCTCCGGTTAGTGCGTCTGCACTTATCGGTTCGGTTGTTTGTATAGCAGGACAACGTCATTAGTCGTTGAAAAATTATTGGGCCGTCGCCAAGCGGTTAAGGCACCGGGTTTTGATCCCGGCATTCGGAGGTTCGAATCCTCCCGGCCCAGCCAACACTCCCTGTGAAAGTTCCATGAATGAGCGCAAATTAATGATATTCGGTGGGAACGCTAACCCATTGCTTACCCAGAATATCGCTGCCTACCTGCACCAGCCCATCGGCAAAGCTGCTCTAACGCGTTTTAGCGATGGCGAAACTTCCGTCGAAATTCTCGAAAACGTTCGAGGCGGCGATGTGTTCATCGTTCAGCCGGTGTGCAAGCCGACCAACGATAACCTGATGGATTTACTGGTTATGGTCGATGCCATGCGCCGAGCATCCGCTGATCGTATCACCGCTGTTATTCCTTATTATGGTTATGCCCGCCAAGACCGACGCGTGCGTTCAGCCCGTGTGCCGATTTCAGCCAAGCTTGTTGCCAATATGCTCAGCGTGGCAGGTGTTGATCGTGTGCTTACCGTGGATGTGCATGCCGAACAAATTCAGGGCTTTTTTGATATCCCGGTAGACAACGTTTACGCCTCACCGCTGTTGTTGTTGGATATCTGGCGAGCCAAATACGAAAAATTAATCGTCGTATCCCCCGATGTGGGTGGGGTAGTACGTGCCCGAGCTGTGGCAAAACAGCTGGACGATAGCGATTTAGCCATTATCGATAAGCGTCGTCCGCAAGCAAATCAAGCACAGGTGATGCACATTATTGGTGATGTTACCGACCGTACCTGCGTCATCATCGACGACATGGTCGACACCGCCGGCACCTTGTGTAAGGCCGCTGAAGCACTCAAGCAACACGGTGCCACCAAAGTGGTTGCGTTGGCCACACACCCGGTTTTATCCGGCCCGGCCATCGATAATCTGGAAAATTCAGAGCTCGACGAGCTGGTCGTTACCGACACCATCCCGCTATCGGACAGGGCAAAAGCCTGCGCTAATATCCGTCAGCTGTCGGTGGCAGACTTACTTGGCGAAACCATCCGCCGTATTCACGAAGACGAATCGGTTAGTTCGGTTTATATGGATTAGCGCTATCGCGTTAAACCCAACCGAATTCGAACTTTTACACCCCAGAAAACCCATTAGCAGCGCTATCTGCTATACTTCCGCGGCTCTGCCTGGTCGCGGGTAGAAGCTTTCACTGTGTCAATTCGGACACAGCTAATTTTTGGAGTTACACATGGCAGACGAAATCTTAGTCGAAGCCACGACGCGTAGCGTATTTGGGAAGGGTGCGAGCCGCCGCCTGCGTCGTGAAAATCTGGTTCCTGGTATTTTGTATGGTGCGGATGAAGAGCCCACAGCAATAAACCTGAAACATAACGAGGTGCTCAAGCATCTGGATAATGAATCTTTTTACTCTCAGCTACTGCAAGTCAAAGTTGATGGTAAAGAGCCTGTACGTTCGGTTTTACGTGATGTACAAAGACACCCCCACAAATTACAAATTTTGCACCTCGATTTTCAACGTGTTGTTGCTGGTGCAGAGTTAACAGTTAGCGTACCGCTGCATTTCTTGAACGAAGAAAAATGCTACGGTGTTAAAACGGAAGGCGGCATGATCAGCCACAACGAAACAGAAGTTTCTGTTGCCTGTCGTCCTCGTGATATTCCGGAAAATGTTGAAATCGATATGACCGATCTGAAAATCGGTGATTCAGTACATTTATCTGATCTCACATTGCCAGAAGGTGTTCGCCTTACTGACCTTAACGAAAAAGGCGACGACAGCGATCGTCCTTTAGCTTCTGTTGTTGCTTCACGTAAGACACTTGAAGAAGATGAAGAGACTGAAGGCGAAGCAGAAAGCACTGATGATGCTGAGCCTAAGGCAGACGAATAAGCCTGCTTTACCGTTAATGCTAAATTGCCGCAATCGTTTCCAATGATTGCGGCAATTGCACAACCCCTCTAGTGAAAAGCCGTGCCAGGTGAAAGCGTTCAATTTGAAATGATCGTTGGGTTGGGAAACCCAGGTACCGAGCATGAAGCTCAACGCCATAACGCAGGTTTTTGGTATGTCGATGAACTTGCCCGCATGCTCGGTGCATCGTTCAGTGCCGATAAAAAATCCTTTTCTCTCACTGCCAAAGCGTTAGTTGATGGTCGCACGCTGCACTTGGTGAAACCGTATAACTACATGAACAATAGCGGGCAGGGTGTTGCCGCTGTTGCACGTTTTTTTAAAATCGATTTAAGCAAAGTGCTGGTAGCGCATGATGAACTCGATTTGGATCCGGGCATCGTGCGGGTTAAGAAAGGCGGTGGTCATGGTGGGCATAACGGGCTTCGGGATATCGTTGCCAAAACAGGCTCCAAAGATTTCTGGCGATTGCGTTTAGGTATTGGCCACCCCGGTCATAAAAGCGCCGTGTCGGGCTTTGTACTAAAACGCGCACCCAGCGATCAACAACGTTTGATTGATGAAGCTATTGATCTTGCGTTAAGAGAATCTCATACATTAATTAATGGTGACGTTAATGTGGCAACCAAAGCGTTGCACAGTCACAAACCGGATCAGTCTTGAATCATGGGCTTTAAATGCGCGATAGTGGGTTTACCCAATGTGGGTAAATCAACCCTGTTTAATGCTTT
Source organism: uncultured Granulosicoccaceae bacterium (assembly GCA_937923565.1). Classification (GTDB taxonomy): domain Bacteria; phylum Pseudomonadota; class Gammaproteobacteria; order Granulosicoccales; family Granulosicoccaceae; genus Granulosicoccus. The sequence goes on along the minus strand of CALDTX010000255.1, from coordinate 582 downwards.
AACCAAAGCAGAAATAGCAGCCGAAAATTATCCTTTCTGTACCATCGAGCCAAACGTTGGCATGGTGCCGGTGCCCGATTTACGTTTAGATGCCTTGGCAAAAATTGTATCGCCCGAACGCATCCTACCAACCACCATGGAGTTTGTAGACATTGCAGGCCTCGTGGCAGGTGCATCCACCGGTGAAGGCCTTGGTAATAAATTCCTGGCCAACATCCGCGAAACCGACGCTATAGCGCATGTTGTGCGTTGCTTCCAAAACGACGACGTCATCCACGTGGCTGGCAAAGTAGACCCAATGGACGATGTAGAAACCATCAACACCGAGCTGCTACTCGCCGATGTCGAAACCATGGAAAAAGCCCTGCAACGCATCAGCAAACAAGCCAAGTCAGCCAACAAAGAAGCCATCGCCGAAAAAGCCTTCATGGAAAAGGTCGCCGAGGCCCTCAATAAAGGGGACGCAGCCCGAACCGTGGACTGCAACGAACAAGAAAAAGCCTGGATCAAGCATTATCATTTGCTGACGATTAAGCCTGCGATGTACATCGCCAACGTGGACGAAGAAGGTTTCGAAAACAA
>CALDTX010000254.1 GCA_937923565.1 uncultured Granulosicoccaceae bacterium | reverse complement strand
TCTTAATCAACCCATGAATGCGGAAATTCGTCTGACATCGGTTAAACCCGGTGAGGCAGATGGAATGATTGTTCAACTTGCTACGCAGGAAGCGTTTTCCCGAGCTGGCATCGAACGTAGCAACGTGCTTAAAGATCTGCGTTTTCGCGTCGATCCGAATAATGGAGCGCCGGTTATACGTATAACCAGTAACAGCCCCGTTGTTGAACCGTTCCTGAATTTTTTACTCGAGGTTGATTGGCCGTCAGGCCGTATGGTGCGTGAATACACGGTGCTTCTCGATCCGCCAGTGTTCATGACGCCCAATGCGACCAGCAGAAACACAGCTGCTGACCAGCCTGTGCTCATAGATCGCAATGAGCAGTCAATGCTGGCGCCGGCGCCTATCGACAGAAACTCGAACGCGGCCATCACCGACACCTTCGACCCAAACTCCGTTGAAATTATTGGCGGCATCGACGAGGTTGCCGACTCAACATCGTTGGATGCCGGCGAATCTGTCGCAATCGATTCTCTGGAAAACGGCGAAGTCGTTGATCTGTTTAGTGTCGATGAAGTGGGTGGTTTAGCGGATAGCGATTTGGGCGATGTTGTCGTGCTGTCAGACCTCGACGTTGTCAACACCGATGCTGTCGATTCTATTCAAACCGATCTCGCTGCAGGCGCGGAAGATTTCCAATTTGATGTTCAAGTGATGTCGGATGCCAGCGAAGTTTCTAACACCTTTGTTGCTGATGACACTGGGTTGATTGATGGCGCTGTTGTTTCATTGGATAACGGTGAATCGGAGCTTGTGTCGTTAGATTCATTGGAATCAGTAACAGGTTCTTCATCAAAAGAAGTGACTGTTAATCGTGGCGACACCTTATTGGGCATTGCGCGGGAGAATGCGGTTGCTGGTGCATCTGCACAACAAATGATGATCGCCTTGTTAAATGCGAATCAAAGCTCATTCATTAATGGCAACGTTAATCTGGTAAAAGCGGGCTCAATTTTACGCATCCCTGAAGCTGCAGAAATTGAAAAATTATCGCAGTCAGAGGCTCTTGCACAGTTATCTGAGCAAAACCAACTTTGGCAAGAGTACCGTGATCAGGTTCGATCTAACGCTGCAACTAAAGTGGCTACAGCGAATACCGCGACCGCAGCTCCAGCACCAACTACTGAATCTTCGGCCATTGAAAGCGCCGCAGACCCAGATGGTTTGAGTGCTGAAGCCAGAAGAATTATTGAGTCTGCACGCAATGAAGTACTTAATCGCGACGAATTAAAAATTCTTGCTGCTGGCGATGAAACGACAACGACGGCTAGCGCCACAGCAGACAACAGTCAAACAAACAAAGACGCCAGTATTGGCGAAATCAACAGAAAACTACAGTTGGCTCGTGAAGAGCTGGCTTCAACCCGCTTGGAAAGCACTGACTTAAGCGAGCAGTCCGACGAACTTCAAAGCACCACCGAAAACTTGGAGTCGTTGGTTAACGTTCGTCAAAATGAGGTGGCGCGTTTACAAGCTCAGTTGCAAGCAGCAGAAGAACAAGCCAGTTTGCAGGATGCTAAAGATGCGGCCAAAAATCTGGCAGCTAATGCTGCAGACGGTGCAGGCAACGCGGGTCAGAACGTTGCTGATGCAGCCTCTAATGCAACGGATGCGGCGGGTAACGCGCTTGATAGTGCTGGCAATGCAGCGGGTAATGCACTCGATAGTGCGGGCAACGCAGCCTCTAATTTGGCTGGCGATGCGCGCGATGCTGCTTCGAGCGCTGTTGCTGGTGCAAGCGACGCACTTGGTGATGCAACAGATTCAGTCACCGGCGCTGCCGAGAATGCAGCCGATGCTGGCAGCAATGCCTTAACCGCAGCTGGTCAGGAACTTGGGCAGGTTGAGTTGGTACCAGAAGCGGAGCTTGAGAACACCGCGGAAATTGCACCACCAGTTAAGCAAGCGCCTTGGTATGCCGACTTACTCGCCAAATACGGCAAGTGGCTGGTTGCAGGCTTAGGGGCTATCAGCGCCTTATTCCTTGGATTACTGCTATTCAAAAAACGCCGAAATCGCGATGAAGAACCCTTGGATTTCGAAGACGACGTAGAATTTTTTGAAGACGACGACGTTGAAGTGCAGTTCGATTCAGACCCGGATCAAAACAGCTCTGGTATTGGATCAGCGGTTGCCGCTGGTGCGGCCGGTGCCGCAGCCGTTGGTGGCGCTGCCATGGCGATGGGCTCTGACGACGATGAAAATGAACTCGATTTCGGCTCTGAAACTCAGGCTGTAGCCAGCGCTGTTGGTGAAGATGGCATTGATGCTGATGACACTATTTCGGAAGTTGACGCCTACCTCACTTATGGCTTGCACAGCCAGGCAGAAGAGTTACTGAACAAAGCGATTGATCGCGATCCAAATAACCCAAGCTATGCGATGAAGTTGATAGAAACGCATCATGCGCAGGGTAATGCAGAAGGTTTTAATAAGGCTGCTGAGTCTTATCACGAGCAGTTTGGTGAAGACGATCAATGGTCAAAAGTTTGTGCAATGGGCCAAGGACTGCAACCAAACAATGCGCTATATGCCGGAGCAGCCGGTTTAGGTGCTGCAAGTGTTGCTGCAAACTTTGGCGAAAACGCTATGTCCGAATCCCTGGACGATTCAGATTTTCTGGTCGATTCGCCGGATGATTTGGCTGCAGGCAGTTTTAGCAGAGATTTCAGTGCAGACTTAGAAAGCGCCGACGACATGGTTGATGAAACCGCGTTAATGGATCAAAGCCTTGACCCAGCCTTTGCGTTTGATGAGACTGATTTAGAAGCCACTGGCGATTTCTCTCAAATTGCTGAGGAATTAGCTGAAGAAGAAGGCACTATTGAATTTCCAGGTATGGATACCCCTGATGTTGGTGCAGCGGTTAGCGATGTCACTGATAACATTGCACAGAAAGTTGAGAACATTGACGACGACGGGTCGCTGGATTTTCCAGGCTTCGATTCCGACGGCATAAGCGATTCCCTTGGCGATTTGGGTGATGCGGGTAAAGAGAAGCTTTCCAGCGCCGGATCGGCTGTTACGGGTGGAATCGGAGCTGCGGCTGCAGGCATTGCCGGTGGCGCAGGTGCCTTATTGTCTGGCGCTGGCGACAAAGCGGCGGAAGCTAAAGACTCATTCGACGACGCTTTGTCGCTTGATGAGTTTGATATTGGTGATGCAGCGAACGAAGGAATGGAAAACTCATTAGATGGGTTTGACAACGCAGGCTCTGTTGCTGAAGATCTAACACTTGATCTGGATCAACTTTCAGGCGATCTTGAAATGGATTCTACAAGTTTGCTCGATGATGGCTTGGGCGATGTTGCCGATCTGGAAATTCCAGATTTAACCAGCGATAACGAATTGCTTTCTTCTGACTTATCCGACTCCGATGAAATGGATACGATGATGGATTTGGCAAAAGCCTATATCGACATGGGTGATAAAGACTCAGCAAGTAGTGCGCTGGGCGAAATCGTTAAAAGCGGTACACCTGCACAGGTTAGCGAAGCTGAGAACCTGTTACGCAAAATATCCTGATTTAGAAGCGGCTAAGTTGGCCGCTTAAAGGTAAAATAAAGCGCTGTGATGTTTTCATCACGGCGTTTTTTTTTGCTTTATGTTTAAGAATTTGGAGTGCAGCCATGCGAATCGCCTTGGCGGTGGAGTACGATGGCAGTGCTTTTCATGGCTGGCAACGGCAACCGCATTGCCATTCTGTACAAGCAGAGCTCGAGCGTGCATTAAGCAAGATCGCCTGCGAACCCATCATTGTGCATTGTTCTGGCAGAACCGATACAGGTGTACACGCTGCCGCCCAAATTGTGCATTTTGATACGCAGGTCCTGCGTCCCGATCGTGCCTGGACCATCGGTGTTAATTCACATTTAAACCGGAAGGTGTCTGTGCACTGGGCCGCTGTTGTCAGTGACGACTTCCATGCCCGGTTCAGGGCATTGCACCGGCGTTATCGTTACACCATTTTAAATCGACCTACCCGACCAGGCTTGTTTGGCGACAAACTGTCCTGGGTTAATCAACCGCTCAATGTCAGAGCTATGCATAGTGCGGCCCAGCAGCTGTTGGGCGAACATGATTTCTCGGCATTTCGGTCGGCTGCCTGCCAGGCTAAACACGCAGTACGCACAATGATTTATTTGAACGTGAGCCGCCACGGTGACTTAGTGTTCATCGATGTTGCAGCAAATGGTTTTTTACACAACATGGTGCGCATTCTGGCCGGTTGCTTAATCCGAATTGGCAAAGGCGAGCAAGATGAACACTGGTTGGGTGATGTGCTTCGCAGTGGTGACAGGCGTGTTGCTGCGATGACAGCTGCGCCTGATGGCTTATGTTTTGTTCAGGCCGTATACCCTGAACATTTTGGTATTCCAGAGTTTGCCCCGGTTACTTTTGCCAACTGATCGTATGCCCGCAATTAGCCTGTATGGCCCATTTTCTGGTATCGTCAGAGGATAATGAATACCCAACGAACCCGAGTAAAAATCTGCGGAATCACGCGTGAACAAGATGCCTTAACATGCGAGCAATTAGGTGTAGATGCGCTGGGTTTTGTTTTCTGTGAGGCCAGCGCACGTAATATCGATCCTGCTGCAGCCAAGGCTATTGCGGCCTCGCTCTCACCATTTACAACAATTGTTGGTCTATTTCTGAATGCTGACGTAAAAGCCGTTGAAAGCGTGTTGTCGCTGCTGCCCAATGTAGTGCCTCAGTTCCATGGCACTGAAACACCAGAGTCCTGTGAGCGGTATGGCAGGCCGTACATTAAAGCGATCGGTTTGGGCGCTGGTATGCCGTCCGCAAACCTGCTTTCCGAATATGAAAACGCCGGTGCTTTTTTGTTCGACAGCAATGCGCCTGGCGAACTGGGCGGTACAGGACACACGTTCGATTGGCACAAACTCAACACACGGATGGAGAAGCCTGTGGTGTTGGCAGGGGGCATTAACGTTGAGAACGTTGCCAAGGCTATTGCAACAGTAACACCGTATGCCGTCGACGTTAGCAGCGGTGTAGAACAAGCCAAGGGCATTAAAGACCAACAAAAATTGCGAGCGTTTGCAGTAGCCGTTGCTGAGGCAGATGCCGCAAAATTAGTTGCGCAGGGTTAACGGGTCGCACCAGCTGCGTACCGGAACACCCGTGCAATCACATTAACGACAAAGAACTACAGAATTAAACATGAATAAGCCTGTATATGAATTTGATGGAAAAGTAAGCGAGCAGTTTCCCGACGGCTCCGGACACTTTGGTATTTATGGTGGCAGCTTCATCGCTGAAACATTGATGGATCCTGTAAGAGAATTGCAAGAGGCTTATCAACGCTACCGACTCGATAACGAATTTATTGCAGAGTTTGAATGGGAACTCAAAAACTTTGTTGGTCGCCCCAATCCGCTTTATCACGCTAAACGTTGGTCGGAAGAACATGGAGGCGCGCAAGTTTATTTGAAACGCGAAGACTTAAACCACACAGGTGCCCACAAGATAAACAATACAGTTGGCCAGTCTTTGTTGGCGCGACGAATGGGTAAGAAGCGCATTATTGCTGAAACCGGTGCTGGGCAGCATGGCGTAGCAACTGCTACCGTTTGTGCGCGCTGGGGTATGGAATGCATTGTGTATATGGGCGCTGAAGATATTCAGCGTCAGGCACCTAATGTGTTTCGCATGAAGTTGTTGGGTGCCAAAGTTGTTCCGGTTACCTCCGGTTCGCGCACCCTTAAAGATGCGTTGAACGAAGCCATGCGCGACTGGGTCGGCAATGTAGACGACACCTTTTACATCATTGGAACCGCTGCTGGGCCACACCCGTATCCAACCATGGTGCGCGACTTTAATAGCGTTATCGGCAAGGAAATAAAAGCACAAAGCGTTGAACACACCGGACGTTTGCCAGACGCTGTTATTGCCTGTGTGGGTGGTGGTTCAAATGCCATTGGCGCTTTTCATCCGTTCCTGGACGACGAAGAGGTGGCTTTATATGGCATAGAGGCGGGTGGTCACGGCATCGAAACGGGCAAACATGCGGCACCACTCACCGCCGGTAAACCGGGTGTACTGCATGGAAACCGCACCTATCTAATGGAAGACAACGCCGGACAAATCATCGAAACGCATTCTGTGTCGGCAGGTCTTGACTACCCGGGCGTTGGTCCTGAGCATTCTTGGTTAAAAGATATTGGTCGTGTTCAATACGATGCGGCTACCGACGATGAAGCGTTGGAAGCTACGCATAAATTGTGTCGGCTCGAGGGTATAATTCCAGCGCTTGAGTCTTCTCATGCTCTGGCTTACGCCATCAAGTTAGCGCCAACCATGAGAACAGATCAAAACATTGTGGTTAACCTGTCCGGTCGTGGCGACAAAGACATCAACACATTAGCAACGCTCGAAGGGTTAACGCTGTGACAAACACCAGCCAAAGAAGACTAGCGCGTTGTTTCGAAAAGGCGCAGCAAAGCGGCAGCGATCGCAGCAAAATGATCGTGCCCTATATCACTGCAGGCGATCCCGACACAGATACCACCCTGGCTTTAATGAACACGTTGGTTGACGCAGGTGCCGACATCATCGAATTAGGTATTCCGTTCTCTGACCCGATGGCCGATGGGCCAGTGGTTCAAGCTGCTTGCGAACGTGCCTTGGCCGGTGGTACAACGCTGAACGATGTGCTTGATGTTGTCGCCGCATTCAGAAAAATCAACGACCACACGCCGATTGTATTAATGGGGTATATGAACCCGGTGGAAACCATGGGGTATGAGGCTTTTGCTCAAAAGGCCAGTGCCAGTGGTGTAGACGGATTACTCACGGTCGATTTACCTCCCGAAGAAGCTGCAGATCTAGTTGCCCAAGTGGATGCCGTTGGTATCGACAGTATTTTCCTACTCTCACCCACCTCTCCAGATGATCGGATTAAGGCGGTTTGCGAGTATGCTAGTGGATATATTTACTATGTTTCTTTGAAAGGCGTTACAGGCGCAGCAAATCTTGATACTGTTGAGGTATCGAAGAAAGTGGCCCATATTAAATCGATTACAGACATTCCAGTGGCTGTAGGGTTTGGTATTCGTGATGCTGAGTCGGCAGCGGCTGTGGCGAGTGCCGCAGATGCGATCGTCGTTGGTAGTGCTCTGGTTTCGATCGTAGAGCACCATGCGAATGATGCGGCAACAATGCACGAAAAATTGCGCAGCCTTGTCGGTTCTATGCGAGCAGCAGTTGATAAAATTGCCAGCTAGCGCGGCATAGGGAAAACTTCACCCAAGAGAACAACACAGTGAGTGACGACGGAAAAAAAGCGAAAGCCAGACCAATAGTCGGGCGCATGAGTTGGTTTGAAAAACTCATCCCATCCCGCATTGGCACTCGCAACGAAGATAAAGGCAACGTACCCGAAGGCTTGTGGGTTAAGTGTGACAACTGCTCCAACGTTTTGTATCGTGCTGAAATCGAGCGTGCGCAAGATGTTTGCATAAAATGCAACCATCATATGCAAGTTTCGGCACGCAACAGACTCGACCGGCTACTCGACCCAGATAACCGCGTGGAAATCGGTGCCGATATCGAACCGCTCGACATCCTCAAATTTAAAGATTCTAAACGCTATCGCGACAGGCTCACTCAGGCGGCAAAAGACTCCGGCGAGAAAGATGCCTTAGTGGTTATGCGTGGCGAGCTCAAAGGCATTCCTGTGGTTGTTGCCGTTTTCGACTTCGGCTTTATGGCCGGTTCAATGGGTTCGGTTGTGGGTGAGCGTTTTGCACAAGCGTGCGATCGTTGTCTGGAAGAGGGCATACCGTTGGTTTGTTTTAGTGCTAGCGGTGGTGCACGCATGCAGGAAGCGTTGTTCTCGTTATTGCAAATGGGCAAAACCAGTTCGATGCTCACGAAATTAGCTGAGCGTGGCTTGCCGTATATTTCAGTGCTAACCGATCCAACCATGGGCGGTGTTTCCGCCAGTTTAGCCATGTTGGGCGATATCATCATTGCAGAACCTGGTGCCAGAATTGGTTTTGCTGGTCGGCGCGTTATCGAGCAAACCGTGCGTGAAAAATTGCCAGAAGGTTTTCAAAGCTCGGAATTTTTGTTGGAGCACGGTGCCATCGACATGATCGTAGACCGTCGTGAAATGCGCGACAAACTCACGAATCTGTTAGCGAAGCTTGGTGATCGTCCACCCATCCCTAGTGAAGCGGTAGCGGCCGCCGATGGCTAGCCCTAAACCGATGCGATAAGCACGGTAGTCTTACCCACAAATGATATGAACGTTCCCTCACTGGACGACTCACTGTCTTGCTGGCTAGAGTGGTTGGAAGATTTACATCCCAGCGAAATTGAAATGGGTTTGGCGCGCGTTGGTCGTGTTGCCGAACGTGCGCAGATAAAACCTGCGCGCATGCCGGTTATTCTTGTGGGTGGTACTAATGGCAAAGGTTCAACCGTTGCTTTACTAACCGCCATTTACACGCGGGCCGGTTTCAAAGTCGGTACTTACACTTCACCACACATCAACGAATTTAACGAACGTATTTGCATAAACGGCAACATGCTCGACGATGCCACTATTGTTAAGGCATTGCATACTGTTGAGCATTTTCGCGAACCGGAATTGCTGACCTATTTTGAATACACAACGCTTGCCGCGATGTGTGCTTTCGACCAAGCACAGTGCGACCTAGCCATTCTGGAAGTGGGTTTAGGTGGACGGTTAGATGCCACTAACATCTGGAATGCCGATTGCTCGATTATTACCAGCATAGCGCTGGATCATCAGGAGTATCTGGGCGACACACGCGATGCCATCGGCTTAGAAAAAGTGGCCATTGGTCGTAGGGGTAAGCCCTTGGTGTTGGGTGAGTTAGACCCACCTCAAGCGCTGCTCGACGCTGCAAACGAGGCTGAAATGGTGCTGCTTCAACCCAATTTCAAGCAATTACCTACCGTTGCGATGGCAGGCGATCATCAAGCGCGTAATGCCGCCTGTGCGCTGTTGTGTGTCGAAACGCTAAGTCATCAATTTAAAGTGTCTGCGGAAACCATAGAATGGGCACTGGCAAACGTTACGGTGCCGGGGCGATTGGAACACACGGTGTATGACAACGTGCCTGTGTTACTCGATGTGGGTCATAACCCGGCTGCGGCGATGGCCATAAAACAAACGATTGCAGCGCGCTACCCGAACCATGCCGTACATGTGGTGCTGGGCATCATGCAAGACAAAGACATTGCCGGTGTGGCAGAGCAGTTACAAAGCCTTGCGGAAGCTTGGTACTGCGCCGCACTGGATGGAGCCAGAGCCGCCACGACAGCCCAAATTGTGTCGCAATTGCCCGCTGATGCAGAAAATGTATCGGAACATTGTAATGTTGCAGAAGCCTTTCAAACAGCCCATTCAAAGGTATTGCAACAGTTAGAATCAAATGGGCAGGCTATTATTCTTGTGGTTGGCTCGTTTTTCACTGTCAGCGCTATACGAGCCTATTGGCACACTCAGAAACCGCCCACCGGGCAGGAATAGTCAGTTGTGACATCGTTGGATCCACTGGACGAACAGCGAGCGGTACGTTTGCGACAACGCCTATGGGGCGCTGCTGTGCTTATTGCCGTGGCTGTCATATTCTTGCCGTTGTTATTGGATGGTTCTGGAAGTGAAAGCCAATACCGGCGTGTGGAGCGGCTTCGCGAAGAACCACCGCGTGTGGTTGGGCCTTCGGAAAATACCGTTATCAATGAGCGCAACTTGTTCACGGAAACGGAGAATATCAGTCGGCCTGAGAGCGTCGAAACCAGCGCCGCAATTGTTGGTGATAGCGAGCCTGCTTCCAGTGGCAAGCTAACCGCGCCAACCCGTGCTGCCGAGTCGTCAAAAACCGAAACGCGTATATCGGCTTGGGTTGTTCAGGCTGGCAGTTTTAGTGAGGAGCAAAATGCCATTGCTGTACGTGATCGGCTCCGAAGTGCCGGCTATCCATCTTTTGTAACCACCTCAAAGCAAAATGCCAACTTATTCAGAGTGCGTGTGGGGCCTATGATCAGTTACGAGCGAGCGCTAGAAAATCGGGATAAGGTGTCTAATCTTATTGGTATGGAATCAATGGTTATCAGTTACCCCTAATTTATGCTGCGTGGTTTGATAGAATAGGCGTTCTTGGCCCTTTGGGCTGGAGGTTAGTTTTGGGCATCGACATCGGCATTCTTATCGCCATCGCCTTTTCTATGGTGGTGAGCGCTTTTCGTGGTTTTTTTAAAGAAGCCATCAATCTGTGCACCTGGCTTGCCGCCATACTGATCACGCTAATTTTCACCTCACGCTTTGCCAGCCTGTTACCGCGTGACTCCATAGACAGCCCGCAAGCCCGCTTCGCGATCAGCGCCGTGGTGTTGTTTTTTGGCAGTATGATTATCGGTTCGATTATCAATTTTTTGTTCCAGAAAATATTGTCGTCTTCGGGTAAAACCAGGATGGATACTATTCTTGGCGTAGTGTTTGGTGCAACGCGCGGCTTTGTTATTGTTACGTTGCTAGTTCTATTGGCCAATTTACAACCTACGTTGAAGCAAGAAAACTGGTGGCAGGAATCAAAAATTCTTCCGCCATTACAAAACGCAGCGCAATTTATCCATGCTCAGTTACCTGTAGAGCTTGGTCAGCATTTTGATTTTCCACCAGCGAGTTCTTAAACAGTCATGTGCGGCATTATCGGAATTGTAGGGTGTGACAGCGTTAACCACCGTTTATATGATGGTTTAACCTTGTTACAACACCGAGGGCAAGATGCCGCCGGAATAGCAACCAGTCATGAAGGCAAACTGATGTTGCGAAAGGGCGCAGGCTTTGTGCGTGATGTATTCACCGCTGAGCATATGCTAAGGCTCAAAGGCAACATGGGCATTGGCCATGTCAGGTACCCCACTGCAGGCACATCGGCCGCAGCAGAGTCTCAACCTTTCTACGTGAACTCGCCTTACGGCATAGTGATGGGGCACAACGGTAATTTAACGAATGCCGCTGTTTTGCAAACTGAGCTGTTCGAATCTGATTTACGTCATATCAATACCAGCTCCGACTCCGAAGTGCTACTGAATGTTTTCGCTCATGAACTGCAAGCACTTAAACCTGCAAAGGTGGTAACGCCTGAGCAAATTTTCACAACGGTTGCAGCTGTACATGAACGTTGTAAAGGCGCTTACGCGGTTATAGGTATGTTGGTTGGGCGTGGCGTGTTTGCGTTTCGCGATCCGCTAGGCATCCGACCAGCCGTTATCGGTATACGGCACACCGACAACGGAACCGAATATGCAGTGGCCAGCGAAAGTGTAGCGCTACAAGGGTTAGGCTTTACCCGTTTACGCGATGTTGCACCGGGCGAAGCTGTTTACATTGATACAGAAGGCAACTTACATTCGAGACAATGTGCTCGTAATCCGGCGTTGTCACCGTGTATTTTTGAGTATGTTTATCTGGCGCGCCCCGATAGCATTATCGACAATGTCTCTGTTTATAAGTCGCGTTTGCGCATGGGCGAAAAACTGGCCAAGAACATTCTTAACCAGCGTCCCGACCACGACATCGACGTGGTAATCCCCATACCGGATACCAGCCGCACTTCAGCCATGGAAGTTGCGTTCCATTTAGGTTTAAAGTACCGCGAAGGCTTTATAAAAAATCGTTATATAGGCCGCACGTTTATCATGCCCGGTCAGCAGATGCGTAAAAAATCGGTACGCCAAAAGCTGAGCCCAATCGACTTGGAATTCAGCGGGAAAAACGTGTTGTTGGTCGACGACTCCATCGTCAGAGGAACCACTTCTGGGCAAATTGTTCAAATGGCCAGAGATGCCGGTGCTAAAAAGGTATATCTGGCATCCGCTGCACCGCCGGTGCGTTTTCCGAATGTGTATGGCATTGATATGCCAGCGCCAGCTGAACTTATCGCACACAACCGTGAAGTATCAGAAATTCAGGAAATCATTGGTGCCGATTGGCTGATCTACCAAGACCTCGAAGACCTCATCGATGCCGTTCGCTACGATAAACATCCCATCGATACCTTTGAATCCAGTTGCTTTAATGGCGAGTACATTACCGGCGATGTCGATAATGCTTATCTTGATTCGTTGGAGCGGGAACGTTCAGATGACGTAAAGCGAGCAGGTGCTGGTGATGACTTGGTTGTGCTGTAGTTAGCCGACGCGTAAACCAGCGCGCTGAAAATCGGCGATGTCGATTCCGAAGCTGCCATCGCTGAGTGTTGTTTTTATTTGATACACGTTGCCTTCGGCGTCAACATCCATTTGGGATAAGTCAATAACGCGTTGCTGCACTGGTTCTAGCGATGCGTCCAGTATCAGAATAACGCGAGGTCTGAGCTTATCGGATGTGTTGGCCAACACAATACCAACTTCGCCATTCACTAACTGAACGATACTGCCCGGTGGAAAGATACCCACAGCATCGATAAAGTTAATGACCATCTCATCGTCGAACTGCTTACCACGTTGTGCGTAAAGCTCTTGCAGTGCGTCAGTCGGTGACACCGCTTCTCGATAAGGCTGCTTGGTTGTCATGGTGTCGTAAGCTTCCGCGATAGACACTATTTTTGCGAAAATTGGAATGGAGTCTGAATCGAGTTGTCTGGGGTAACCTTTGCCGTCTTCACGTTCATGATGCGAATGAGCAACATCAGCGGCACCTGACATAACACTTTTTGTCGATACCAGAATGTCTCGACCGTAGCGTGTGTGTTTCCGCATCTCGAGCATTTCTTCTGGCGTCAATGGCCCAACTTTTTCGAGCACCTCAGTCGAGATACTCGTTTTACCCACATCATGCAGCATGCCGCAAACACCAACGTCTTCCATTTCGCGCTGCGTCATACCTGCAGCTTTTGCCATGATGATACTCAGTGCTGCAACGTTGAGAGAATGCTGTGCAGTAGCCTCGTGCTTGGCTTGAATGCGGGTGAGCCATACGGATGCATCGGGGTTACGCAGAATGCTGTCTACGCAACCATTAACAGCTTGTTTAACCTTGGTGCCATCGATTTCCGCACCCAGGCGAATTTCTTCGAACAAAGTGGAAATGGCTTCACTGGCCATCGAATGCACTTCCTTGGCGGCATTGAATTCATCTTCTATGCCGAGTCCGTCGCTGTTCATTGACCCAACACCAGGCTGTGGTTTTAAGCCGGTTGCGGGTTTATCCTTGTGCAGGCTGAATTCGTCAAAATCAACCCAAACAAATTTACACTCGCTTTGGACCGCTTGAATATCTGTGGCGCTTTTGAGCTCCACGCCTTGAAACATAAAGCCTGATTCTTCCCAAGGTTTGTCCAGTTCGACTACGAACATACCCACACGAAGATCAGCTACGTCCACTTTGACATGCTGTTTGCGTGTTACTTGGGTGCGACTGCGCTCGGGAGTAGAACGCTTGCGACGGCGCGGCTCCTCCGGCTTTTCGCTGGATTTAAATATCTTGTTGAAAAACATCGTTTAGTAAGCGATCCAGACCTGCTTAGTCTCTCTGGTTGTATCCTGTGTAGTGTAAAAATCGGCCGTATTACGGGGGACTTGAAGAAAAAATGGCGCTTGAGGTATTTGTACTGACGAATCTTTACCCAGCAGCCGTAATTCAGGCAATAATTTGATCTAGCGCACAGAAAAAACGTTACCTAAATGCCGTTGAGTTGCAAGTGCTCGTGGCTGATTTGCCACAAACCTTGTGAGTTTTGGTGCCAATACAGGGTGAGCCTGCCTGGCTGAAGATGGCCGAGATTAACCGACATGACGAGAAACTGATTATTGCTTTGACGGTCGAGCTCCGGGTTTTTGAGGATAGCGATGTCGCTGGTGCTCACTTGTGCCAGTGCCTTTAAATTGATGCCGTTACTTGCGAATTTAGCTTTGGTGTTGCTAGTTACCTGACGAAAGCCGGAAGCTTCAATTGCGGCTCGCTTGTCGCGCCATGCATTGAGCTCGTATATCGACTTCAAATCAGCGTGCCGCTGATTGAGTAGTGCATCTTGATATTGATTGAACAGTTCGGAGAATCGCTCGATATTATCGTTTTGTTGATTAGCATCAATCCAGCGAATTTTGTTGGATAACACCACCAGTGTTCGCTTGGGGTCTAATCGGTTTTTCAAATCCAAAAGATGGTCGTTTGCCATCGTAACGCAACCTTCACTGGAACGAGGTGAGCGGCTGCGGCTATGCGACGGTATGCCATGCAACCAGATACCAGACCCGCTTCGACCTAGAGCGTTGTCTAGTGCGTTCGGGTAATCGAGCATTAAAGCACCCGATCCATAAAGAGCCGGCAAAGAAGCGCCGCTTCGGTAACCGGTAATATGATAAACGCCGAGTGGTGTTTTTAGGTCGCCCTCTGATTGTTTGCCAAAGCCGCCTCTACCCGATGCGATGTAATGTTTTTTTATAAGCTTGGGTGTGTCGAAACGTGTGTCGTAGAGGTAAAAAACAGACTGCTCGACATCGGCAATGAGGATGTTGTCGACATGGCTACCAGCTTGAATAAGTAACTCTGGAACCAGTGCTTGCTGAGATGGTTTATCGCCAGCTGGATTATGGTGGGTTCTGGTTTTTGCTTCCAGCAATAGCTCGATAATTTGGGGAGAGAAATTATTAACATTGGCCAGCAGGCTCGATTGCATCCCGCGAGCTTGTAAAACTTCCGCTTTTAGCAGATGGCCTAAAGGGTAGTCCGGGAATTGTTTGGTCAGCTTGAAAACCAGCGGTTCGGCTTGGGCAAAATTACCCGACAAAATATGATTTAAGGTTAGGTAGCTCAGTGAGTCGAGTTCGCTACTGTGCTTGTTTTTCTGATGCGTTTCCGCATAGCTAACTGTTGCACTGCTTAGCAAGCACAGCAATAAGGAAATAATGATGACGACGCGTTGCATCAAAACTGCGTTTCTCTGTAAATTTTCCAACGATTGTTTTGCACGCGCATAAAAAGCATAGTGAGCTTTTGCTCAGCCATTACCTCGTATTGCAGCACCACAACGGTATCGTTTTGAGTAAATGCGATATCGCGCTCTACCTGTTGCCATTCTACGCGGGCTGCGTCGTTATTTTCCATAGGCGGATAGCCAAAGGCATAGTGAGATAACCAAGCTTCTGTTTGTTTTGAGGCAGCGGCCTGCCACCAATCGTAGAGTTCGTATTCAACCGTTACGATATCGTGCAGTTCTGTTTGACTGATAGTTGTTGTTTGCTCTGATAGCGCATGGGATGCACTGTTCTGCATTCGCAGTTCCGGTGCGTTACCGACACTTTTGTGGCCTAAAACAGTTTGAAAAGCCTGCGTGGCCTGATGTTGGTAAACAGATCGTAGATGATTTAATGAATGGGCTGTTGTGGGAGAGGCTTGTATCGCTTGTTCAAAGTACGCTACCGCACTTTCCCATTGCTGTTCCTGCGCAGCGAGCACACCCAGATTGTGGTGTATTTGTGGCCAATGCGCACAGCGCTCTTTCAGCTGATTTAGCTTAATTTCCGCAGCGCTGTTGTCGCCACTGTTATACAGTGACACTGCAACGTCGAGATTTTTTTGGCAATGAGGCGCGGGCAGATCGGCTTGCGCGAATCCAAAACCGGAACCAAGCAACATTGCTACTGTAATTTGCTTTAACAATTGCACCAGATGCGAGACTATAAAAGTTAATCTTCTAAGTAACATAGGCAGTATAACCTATACGTTACATGAACAAAGCCATAGGGTGTTGGAACAATTTTCGTGACAAATATTAATGACGACAACTCAAGCGATTCCCAGCAGCTGGGGGACAACACGCTTGCCATAAGGGCCGGTGTTGAACGTAGCTCTTTTGCGGAACACAGCGAGTCCATAGTAACCACCTCCAGCTACGTTTTCGACAATGCCGCCAGCGCCGCTGCGCATTTCGGTGGCGAGGTGGATGGTTTGATCTACTCGCGTTTCACCAACCCCACGGTGCAAGCGTTTGAGCGGCGGTTAGCTGCACTAGAGAAAACTGAATCGTGCATTGGCACCAGTTCTGGTATGGCTGCAATCAATATGGTGTTGATGGGCACGATGCGCCAAGGGGAAAATTTGATTGCCACCCGTAATATGTTCGGAAGTACGGTTAATTTGTTTAAAAACTTTCTGCCGCGCTTTGGCGTCAATACAAAATGGGCTAACAGCTTCGATGCTGACGAATGGGCGGCCCTGATCGATAAAGATACCCGTTACCTCTATCTGGAAACACCAACGAATCCGCTGACCGAAATTGCCGACATCCGCGCCTTGGCCGAGGTTGCCCACAGCGCCGGGGTTCAACTGATCGTAGACAACTGTTTTTGCACACCGGCGCTGCAAAAACCGGCTGAACTTGGTGCTGATATTGTGATTCATTCTGCCACCAAGTATTTGGATGGACAGGGCAGGTGTGTTGGCGGCGCCATAGCCGGCAGCAACGAGTTAATAAAGGAGTTAACCAGCTATATGCGCAGTGCCGGGCCTAGCATGAGTCCGTTTAACGCCTGGGTGTTTCTGAAAGGTCTTGAAACCTTGTCGTTACGCATGCAGCAGCATTCCCACAATGCACAAGCGGTGGCGCAATGGTTGGAACAGCAAACGAATGTAGTGCGGATTAACTACCCAGGGCTTGAATCGCATCCCCAACATAAGCTGTGCAAGCAACAACAGCGCTTACCCGGTGGCATCATTTCATTCGAAGTAAAAGGTGGTCAGGCCGCTGCGTGGAAGGTCATTGACGCTACAAAGCTATGTTCGATAACCGGTAATCTGGGTGATGCTCGTACAACCATCACGCATCCCGCGACAACCACCCATGGACGCATGAGCGATGAAGATCGTCTGGCTGTAGGGATAAACGAGAATTTAATCCGGCTTTCGGTTGGCTTGGAAGATGCGGTCGATATTCAAGCAGATTTGGCGCGAGGTCTTGAGTAGCGCGCTTGCTGAATACGCTTAATTAATGGCTTGGATGAGATTTGCCAGTTGGTTGAATTGGCTTGGCTTGGCTTGGCTAGTTGGTTGGTTGGATAGGCGTTAATGTAAGTTGCGTTTACTTGTAGGGCTCAAGCAACTGAGTTGCTGCTTGAGCCCTAAATTAACGAGGCTACATCGTTTCTATAGTTGCAGCTTCACGCAGATCATTGACTGTTTTCTCAAGCGACTCGCGCATCAATGAGTTGTAGATGTCGCCTTTGACCGACTCATACTCAGGCTTCGCCGCGCCGCGTGTATCGTTAAGTTTAATAACGTGCCAGCCAAATTGAGTTTGCACGGGTTCTTCGCTGATAGCGCCAACTTCCATCGTGGCGACGGCTGCTGAAAATTCCGGCACCATCGTCGCGGCCTGAAACCAGCCCAGTTCGCCGCCGTTTGGTCCGCTTGGGCCGGTGGACTCTGTTTTTGCCAGCTCAGCAAAGTCAGCACCGTCTTTTAACTGAGCTATGACGGCTGTGGCGGCTTCATCAGATTCAAGCAAGATATGACTTGCGTTATATTCCTGCTGACTCATGTCTGCTTCTTGATTATCGTAAGCCGCTCGCAACTGCTCTTCGGTTATTTCGATAGTTTCACTGGATTTGGCTAAAAATGCGTTTGCCAGGGTTTGCACGTACTGGAGTCTGAGTGCGACAGACACATCGGGGTCGGCTTCCAAATGTGCTTCTTCTGCAGCTTGCGTAAGCACTTCCAGATTGATCAGCTCTTGCAGAATTTTGGTTTTATCGGCCTGCTGGCCTTGCGCTTGGATCTGCTGCGTGACGCGATCAACCGATAATTGATAAATTTCTGTGCCGTTAACAGTAGCTGCAATGGGGCCTCTGTCGATATCATCGTGGGTGCCATCTGCCCATACCGGAGCAAAACCAAAAGGTAAAACGGCAAGCAGCCCGAGCATGGTCAAATTTTTTCGCATTCGACAGTTCATAAAAAGTCCTGAAAGTAAGATGGTTAAATGGGGCGGTAAAATCGCTTTATTTAGTGTTTCTATGATGCTAGTTAGCAATAAACGTTCATAATGCAAACAGCGATCCGCTTAAGCGGGCTATTCTTTCTTAAAAAGTTCAAAATTGTGAAAAACCAGTTATTCCATGAGCCAGTATTTTGAAATTCACCCGGAAAACCCGCAAAAGCGTTTAATTTCCCAGGCAGTGCAAATTATCGAGAAGGGCGGTGTCATCGTTTACCCAACCGATTCATGTTACGCGTTGGGTTGTCATGTGGGCGACAAAAACGCCATGGAGCGTATTGCACGTATTCGCCGTACAGATTCAAAACATAATTTTACGTTGGTTTGTCGAGATTTATCCGATATTTCCGTGTATGCGCGCGTCAATAATGTGTCGTACAGAACGCTAAAATCGCTCACACCGGGGCCTTATACATTCATATTGCAGGCTACGAATGAGGTGCCGCGCCGACTACAAAACCCAAAAAGAAAAACCATCGGCATTCGAGTTCCCGATAACCCCATTTGTCAGGAACTGTTGAAAGAGCTGAATGAGCCAATGATGAGCAGCACCTTGATCATGCCGGGTTCAGACCTGCCTGAAACCGACGCAGAAGACATTCGTGCCAAGCTAGAAAAGCAGGTTGATTTAATTATTGATGGCGGCAATTGCGGTTACGAGCCAACATCAGTATTAGCGCTTAGCGATGATGGCGACATTGAAGTTCGCCGACAAGGGCGTGGTGATCTTTCGTTTTTAGATCGATAAAGTTGGTCAAGCGCTTAAAATTTGCGCATTTATTAACCAGTTATTGCGGCAATTAATGCATTAAAATCAGTATTTTAGTTGCATATCAAGGTAAAATGTTGGGAGCGGTTTCTGCCTTGTTTATAGCCTTTTTACGGGTCTTTATGGTTGGTCGGTTGCCAAAGTATTCATTGCTCTTGTCAGAATTTGAACAAAAAGCTAGATTAAGCATTAACAATTGCATCTATCTTTTTGGTTTTAGTCTGCTATGGGTATAATGAGAGAAA
>CALDTX010000253.1 GCA_937923565.1 uncultured Granulosicoccaceae bacterium | reverse complement strand
ACATCTCAAAAACCCCTTGAAGCTCTAGTGACTAGAGATTTTATACTATAGCAAAATTAGTGCAATAGGGGTTATGTATGTCCGCATCTTGTGATCATGACGTCAAATTCGACGGTGTTTCAGACGATTATATACGCAGGTTATGGCTAGTAATTGCGATCAATGCTTTGATGTTTTTTATAGAAATGAGTGCAGGGCGGCTCGCGCAGTCGCAGGCCTTACAAGCTGACGCGCTGGATTTTTTGGGTGATGCCCTGACCTATGGTTTGTCGCTAGCCGTTATTGGATCATCTTTAGCGGTGCGTACTAATGCTGCTTTGTTCAAAGGTATTAGTCTTCTGGCTGTCGGCACGTGGGTTTTTGGGTCTACCGTTTATCGTGTTTTTTATGCAGACATTCCGTCAGCACAAATCATGGGCTGGGTGGGTTTTCTCGCATTGATCGCTAACCTTGCCAGTGTGTTGTTGTTGGTGAGCTACAAGGATGGTGACGCAAATGTGCGTTCTGTTTGGCTTTGTTCACGTAATGATGCCATTGGCAATGTTGCGGTTATGCTTGCCGCCCTGGGTGTCTGGGGAACGGCAAGCGGTTGGCCTGATCTGATCGTTGCTGCAATTATGGCTGGTTTGTTTTTGTCATCGGCTTGGCAGATTATAAAGCAGGCGTTGTCAGAACGACGTATGAACGATCAGTACCAAAACCCACATTAGGAGCGTCGCCAAGCATGATACTTTTCAACCCACTTCAATAAAGTTTCAGGTTGATTAGCGCGCTTCCAGTTACCGGCCACATACTTATTGGCCTCAGCCATAGTCGGGTAAATATGAATAGTGCCCAGTATTTTATTCAAACCTAAACCGTGTTTCATCGCCAGAACATATTCACTAATCAGTTCGCCCGCATGTTCGCCAACAATGGTAACGCCGAGTATTTTATCTTTGCCCGGAACCGTGAGCACTTTAACTAGGCCATGATCAACGCTATCTGCAATAGCACGGTCTAAATCATCAATGCCGTAAGTGGTAACGTCGTATGCAATGTTTTTTTCTTTTGCATCGGTTTCGTTCAAACCCACGCGTGCCACTTCGGGGTCGGTAAACGTGGCCCATGGAATCACGCGATAATCGGCTCGGAATTTTTTAAACGTACCGAACAATGAATTCACAGCGGCATACCATGCCTGATGAGATGCAGTGTGTGTAAATTGATACGGGCCTGCCACATCACCGACGGCATAAATATTTGGGAAGGCAGTTTGCAGGTAGTCGTTGGTTTCAATCGTGCCATTGCGTCTTGTGGCAATATTGAGTTCTTCTAGCCCAAAGCCACTGGAGTTTGCAGAGCGGCCAACGGCTACAATAATTTCATCGAAGGCGAGGCGGATTTTTTCAGCACCTTTTTCACAAATCAATATTTTTTCACCACCCGGTTCTACTTCAACGCCGATGGCTTTGGTGTCAACCATCACGTTAACGCCGTCGGCTTCGAAACGTTGTTTCACCATTTCAGAAATTTCAGGGTCTTCGCGGTTCATAATGGCGGAGGCCATTTCTACCTGCCATACATCGCTGCCTAAGCGTTTAAAAGCTTGCGTAAGTTCGCTACCAATTGGACCGCCGCCAAGCACAACAAGACGTTTTGGCAGTTGTGTTAATTGCCACAGGTTGTCTGAGGTGAGGTATTCAACTTGATCAAGACCGGGAATAGGTGGCACAAACGGCTTGGCGCCGGTTGCAATAATAATGTTTCGCGTTGTCAGGGTTTGGCCGTTAACTTCGACCGTCCAGGGCGAGGTTATTCTGCCTTCGCCTTGCACGACATCCACGCCCAGGTTGGTATAGCGTTCAATGGAATCGTGTGGTTCTATTTTCGCGATAACTTCATGCACGCGGCTCATGGTTTTGGCAAAGTCGATTTCGCCGGTGGCATTTTGCACACCATAGGTGCTTGAGTGCTCGATATGGTTCATCAGCTTGGCACTTCGAATAAGCGCTTTAGACGGTACACATCCGGTGTTTAAACAATCGCCACCCATTTTGTGACGCTCAATGAGCGTAACCTTGGCTTTAACAGCTGCACCAATGTAGGAAGACACCAAACCGCCGGAACCTGCGCCTAATACAACGATGTCTCGGTCAAAAGAGTCGGGCTTGGGCCAGTTTTCATATTGTTTGCGCGCTTGGAAGAATGAAACGATTTTTTTAGCCATTAGAGGAAAGATACCTAGCAAAGCAAAAGAGAACAGAAGCTTGGGCGACAATATGCCGCTTAGGCTGTCGATACGTGCCAATTGGGTGCCGGCGTTAACAAAAACGATCGTACCGGCCAACATGCCCAGCTGGCTGACCCAATAAAATGTTGTGGTTTTAATCTTGGTTAAGCCCATCACCAGATTAACCAGAAAAAACGGAAACACCGGGACCAGACGAACAGTAAATAGATAGAACGGCCCGTCTTTATCGATGTTGTCGTTGAACGTTTTTAGCTTGTCGCCGAATTTGCTTTCTATTGTGTCTCGCAGCAGGAATCGAGAAACCAGAAATGCGCAGGTTGCACCAATACTGGAGGCAAACGACACCAACAAGGTACCTGTGAGCAAGCCAAAAATTGCACCACCTGCTAACGTGAGTATCACAGCACCGGGCAACGATAACGCAGCAACAAGAATGTAGATAACCATGTAAACGGCAATCACGTAAAAGGGACGTTCGTTATAGAGGTTATCTAGCGCAGACTGCTGACTCTTTAAATACTCAAGGTTTAAATATTGCCCAAGGTCGAAAATGAAGAAGGCTGCAATAAGCGCAATAATGACGGCTATGACTATATTCTTGTTCTTCATAATTCAAAATTGCTCGGGTCTGGTTTACGGCTTATTGCGTGTTACAGGGCTTATGAACGCTGGATGCCAGTTGAGTTCCGTAGTCAAATGCCAATTCAGTTAAAAAACTACGTTGCTGCGTGACGCCTTATAATAATGACATTATGACGACTACTTCACCAATTGTTACGCTGCTGGTTCCTGGGTGTTTCTCAGACATCGGTTCTGATGAGCCTGTCGAGAACGATGCTTCTGCACACAACGCTAATCAAGCTGTCAGTGAATCTGATCAGGCACAGCATCAACAAACCCAATTCGCCGACGCTCACTCCGGTGACAACAGTTCTGATCAGCAAGCAAGTGACAACCCACCCGCTGAACTGAATAACAGTCAAGTGCTCAGTAACCCGTTCCAAAGTTATGAGCAGGCCCTGTTTTCGGCCAGCAATGTGGCAACGCTAAAACCATCGGCTATTCCCGCCGCTCAGCTTAGCTTAAGAGAGGCTACCGAAAGCGCATTGCCCAAAACGTCTGGCTGCGATGCCCTTAACAATGCCTTACAGAATGAGGCGCATCATACAGTGCGCGCAGACCCAGTGCATCTCATGGCTGGCACCGACAACGCGCGTCTCATCCCTGCGCAAGCGCTACACATTCAAGCCGATGAGGCCGACGCGATCATTGCGTCTATTAATGAGTTGATCAATCCGGACAACCAGTCAGTTGTTAAACTAGACAACAATCGTTGGTTGTTTACGGGCATTAATAATGCCTCTTTGGACACTTGGCCAAGCCATGCCGTCGCTAACGGCAGAATAGCCAGCTTCTTACCGCGCCAAGCCAGCGCTGATGCTTGGCGTCTATTATTTACTGAAGTACAAATGTTATTGCATGCACACCCTGTGAATATGGCGCGGCAAAGTCGCGGCTTAGCCACAATTAATGCGCTGTGGTTTTGGGGTGGTGCGGACTTACCAAAAGCAGATAAAAACCCGTCGGCATTGCTTTTTTCCGATAACGCTTTTGCGAAGGCTTTTGCAGGCCATTATCAGTTGCCCATCTCGAACGCTGATGACTTACTGGCGTCGGTTCAAAACACTTCAAACATCGATAATCGCGATAAGCCTTGGGTGTATCTCGATACGCAAATCTATAATGCATGGTTGGCAGGCGATGTTACTCAGTTAACGGCGGCTAAAAAACGATTTACACAAAACTTGCTAGAGCCTTTGCAACAAGCATTAGCCAATGGACAAATCGAGCGTTTAACCCTGGATGGTTGTGAAGGTGTTTCGATTTTGGAAAGCCGCCGAACAGCCAATAAACCTTGGTGGAAAAAATGGTGGCCGTTAGGACGTAACAGTGGCTGACCATCAAATCAACCGCCGTGAGCTGCCGGCCTTAGTGCCGCAGCTGCACGAGAACACGCTTATTCAACGCGTGTTGGCGCATCGAGGGGTGGAGAGCGCTGCACAGCTCGATTATGCCCTGGCTGATTTACCCCGGCCCGATGCGTTACTTGGCATTGACGCGGCCTGTGATCGTTTAATGCAAGCATTGCAGGCGCAGGAAGCGGTGTTAGTGATCGGTGATTACGATTGCGATGGCGCTACCAGCACCACCCTGGCGGTATTGGGTTTACGAGCTATGGGTTTTGAGTCGGTTGATTATCTTGTGCCTAATCGCTTTGAGTTTGGCTATGGATTATCGCCTGCCATTGTTGATGTAGCTGCAGCTATGGAACCATCGCTGATTGTTACTGTAGACAACGGAGTGGCATCGGTAGAAGGTGTAGAAAGAGCCCGTAAATTTGATATCGATGTGATCATCACCGATCATCACTTACCACCGGCCGTGTTGCCAAACGCTGTCTCTATTGTTAACCCGAATATTCCGGGTGCTACTTTCCCCAGTAAAAACTTGGCCGGTGTGGGTGTGTGTTTTTATGTATTACTGGCTTTGCGCACGCGCATCAATGAACAACGCTCAGAGCAGGGTGAGCCTTTATTGAATGTGAATATGGCGGAGTTTCTGGATTTGGTTGCCATCGGTACGGTGGCGGATGTTGTGCCACTGGATGCCACCAATCGAACATTGGTGGAGCAAGGCTTACGACGTATTCGAAAAGGATTTTGCAGGCCAGGTGTGCAAGCGCTAATTAGTCAGGCTGGTCGTGTGGCTGAACGGCTGCATGCCGCGGATATCGGTTTTGCTGTTGGGCCCCGGCTCAATGCGGCAGGTCGGTTGGCCGATATTTCCAAAGGCATTGAATGCTTGCTCACCGACGATGCTGTCCAAGCCCATCATTTAGCCATAGAGCTCGATGAACTGAATAAAAAACGTCGCAGCATTGAACAATCAATGCGCGCCGATGCCGAGGCTGTGGTGCAGGCAGCGTTCGACTCTCCAGACCTAGACTCTGCCGGGCAATGTGCATTGGTGTTGTTTGACGAGAACTGGCATCAGGGTGTTATCGGTATTTTAGCGGGCCGCCTAAAAGAGCAACTGCATAAGCCGGTGGTCATTTTTGCTGCCGACGGTGAGCACGGCATCAAGGGTTCTGCCAGATCCATCGCGGGTGTGCACATCCGCGATGTGCTGGATACTGTGGCCACAAATAACCCCGAGCTTATCGACAAGTTTGGTGGTCATGCGATGGCAGCAGGCTTAAGCTTGTCGCGTGATAACTTCACTCAGTTTTGTGTGGCGTTTGAAAATACGGTGAGTGAGGTGTTAGGCGGGCAGTTACCGGCCCGACAATGGCTCAGTGATGGCTCACTCAGTGATACCGAACGCTGTTTGGACAACGCCACGTTACTTGATGCTGTGAGTCCTTGGGGGCAGGGCTTTGAAGCGCCGGTTTTCGATGATGTTTTTTTAGTGGAATCATCCCGAGTGGTGGGCACTAACCACCTCAAACTGCGTTTACGTTCAGTACCCAGTGACGATAACAAGAGCGATTACGGTGAGCGTTTCGATGCCATCGCGTTTAATCAGGCTGGCTTGGTGTCGGTGGGCGCTGAGGTGCAGGTGGTTTACGCGCTGGCCGTTAACCATTACCGCGGGGAGCGCTCATTGCAATTAATGGTTCACCATATGCACTCAACAGGCGTGTAATTGCGCTAAACTTAGCGCTTTAAGCAATCCTCCTACCATCATGATCGAGATCAACCCTTATATTGTCCACATTGAGGACCTTCGGCAGCGCGCCGAGTCGCTCAGGGGGTATCTTTGACTATCAGGGTAAAAAAGAGCAGCTAGAAGAAGTTCTACTCGAGTTGGAAAGCCCTGAAGTTTGGAACGATCCGGATCGAGCCCAAAAGCTCGGTCAGCAGCGTGTTTCTCTGCAAACGATTATGGATGTGTTCGACACGCTCGACAGCGGGCTGGGCGATGCAACCGATCTTTTGGAAATGGCGCGTGAAGAAGGCGATGAAGAAACCGTCGAATCGGTGGCCGCCGATCTAGCCAGTTACGAAGAGCGCGTTGCCGAGCTTGAGTTTAGGCGCATGTTTGCCGGCCCCAACGATGCGGCGCATGCCTTTCTTGATATTCAATCCGGCAGTGGTGGCACAGAAGCTCAAGACTGGGCAGAAATGTTGTTGCGTATGTTTTTACGCTGGGGCGAGCGGCAAGGCTTCAAAACTGAATTAATTGAGGTGTCGCCTGGTGATGTGGCTGGTATTAAATCCGCAACGATACGCTTCGAAGGCGATTACGCATTTGGCTGGTTGCGCACTGAAACTGGTGTACATCGTTTAGTCAGAAAAAGCCCTTTCGACTCGGGTAACCGTCGTCACACATCATTTGCGGCGGTTTTTGTGTCGCCAGAAGTGGATGATGACATCGACATTGATATAAACCCCGCTGATTTACGTATCGATGTTTATCGAGCCAGCGGTGCGGGTGGTCAGCATGTTAATAGAACCGAGTCGGCTGTGCGCATAACACATGAACCTTCCGGTATTGTGGTGCAGTGTCAGAATGATCGGTCGCAGCATAAGAATAAAGCCACGGCCATGAAACAACTGAAGTCGAAGTTGTACGAGGCTGAGCTACAAAAACGCAGCGGCGATCAACAAGCGCTGGAAGACAGCAAAAGCGATATTGGCTGGGGTAGTCAAATAAGATCTTATGTTTTAGATCAATCGCGTATAAAAGATTTACGCACAGCAGTAGAAACCAGTAATACTCAGGCTGTGCTTGATGGTGACTTAAACCAGTTTATAAAAGAGAGTTTAAAAGCAGGCTTGTAACAGACGCCAAAGTCACTTGCTGCTAAAACTTTTGCCTAACCAACTTTTACGAATGTTATGACAGACGACGAAAACCAACTCATTGCCCAGCGACGTGAAAAGCTCAATGAAAAGCGCGCTGCTGGCCTTGCGTTCCCAAACACATGGGAACCGGATGCCAAAGCTGGTCAGCTTCAGGAAGCTCACGCTGGTAAAGAAAAAGAAGCGCTGGCTGAGGAAGCCATCGAAGTTTGTTTAGCCGGGCGCATGATGTCGCGTCGTGTGATGGGTAAGGCGAGTTTTGCAGGGCTGCGGGATGTTTCGGGCAACATTCAACTGTTTGTTCAAAAGCAAGCATTGGGCGATGATCACTACGATACATTCAAGCACCTTGATATCGGCGATATCATTGGCGTTAAAGGTACCTTGTTCATCACTAAAACCGGTGAGCTGAGCGTAAAAGCTGCTCAAATTGAGCTGCTAACCAAGTCGCTACGCCCCTTACCTGAAAAGTTCCACGGCCTTAGCGATCAGGAAACCCGCTACCGGCAGCGCTATGTAGATCTCATCGTGAATGAGCAAACACGCGCAACGTTTCGTATGCGTTCGGCTGTGGTGTCTTATATTCGTCAATTTCTGGAAGAGCGCGCGTTTCTTGAAGTTGAAACACCGATGATGCAGGTGATTCCGGGAGGTGCTGCGGCAAAGCCTTTTATTACACATCACAACGCGCTGGATATGGAACTGTACTTAAGGATAGCGCCAGAGCTCTATCTAAAGCGTTTGGTTGTGGGTGGTTTTGAGCGGGTTTTCGAAATAAACCGTAATTTCCGCAATGAAGGCTTGAGCACGCGGCATAATCCCGAATTTACGATGTTGGAGTTCTATCAGGCCTACGCCACCTATGAGCATTTGATGGATTTAACTGAAGAAATGTTCCGAGGTTTGGCTAGCGATGTGGTGGGTAGTCGTCAAATTCCTACAGAAGATGGCGAAGGGGTGTTCGATTTCGATAAACCTTTTACACGCTTGAGCCTATTTGACTCTATACTGCAATACAATGATTCGATTGATGCCAATGATTTGGCTGATAAGGACAAAGCCAGCGCAATTGCCACCCACTTAAAGATAGAAGTTAAGCCAACATGGGGGCTCGGGAAGATCCAAACTGAGATTTTCGAGGCCACGGTGGAAGAAAAACTCCACGATCCAACGTTTATTACCTTATATCCAACAGAAGTTTCGCCTTTATCACGCAGAAACGACGATAATCCTTTCGTAACAGACCGTTTTGAGTTATTTGTTGGTGGGCGAGAGCTGGCAAACGGATTTTCAGAGCTCAATGACGCGGAAGATCAAGCCGAGCGTTTTAAAGCGCAAGTCGCCGATAAGGCTGCTGGTGACGAAGAAGCCATGCATTTCGATGCCGACTACGTTCGTGCGTTAGAATATGGCATGCCGCCGACAGCCGGTGAAGGAATTGGTATAGATCGGTTAGTGATGTTATTGACCGGTTCGCCTAGTATTCGGGATGTTGTATTATTCCCGCATATGCGGCCAGAATAAGATTTATCTTTATATTCGAACGGGTGGATTCGAATGTAATTTTTATATTCCACCAACAATTATTGAGTAAAGAGTATGAGTAAAGGTACAGTAAAATGGTTTAATGCCGAGAAAGGCTACGGTTTTATTACACCAGAAGATGGCAGCAAAGATTTATTTGTTCATCATTCCGAGATCGAAGCAGGTGGTGGTTACGCTACATTGAATGATGGTCAAGCAGTTGAATTTGAAGTTGGCCAAGGCCAAAAAGGTCCATGTGCAAACAAAGTTGTCGCTCTGTAAATTGCGATAAATGGACTATTCAAGAATGCGGTTGAGGATTACGCCGCTTCTTGATTTTTTGCTTTTGGCTCGATCCTAGTTTCCGCAAGAATTCAAAATTTCAATTCCTCTAATTTAGCCCTTCATTATTTCAATGAGTGATACTCAAAAGACCCAATAGTCCACTATTCGGCTCTGAACTAAACTTCGTCGCTTTCTCATCCAATAGCTCCATCTTTTTTATTCCATTTTTCGCTATTCGTATTGCAAGGTTTTTTTTGACTTAATCGTTACGATGGCTTTCTCGGCGCAGGGTGATCACTACTTTTTTGACGTGCTGCACTAATCAATTTAAAGTGTCTCAACAGTTTTATTACCTCAGGCTTGCCTTGCTAGCCATTAATAAGTTTTGTTATCACTTTTTATCGGAATTTAATCTATGGCAGAAAACAACAACTCGTCGTTGAAAGGCCAGTGTTTGTGTGGTCGAATAAAATACGAAGTGGATGCACTTGAAACACGTATGGGTCATTGTCACTGTTCCATGTGTCGAAAATTTCATGGTGCCGCATTTGCAACGTTAGGCGAAGCTAAGGCTGAAAATTTTCGATGGGTATCCGGTAAGCAATACCTTAAAACCTACACCGCTCCTAATCACACCAAACGACAATTTTGCGAGCACTGTGGTTCCAGCCTAACGTTTGCCCCCGCTAAAGATGATCAAAAACGCATTGAGTTTTCGTTATCGACGTTAGATACAGCAATAGAATTGAAACCGGACGCACATATCTACACCGACAACAAAGCCAATTGGTATGAGATTGAAGATGGGTTGCCGCAGTTTGTGCAGGGCAGAGATTCTAAAGTGAAATGCTAATGTCTAAGAAACAACTGGCGGAAGACTTTAACGCATTGCATGAGCAATCATCGCTTTTTGTTATGCCGTGTGCCTGGGATGCTTTCTCTTCAATTGTTTTCGAACAAGCTGGGTTCAAGTGTATCGGTACCACCAGCGGTGGTGTTAATTGGGTTAAGGGACGCAAAGACTACGTTTACAGTACGCCAAGGGCAGAAATGCTGAATGCTTATGCTGAAATTGCGCAAGCGACAACGCTGCCTGTGAGCGGTGATCTTGAAAACGGTTATGGCGCCAACGCAGAGGAGGTTGCCGATACCATTGTCGCCTCTATTGCGGCAGGTATGGTTGGTGGCAGTATTGAAGATCAGGGAGTTGTACCTAATGATACTAACGGTTCTAACGGTGAGCTTATAGCGTTTGATCAGGCTGTGGAACGAATTCGTGCAGCAAGAGCAGCGGCAGACTCCACAGATATTCGCTACACCTTAACGGCCCGATGTGAAGTGTATTACACGCAACACGCAAAACCTTATCATGAAGCGGTTACACGACTTAATGCCTACGGGGAAGCCGGTGCAGATTGTTTGTTTGTGCCGGGTCTTAATAATTTGGATGAGTTAGCGCAGTTGGTGAAAGAGGTTGATGGGCCAATCAATTTTGGTATGGGCGCAACTGCTGAGCCTATAACGTTAACGATGCTGGAAGATATTGGTATACGTCGGGTCAGTACAGGTGGTGGATTAACGCGGGCTACGTTTGGTTTATTGAAAAAGGCGGTTGCCGATGTGATTGAGCAAGGGTGTTTTGATTATCTGGACGGGGCATTGTCTGAGGCAGATGTGAATTTTTCTATCGATGCCATGCCGATGAACCATGATGCCCGATAAACAATAGGTGTCGTACCTTTTATACTGAGTTCCGAGTGGATAGATTATCCACATGGTGTTATAACGCGCGGGATCGTCCGCCTGCACGGTGGTGAACTTAAGCTTGAGAATTATCACAAGGGGCTGCGAGCAACCGTGATGCTGCCGTTGTCGCCTAATCCAATTGAGTAGTTAAACTCAACTCGATAAAACTGTAAAAAGTGATTCAGGATGCAACAAAAAAAACTTTATCGTTTTATTTTAACCCAGAAATGGGCCGTTGCCGGCTTCGTGCTGTCTATGATTGTGGCTGTAACACTGACATTTACCCAACTTGCTGAAGCCATTTATTTTGATGACCCGCGACATAAAAATGTGGAGTTACGACCATGGATGACGCCCCGATACATTGGTTTGTCGTACGATTTACCCCGAGCCGTTGTTTTTGATTTACTCGAAATAGAAGAGGGTTCAAACTTCCCAAAGCGTCTGGACCGTCTGGCCGAACGCATGGGTATAACCTTAGATGAGCTTACTGCATTGGTACGAGAGGTTGCCGCTAACCAAGGAGAAAGTAGCAGTGACTGATATCGTCTTGTCTTTGGTTCCGCAATACGGACTCTACATTGTGGCACTAACGGTACTGCTGGCCACACTGGGCATTCCTTTGCCATCATCTGTTGTGATGGTAACGTCAGGTGGTTTAGCGGCCACCGGTGATCTTGTTTTATCAAACTTGCTGGTAGTTGCATTCATCGCATTTGTACTAGGCGATCAATTAGCCTACTTTATTGGGCTCAAAGCCGGGCCGGAATGGCTAAACCGGTTACGTCAGAAAAAACGCTTTGCGTCGCTTGTCGATAAAGGAGAGGGGCTGTATGAAAAATTCGGCGTCTCGGCTGTATTGTTAAGCCGAACGTTACTCAGCCCAACGGGGCCTTGCATTGCCTATTTAAGCGGAGCGTCGGGTATGAGTCATACACGATTTTCATTAATCGCCGTTTTAGGTGCACTTATCTGGACTAGCGTCTATGCATTGCTTGGCTACGGTTTCGCCGGCAACGTGCCGGAAATCTCTGATTTAGTTGCTAGTGCGCTGATGGTTGCCGTTGCACTGCTATTTGCAATCGGTTTTGCAATTTGGTTGTTGGTAGCCTGGCGTGGGTTTGAGCAACAGCCTGTTGAGCCATTAGCTTAAACTGATTGTAGTTTTCACATTTTATTAGCGCAGCTGTACTAGACTTACACGACGTTCTATAATGATGTTGAATTTTTCGAAGTGTCCTTGCAGATGCGAAAACCAGCCTTTGTCTCTCGTAGAATTGCCATTTGCGTGTTTCTATTGGTGTCGGTCGTCGCGGTGACGTCCGCGAGTACGGATAAAACGGGGACCAGAACCACGAGCTTAGCTGATAGGGTTAGTATTGATTATGTAATTGCACAATTACGCTTGATAGAGCTCCAATTAACGTTGAACCATGACCAAAGCAGCGCATCGCAGAACGCAACCGAATCAATAAACCCCAACTCATCTATCAAGCTCAGCACAAACCAAAACCCACTATGGTTCACTGAGGGCTTCATAGCTTTCCATCCAATAAATGTCGAGTACTCCGGTAAATCAATCGCAAATTTACGTTTTGAATTACGAAATGCACCCTCGTGGATAAGTATTGAACGAGATGGAACGCTAAGAGCATTGCCACCACTAGGCTCTTCTGGAACTGGCTACAATATTTTACTACGGGTTACCGATTCAACCAATACTCACTTGGCCACAACGCTTGCCCTTAGAATTAATGTAGCACCAAAAGTGTCTTTGAACACTCAAGCCAAAGGCAATGAGTTAAGAGTGAGTGAGCCTGGATCAAACCTGCATGATATGCGTTTTGTTTTTAGCAGTGACACAGCCACAGACCGAAGTATTAGCGTAGTATCAGCGCAGTACCTTCCTCCAATACCTTCCCAATATGAACAGCTGAGCGATATTTTTTATTCCACACAAGACAATACTGGCAAAGTAGAGATACAGGTGCCAATGTCAATATTAGCAAATGAAGCGGATGTAGTGCGGTTAGCGTTGTTCCATCGTATTAACGGTAGTCTTACAATGTTTGGGTGGAGCTCCGGCTTTACAGCCCGAGAGGTGCGTACCATTGGTGGCAAGGAGTACGCGATAGTGCGCTCATACTCTATAAAAGGTGAAGCGTTTGTCGGCCTTAAGCCCAGGAATTAGCAAAGCATTGTTAAACGACGTTGTATAGTTAAAATTCGCAGCTTAAACGGACTACTCGTACATACTTTTTACATAGTTGTATACGGCGTAGTCCAATGGATTATTGTCGATATACTCTTCGCGAAGATCCTCCGGTACATTAAAGTTTCGTTGAGATACATTAAGCACAGGCACTGCTCGTGGTGTATACGATTTTCCCAATTTGGCAGCTACTCTGTTTAGCGTTTCATCCAAATGTTCAGTGGTACCAATTTCAATAAAAAGATCATCGATCATCTTTTTGAAATTTTCCATAGTCACTTTGCGAGGGAATTGGTTGAGCATTGCCCCTCCGCGATCTTTCTTTTTCAGTACCTTTCTGAGGTCGCTTTCGGATGTTTGGGCATCATCTGGATTTTTTTCTCTGGCTTTTGTATAGAAATAGCGGGACACTGCCCGATCGAAGGGATCACGCAGTATCGTCACAAATTGTTCAATCTCTGGGTAATAATCTTCTACGCCGAATTGCCTTACTTTGTTGAAATGACCATAAATGACGGTGGATCGCTCGTTACTTTGCAAGACATGCAGATCGTGTTTCTGAGGTAGCCCGGTTGGTGTTTTGTAGTGTTTAAGAAAACCGCTTTGAAACCAGTTTTCATATATTTTACGAACACTGGTGCCCGCTGTTTTGGGTATGTGAATTGCGATTAAAGGTAGAGCAGAGTCGTAATCTCTCATATCGGGGTTTCCGTACGGCGCGGTTATGCTCAGTAGATCGTTGTGCAGCAAATATTATTCCAGACAAAGCAATATCCACGCACGCTGTATGTCGAGGTGTTCAACGTTTTTAGAATGCCGGCTGCTCACAATTAGCAAAGTCGCGCACAAAACAAGGTTTCACTGTTTGTGCTAATAGCAATCGCTGCCCACGCGATTGAAGTTGACTGCTGCGTCGCTCGCTATAGCAAGCATTGGAACCGTTGAAAAAAGTCCATGAAGCTTGTACAAATCGCTGTTATCGCCGCTTTGCTGCTCGTGCTGTCTGCCTGCGATAGTAGCCCAAGCAATAGCGCCCGAGGGGACACTTCCGGCAATGCCATCGCCGCAGGTCCCTCTGCAGCGCTTTCCGAGGAATCTGCCACACAGGGTACGAATCCTGTTGAAGTGCCTGTACCTGTTGATCCCAGCTCCCCCAATTTTGTCGAAAGTGATCCGTCGCATTTCAAGGGTGCGCTGTTAGGCGTGTGGTTCGGTGAAGAATGTTCAGAGAATGAGAACGCTGAGAGTAATGAATTTTTAAGAAATGTCTATGTATTTACTGAATCAGAGTTAATCGAAACTGAGTATGTGTATTCTTCTGAAGATTGTACGGGTACCCCGTTTAGTTATTGGTACCCACTACCAATTCGCACTTGGCAATTAGGGAACTACAGAGCCCTAGCGGATGGTTCTATGGCTTGGGAGCTCGATACGGCAATTTCGCAGCGAGGTGTTTATGCTGGAAAAGTGGGTGATGACAAGAACACCACCAGTTATGTGAATATTGGTTTTGTAAACGGTCAGTTAGAGATGGGCACTTTGGTTTCTGGCTATAAAACAGCCAGGCCTGAGAATCGCTCTGGCCGATATTTTAATAAAAAAGTTTCAGATCAAACCCCTTCAGTCACTACCGAAAATCTGTTGGGCACCTGGTTTTCAAGTTGCAGTGGGCGGCTGGAGTCTACTTATGAGTTCTTTGCAGACACTCTAATTATTACCGATGAAAACTGGGCGAATACGGGGTGTGAGGGTGACAGTTATGCGGCTAGAAAAACGACATTTTCAATTATCTATGGTGACGTCATTTCTGGTGTATTTGAGAATAAACTGCAAACAGTGGAAATTACCGCATTAAGTAATGAGCTTATTCACTTCGACGCATCACAGGAACTGGAAGAGCCTGAATTTAAAGTAGCAGAGGGAAGAACTGAGTTTCGAGCGGTCACTATAGAGAACGATACATTG
The DNA here is from genome assembly GCA_937923565.1 of uncultured Granulosicoccaceae bacterium. Classification (GTDB taxonomy): domain Bacteria; phylum Pseudomonadota; class Gammaproteobacteria; order Granulosicoccales; family Granulosicoccaceae; genus Granulosicoccus. Next base: position 144 of record CALDTX010000253.1, on the reverse strand, counting down.
ATTCTAGGCTATTGTTTAAACAGAAACAGTGGTGATGATAATTGTCAGGATGAGCAATCACGTATTCCTGATATGGTTGACTATAACTGGTTGGTTCGATTTGAAAAGTTGAACTAACGATTGCATCGCAAAATGTGTAATGAG
>CALDTX010000252.1 GCA_937923565.1 uncultured Granulosicoccaceae bacterium | reverse complement strand
ATAAAGAATGCGTTGGATACCACGTGTGTAAGAACTCACTTTAAAGCTATTAGTGGCACTCACAAAACAATTGTCGTCCCAATTAGCATTGGACGAATTAGGATCAGAACCACCATGACCATTACACGGCCCTGTGTTAGTTCCGCCGCCACCGCCCGCGCTGGTGTCAACATCTAAGGCGTTGATGCGCCCATCGAAGTTAGTGTCATCGTTGATATCCACTACACCATCACCATTGATGTCGAAGTCGGCAGAGGTGTTGAAACCGTCGCCATTGATGTCGTCATCGGCATCAACAAATGAATCAAGGTTGAAATCGAGATCGATAGTGTCTACAGCGCCATCGTTGTTATAGTCACCATCAAGAATATCAACAACGCCATCGTTATTGTTGTCGCCTATTAGCGTTTGCATGTCCGTGTCATCATCAGTGGTAGTTCCCGATGACGAACAGCCACCTGCTACCGCCGCAATCAACAGAACTGCAACTAGACGTGTCGGCCTGAACTTAGGCTCCACAAGGTACTTTTTCATACTCCACCTCTGGGTTTTTAAATATTGAGTAAAACTCGCATGCCAAGTGTAGTTCATCAGTTATAAGACGAACCGCAATTATCGTAAATTACCGCAGCTGTACCCGTACGAATATGCATTATATTGCACCACAAGGGGCTTAGGTGAAAACAATTAATAAGAAATTTAATTAAGGCTTTCAGTAACCTATTCAGATTAGAACAACTACACGCTGCGAAAAATCGGCGGTACAGTATAACAACGGCTGCACAATAGCTAGCAGCCAGTAGAGCGCCCCACAGCTCACGACCCTTCGAACACCAATAGAGATAAAGATGAGTAAAAACATCGTTATTTGTTGTGACGGCACCGGCAACGAAATCAGTACGCATTTGTCTAACGTTCTTAAACTTTACCGCATGGTGGAAGAGCATGACACTCAGATCCGCTACTACGACCCTGGCATTGGCACTATGGGCGACAAAGGCAGGTGGTCGAAATATTGGTCGTCGTGCAAAAAGTATTTTGGCTTGGCTACAGGCGTTGGGCTCGATGAAAACATACTCGACGCCTACAGCTTCCTGATTAACAACTACGAAGAGGGCGACAAAATATACATGTTCGGCTTTAGCCGCGGCGCGTACACAGTTACCGCTATTGCAGGTTTACTCTACCAAATTGGCCTACTTCGCCCCGAACAAATCAATCTGTCGCAATACGCGTTAAAAGCTTACCGCTCCGTACCGTTCGGAAAACACAAGAACGTCGACAACAAAACCGCATGGCGATTCTCCCGAATTACTAACGCTCGACGCGTGAACATTCATTTCATGGGCCTGTGGGACCCAGTCAGCTCAATACTGGCGCCTCGCTCCGACGTGCCCGTAATTGTCACGCTACACAATTTGCCATTCACCTCTGAAAACCCCGCTGTTAAGAACGTGCGCTTAGCCGCATCTATTGATGAAAAACGTCGTATGTTTCGATTACACGGATGGGTTCCAGACCAAATTTACAAACCAAATCCATTCGATGAAAACGCACCCGCAGAAAAACAAAATTTTGAAAAACTATGGTTTGCCGGTGTGCACTCAGATGTCGGTGGAGGCTACCCTGAAAACGAATCTGCGATTGCCAAGTACCCGCTGGAATGGATGGTAAACGAGGCCACTGAAATGGGCTTGGAAGTCAACCAGCCATTCTTCAAGCGACTGGTTTTAGGAGAAAGCAGAGAAGGCTCATCCAGAGAGTATGTTGCAGCGAACCACTTAGGCACCATCCACGACTCTATGCGCGGCCTGTGGAAACTACTTGAGTATTTTCCCAAACGCACCAAATGGCTAAAATGGCCAAGTAGGGGCAGTTTTTTAGGCTGGTATTTACCACTGAGAGAACCTCGCCTTATTCCGAAAGAAGACAAGTATCATCACTCCGTTGAAAAACGCATTCAAGAAGATGCAAACTACAACCCGATTAACGTAGCGATAGAAAAAAAACCTATGGGCTAATACATTTATAAGCTAACTTGCTTGCAGTGTAGGCCCAAGCAAACGCTCAGCATCACTCCCCTCGAGCAAAGCTTGTTCATTGCCTTGTAAACCGTAAGCTGCAACAACATCAAAGTACGCAGATTTAACAGCATAGTTGAGTAAGTCTTGCGGGGATAACGTAAACCGCCCCGCTCTTTCAGTTAACGGAAACTCAATACCAGCAATACCATCGAGCGCGCGGTACACAACTTCTGAACAGACCAAACTATCTGAACTAAAAAAGTCGAAGTCGAAATTGTAAGCTTTACCCTCATGGCGTACTACCCGCTCAATGGCCTTAGCCAAGTGCCCGCTTGAAAGCCTTGGCCTAAGAATAACCACATTATCCACTGCCAGCGTTTCTCCCAAAGCTCTAAAATGAACACCATCTTTTAGCGCTTCAAATGTACATTTGTTTCCACACCATCGAAGCGATTGATCTTGTTTAATTTTTACACCCAACTGTTCTCTGTCTTCTTGGGTACCAATATAAAACGAAGCGTGCGGCCAATAGCCTGGAATGAACAAGTTCGTTAACGCATGATCATGCCGGGTTATAAAAATGTCACCCGGCTTTAGCAAGGTTTGGATTTGCGCTAACACATTAGCGTTAACCCGTTTGCTAATGGGCAACTTTACTTGCGACGCGGTACGTCCCAGCCGTTCAACCACGCGGGCCAACGCATTATTTAAACTAACAACGCCTTTACGACGTATTTTATGGCTTAAATAACTGAACAGCCAGGCTACATAACGCCTTTTACTCGGCACCAGCCAAGATTCATACAACGGCAATTGCTCTGCAAGCACAGCCACAGAATTATCAGAACGCAGCTTCTCAAGCGCCAACCTATTTGCGCTCGCTACACGAATAGCATCGTAAATGCGCAGCGTATCTCGTCGATTAACGTAGGCAGAATAGATATAAGTAAACTGTTTTCTAGGAATTCGGTATTCCGCAAATGGCTCATTGAGCTTGCGTTGTACGTTGCTATGCGTTGCAACTTCGAACAACATGTACCGGTCGTTACGCACTAGCAGGCAAGCTGCGCTGTAGCCAATCAGGAACAAACGCCAATTATCCTGCGTGCTTATTTCTTTCATAGGCACATCGACTAAGGCCGTGGTTTCGTTGATAAGCTCCCATAGCGTTTCTCTAACGCTTAAGTATCGCGCAAACCAATAACCAACAACTTCATTTTGATCTGGCCGTAACACAGCATGCTGCGCTAGTTGCGCGACCGCAGTCTTTAGTAGGGCGTCTTCCTGCAGACTATCGGACGCCTGCAACAAGGCATCGAAGGAAGCAACCAGACGGTGAATTGCCATAAAAAAAGCTACGCTAAGGGCGCTACCGACAACTTTCCTGCCACGTTATGCTTTTCCAACAATGATGCAACAAAACCCGATTCAATAGCTTCACGCACAAACTGATCTAGAAACCCAGACGCCGCAGGCAGATTGGGCAAACACCCGATACATTGCTGAACCGCCGTGAAGCTTTCATCGAGCAATATCGAATCGGGTAAGCGCTGAGCGTCTTCGATTAGCCGAGGGCGCAGGCCTGCCAGCGCATCTAATTTTTTCTCAACGAACAAATCAAAGCTTGCGTCAATACTCGGCGCTCGGTGCAGAGTTGCGTGATTTAAATTTTCGCTTAGCCACAAGTCGTAGGCAGCGCGGCCTTTAACCGCAATGTTAACGCCTGCCGCATCTACATCGTTTACCGATCGCAATGCTGAGTTTGCGGGCAACAAATAGGTTGCTTGAATTTCGCAATAGGCTGGGCTGAAATTGATTTGTTTGGCTCGCTCAGGCTCGGCGGCAATATTGGCGATGTCCCACTCTCCTGTTAAAGCCGCATCTGCGACTTCACCTGGACCTTTGAATGGCAGTAGCTGTAATGGCACGTTCAGTTTATCGGCAATCGCTTGAGCCATATCTGGAGACACACCCGCCGGCTCTCCATTTGCCCCTTGTCCATTAACGAGGAGAAAGTTACTCATGTTAATACCGGCGCGAAGCACGCCAGACGGAGCCAGTTCGGAAACCGCTTGTTGATCCATAATGATTGTAAGGCCGATTGAATAACCGGCCTATGATATTAACGCTGCGTTAATAGTGCAAACGTTAAGTCAAAGTACGTGCTGCGCTGACCAGATCTACAGCTTACCGCTAGCGCTGAATCTTCTTAAACGATCTTCTTTTATGGCAAGAATTTTACGGCTAGCGCTGCCGCTGCGTCGGCTTTTGTTGCCGGAGCCGGATTGAATGGCGATTCCCACTTTTGCCGATACTGCACTGGCCATGGAAGTAGAGGCAGAAAGCTTGCGTGACATCGTTTAGTTTTCCTACATAAAATATGAAAACTAAGCTTAGCACATCAATTTAAAATGCCCAATATCTATTTTATTCGTTTAATTATCAACAGCTTAAAAAATGTAGTAAAAGTTCCCAGTATTCCAGAACAGGCCAAGTCAACTACGGCATACCAAGATACTCACCCGGCAACAGCACCGCAGGGTCATAAGCCTTTCTTGAGAAAACTTCGCGCACAATAGGTTCGAAGGTGTCGAGAGGCTCGCTGGAATAAGCCGGGTCGAAGGATGATTGATCCCAACGCTCGCAGAACGCGCTACACGCATGAAATGCCGGATGGTCCTTAAATTCGTCTCTGGCATTTTTATCCCAACCATAATGATGGCCGTAGTAGATCATTTGAAAAATCCCATGATGCTCTACCACCCAAGTGACTTCCTCTCGTACAAACGGTCGAATAACTTCAGCGGAAATACGATCGTGATTTTGAGGCGCCAATCCATCACCAATATCGTGCAATAAAGCTCCTACTATCCAGTCGGCATCGGCACCATCTTTCATCGCTCGTGTTGCAGACTGAAGCGCATGCTCTAAACGAGTAATCTTATAACCCTCCAACGTTGCATCACCCTGACGTGCAAGCTCTGCCAAAACCCGCTCGGCAGTATGTGCCAAATAGGGTTTTTCGAGCTCAGCCAACATTTCATAGTCCGCTTTGGTGCCGTATTTCATTTGTGTGAAACTAACTGTTGTGTCGCTACTCATCTGGACTACCTCTACTGATAC
>CALDTX010000251.1 GCA_937923565.1 uncultured Granulosicoccaceae bacterium | reverse complement strand
ACTCAAAGCTTTCGAAGCGATTGGTATTGCTGATCGTATTATTGGCTTCGATTGCTCCGGAAACATGCTCACCCACCGTGTTATTGATCAGTTGGTTATTTTGCACTCGCACGGAGCTGTCTAGCGTGCTGTTACTGTTCTGGCTAATACCGAAGCCATCATGATTAACCACAGTGTTGTTATCTATTATTACGTTGCGCACGCTGTGTTTGCCGGGCAAGCTCAATTCAATACCCGTCACACCGGAACGTGCAGTTCTTTGTACAAAGCAGTTATCGCAATACCCGTCGAACAATTGATTGTTGCGCACGCTTAAATGTTGCGCCTGAGCAATATACAGCTGCCCTCCGCCAGTAAACCCTGAGCAATACCTGGGTAACACCTGCCACTGCCCTTTTCTGTGGTTACGTAAAAAAACATTGTTTTCCACAACGTTACTTTCGGTACTGGTGCCATTCACGCCAAGTAAAGCCAAGGCATTGGTTTGGTTATCAGTGAATACAGAGTTACGGATATGCACATTGCTCGATGACTGATCGCTATGGCCGATGTACATTCCCAAAACACCCGAGTTTACTAACGATCCATATTCAAACTTAAACCCATTCACTTGTTGCACATAAACCGTATAGCCTTTGCCATGGCTAATATGTACATCGTTGAACGCTACGGTATTCGACCGCTTAATGTGCAACATGCGCGGGCAGTTATCGTTTACCTGACAACCATTGACTTGTATGTTGTCGTCCAGATGCCAGTTTTGAACGCTCACATTGCTGCTGTTTTCGATATCAAGCAAGCTACACTGGCGATGCCCGTCGGAACGCAATAGTCGTTTGCCGTTACCCCAAATGGCCAATTGCTGCACATGATGAAGTTTTAACAAGGGCTGACCCGATGGACAACATTGAGATCCGCTGCAATTAAGATCAGACATAATACTGATATCGTTATGCGCTTGCGCCTGCCCGAAACATTGCTGTAAATCGGAAAGGCTGTATACCTGGCAACCTCTCGACACCATTGGAGTTTGAGCATCACTATTGGCAGACACACCCGTTATGGACGCATCACTTGATGCGCTATCGGTATTAGTTGTCGGGTTGATATCTACATTAGTGTTTGCATCGTCTTGAACTGCACTTTGCGGCGCGGGAGGCGCACCGACTATGCCGGTCGTTATATTGCTTGCTAACGTAGTTTGCGGATAAATGCGCTTAACCGGCAGTTCAAAGCCATTCGTTGTTAATGAGAGCACAACAGGCTCAGAGCGTTGTCCATCGCTACTGACACCACGCAGCTCGTATCGATATGTCTGACTTGCTGACAAACCAGGCTGAAAGTGACTACGCGAGTCAAACACGCCGAGCGACTCGCCATTTCGCACAATTTCCACCGTATGTGCACCAGACGGTATCCAGAATAGTTCGGCTGCTGTGGATGAATAAACCAGCGCACTGACGTTGCTTGGTGCCGCTACTTGAGCAATCGCTGATGCCGGAAAGCACAAAGACAGCAGCATTGACAGCACAATTAGGCCGCTGGCCGCGTTGTTTTGCCCTGAAGGCAACAGCTGCTTTAAGCAGACAAGGAAAAAAGGCATGTAGGTTTTGCTGGCTTTAAAAAAAACACGCAAACAATGCCATTTTATTGACTATCAATCAAGTTACAAACTGCGTCAGATGGCTCGCAACTGCATCGATTGTCGCATCAACAGCATTAAGATAATTGCCAGAACACTGGTTACCAACACGATGGGACCTTCAGTGCCATTGTTTAACAGACTCACCACCAGTGCCGCAAGAGCTGCCAGGACCTGCTCTAAACCGCTGAGCATCGCCGAAGAGGTGCCTGTATTACCAACAACTGAGCTCAGCGCACGACTCGGTGCAACGGCGAAAACAGAAGAGATGCCAAAAGCAATAAGACAAAAACACAGCGTGAATGAAACAGCAGTAAAATTGGTCACCAAATACAACAGCAATAAAAGCGCAACACCGGAAACAGCCAGAGCGCAGCCTACAATCATTAGCCGCTCAGATGACCAATAATCGATCATTTTACCGGCAACCATACTGCCTATAAAAAAGCAGCCAACCAACATTCCCTGATAAAAACCAAAATGATCCGGCGCCACGCCATAACTACCGATTAACACTATCGGTGCGGTGGTAACGAACACATAGACGATACCTAACGCAATACCCAACATCAGCGAGTGCACTAAGAAATTTTTATTTTTCAATAAGCCTAAATAACGTCGCAAAAGCGGTTTTATGAGCAGCGCCTGCTTATCTGGCGTGGTTGATTCAGGCAAACACAGCGCAATAACGAATACTGAGAATACCGCTAATGCACTAATGACATAGAAATTGGACTGCCAGCCGAATCGAACATGCAAAAAACCACCAATGATCGGAGCAATGGCTGGCACCAACGCTATGACCATTCCAAACGCGGCCAGCAGTTTTATTTGCTGCTTTTCATTGTAGAGGTCTTTAATAATAGCAAGACCAATCACCGCTTCGGCTGCAGCGGCCAAGCCCAGTAAAATACGCGTTGCAATAAGCTGCTCAACAGAGGTTGCTACAGTACACATCAGACTGAGCAAAGCGACACATAAAAGGGACACCATCAGAACAGGCCGCCGTCCAAAGCGATCCGACAAAGGTCCATGGAAAAACTGCGCAAGTCCAAACGCGAGAAAGTTTAAGCTGATCGTTAATTCAACCATGCTCGCCGATGTATCAAACTCAATGGCCAAATCAGGCAAACTGGGCGTGTACATATCGGTTGACATAATGCTGGTGCTAGACGCAAGCACCAAAATCGCAATAATTAAACCGGTTTTGGGAACAGATTCTGCGGATAGTTCAGACATTACACCAAGCTTGGTTTATTGATAATATAAGACTAACCGATAATTAAATTAGAATGTGTAATAGCACCGTTCAATCATTTCCGGCACAAACCAAGTCCAACTTACATACGTTGATTCTGGGCAGCATGCCGGGCATTGCGTCTCTCAATGAAGACCAATACTATGCGCATCCGCGCAATGCATTCTGGCCCATTATGCTGAGCTATCTGTTCAAGCAAGAAGTCAGTTTCGAACTGATCACACAGTACAGCTACCCTCAAAGAATAAATGCAGCGCTCGCCTCAGGCTTTGGTTTGTGGGATGTTTTAGCCCAGTGTGATCGGCCCGGGAGTTTGGATTCGGCGATTGTCACAGCCACCGAAACAAGCAACGATATCGGTGAACTTGCAAAAAATCATTTGCTGTTAAAACACATAATATTTAACGGCAAAGCTGCTGAAAAGTATTTTATGAAGCACCAGATGAATGCTGTGCAAGACTACCTACAACAAACGGATAGACGTATCGCTTTCAGTGCTCTACCGTCTACCAGCCCAGCTATGACATCACTTACGCTTACACAAAAAGCAACTTTGTGGCACGAAAAGCTAGGCCAATGGGCGACTCCAGATACCCACGTATAAAGTGCCTAATGCTTGGCAAGTCGCCAGATTCCGATTAATTGACGAGATTTGTAACGAAGTCGCCAGCTCAATAAAAGGGCTGCAATCGTTAAACCTATTAACAAACCTGCCCAGAGCCCATAAACACCGTACCCTAGATGATGAGCAGCGTAGTAACCCACACCAAACGCAACGCCCCAATAGGCAAACAAATTGATAAGCATGGGTATACGAGTATCATGCAATCCACGCAACATACCAATATAAGTAACCTGAATAGCATCAGAGAGCTGAAACAACGCAGCCACCAACATTAACTTTGCCGCAAAAATCTGTACTTCGACATCAGGGGTATAAACCTTGGTTATCGGATGCCTTAACAGCACTAGTAGCAACGCTGTAGTGAGCGCCATCATCACGGTTAACAATATGCCGGCTAACAATCGAAGTCGCAAGGATTGTTCAGATTGTCGACCAAAAACTCTACCCACACGAGCAGTAAGCGCAAATGAGAGCCCAAGTGGCAGCATAAAACAAAACGATGTTGCCCCAATGGCAATAAAATGAACACTTGCTTCAAGTGTTCCCAAAATACCCGCTTGAATCGCCGTTGCAACAAAAAGACCGGCTTCAAATAACAAGCCAAAGAAAATCGGTACAGCCAACAGTAGAATCGGTTTTATATGCATCCACTTCGGCGGTTCAAGCTTTGCAAATAAGTTGTAACGTTTAAACTCAGCCGCAAAGAGAAAACGAATTAGCACAACAGCCATAGTGATTGTAACCAATGAAGTGGCCATGCCAATACCAACAAGCCCCCATTGCGGGAAACCAAAAAGACCAAGGCCAAACGTTAAGTCAATAACGATATTAACCAGCAAACCCATCAGTTGTACAAGCAATACCGGACGTGTAAGTCCGGTGGCTTCACACACATTTCGCGACGCCAACACCAATGCTAACGCAGGCATACTCCAACACGAGGTATACAGATACTGACGCACCAACGGGATCAGCTCAGGCTCTAATGGCGACAAATGCAAAAAGGCCGCAATCAGTAGAATGAGTGCACAGGCAACCGAACCCACGATAAGTGCCAGCCAAAGCCCTTGGCGGAATACCTCACCCACATAGTTGCGGCGCCGGTTACCGATAAGCTCAGATAAAATCGGCGATAGCCCGGCCATTATGCCAATGCACAAGAGCGATACAAAAAACCAAATACTCGCGCCCAGCCCGCCAGCCGCAAGTTCTGCACGACCCAGTCGTCCAGCCACCACTGCATCCACAAGACCGTTGCCCATTTGCAACAGCTGGGCACCAATTAACGGCACTGCGAGCACAAGGGTACGGCGTATCTCAGCAACAATGGTGTGGGTTTGGAACACGTTGAACGGCTAGTTAATATCAAGAAGGAAAGGCGGCGAATTATGGCATTGTTAAGCTAACAAAGCTACGCGCGAAACGCGAGTTAATGCAGCAACTGAGTTTCCGACGGCTTGTCCGGAATTAATACGCAATGCTCGACTGGCATACCCAGCAAATTCATTTTATGGGTTATCCCAAGTAACTTGGCTGGATGCGTTATCGACATTTGTAAACACTGCTCAAGGTCAAGCGACAAATTTTTAAGTAAATATTCAACCGATTGAGCCATCGTTGTATGTGCGCCAGCCAACGAACCTTCCGCATTAACAAGCTCACCGTTTTTTAACGTAATAGTTTCACCGTACAAGCTAAAGCTGTCGCGCCCTGCAACCGTTGCCATGGCATCTGAAATGATGATCATTTTATTACTGCTAGGCCTGGCTCGCATTGCTAAAGCCAGCATGTCATCGGCCACATGCTTGCCATCGCATATAATTGAACAATAAGCAGAACTATTAATGGCTGCCCCTACCGCGCCAGGCTCGCGCCCCTTCATTTGCGACATGGCGTTAAAGAGATGAGTAAAAAGTGTTGCACCTTCTTGTAAACAACTTTCGATTCTCGCCGCTGACGCATCGGTGTGCCCAATGGATACCACCACGCCCATCTTGACCAAACGAGCAATTTGCCCTTTGGAAACAGACTCGGGAGCCAGTGTGATAACAACGGGTATGTCATTAGCACACAGGGGCGCGACACTGTTTATGGTTGTATCATCAAGCGGGCGAATATACTCAGCCTTGTGCGTACCTTTTCGACTAGTACTAATGTGCGGCCCTTCAATATGGATGCCAGCGATACCATGTTGATCAACGCAGGCCATCACCGCTTTACACGCTGCATCAATGACGTCGGGGGTATCGGTTATTACTGTAGGAAGCAACATCGTTGTACCAAATTGCCGATGAGCCGAACTTATTGTCTTGAGCCCTTCAACGGTTGGCGTTGTATTGAACAACTTGTTACCACCACCATTAACCTGGATGTCGAAAAAACCAGGAGAAAGCACGCCAGAACGCGCCACAACCAAGGCATTAGCGGGAGCGGCATCAAACGAAACGATGGATTCAACACGCTGGTTTTTAACGGCAACCAACTTGTTTGATAGCAACCTGGCACCATCAAAAACTTGCGTTGCATGGATATAGTATCGTTCAGAATCCGGTAGTTTGAACACAGGCTTTGCCATCCTAGTTTAGCTCGTCAAACGACGGTAAGACGGCTGGAGCGCCGCCAAAGCAGCCCCGCGCGTTCCACTGCTATCGCCACCTTCCGCTAACACTATTGTCGGTGTTTGTAACGTCAGGTTATTGCAAGCCGCCACCGCCGACAGCAAACGGCTCTCAAGCTTAGGCATTTTCGACAGGCCTCCACCTAACACAATACATTCCGGATCGATGATAAACATTAACGTACTAATGAGTTCAGCTACAATTGCCAACCACTGCCGATAGGCCTGCTCAGCGATCGTATCGTTGGCGACTATTCTATCGGCTATCTGTTCGGCTGTTAACGCATTTCCTGATAGCGCTTTATACAGTCGTGATAATCCTGGCCCGGATGCCAGTGTTTCGTAGCACGCGCGCCGACCACAACCACACGCAAGCATTGGCAAGCTAAACTGGCTAATTAAATCTGGGGCTAAAGGAATATGTCCATATTCGCCAGCTGCGCCATTCTTATCATGCATGAGTTTTCCATTAAGCACCAAACCACCTGCAACGCCTGTCCCTAAACACAAACCCAACACCGACTGAAATTCTTGCCCGGCACCCAATATGGCCTCCGATAACGTAAATGCTCGGCAATCATTTAACAGTTTCACCGGGTGTTTGCAGCGCGCTTCGAGGTCTTTACTAAGCGTTTTTCCACCTGCGGGTAGATTTGCGGTTAGCATGCGTTGGGATTCGACTTCTACCAAACCCGGCACCCCAATACCAACGGTAACTGTTGCTTCAGGGTGAATTTTGTAAGCCTGTGTTTGCAACCACGCTATTTGCTGAAGCAGTGCATTAAGCAGATCTGGGTAAGAGCTTGGATCGGTTTGCACTCTTTGCGTTTCAACCCGACACCACTGTTCATCAAACAAAGACGCTTCTATTTTCGTGCCGCCTAAGTCAATGCCACCCGCAAAATTCATGAACGCTGGCCTGGATCGTATAGTGTTACACCACTGACTACCCGGGTAAGCGTGTTTTGACCATCAAATGGATTATCGACGTTAAGCTTCAGTTGCTTTGCATAATGTACAGCGACACGCTGAGCGACCAGAACATACAACACCGCATTCCAATGATCGGGTAACGGAGAGTTAAAACCTACGCTCATCCGCTGGCCTTGACCCGAAGTGTGAACAGAGATGTCGGGAAATTGCTGGCTTAACTCCGAGAGTAAGTCAGACTCATAACGTGATGCTAAGGCCTCGGAAGAACACAGCGCCAGCACTTGCGTGCCCGCATTAATAAAGGATTTCGGACCATGACGAAACCCGAGAAAACTGTCTGACAAACAAGCAACATCGCCAGCGGTTAGCTCCATAATTTTAAGTGCGGCTTCACTGGCTGCATACTTTAAACAACCGCTGCCCAAAACAACGAGTCGCTGTGGTGGCGTGAGTGTTTGCAACCAAGTATCCATATCAGCTAATAACGTTGTAGCGGTATCTGCCAGTTGCGAAATGCGTTGTTCTGCATCGTTAGACGAATTATCGAATAACGCTAAAGCCGATAGATACATCGTTGTAAAGCTTGCTGTCATTGCAAACCCGCTGTCGTGCGTTGCATCAGGCAAACTCAATACACGTTGCTGCGCCGTACTGCTGTGCCGGTTCGCCAGTACGCTTTGCTTATTACAGGTGATGTTGAGCCTGGGTGCGTTCGGTAACAGGGCATCAATAACATCCAGCGCACCAACACTTTCCGAACTGTTGCCACTGCGGCCAAATGAAACCAACAGCGGTTGGCTATTGCTGGCAATAAACTGTTTTGGCGAACTGACTAAATCTGTGCTTGGAACAGACTTTATGGGCACTGGACTATTGGCCGCTAAAGCTGCCGCTAGCACGTCCCCAATATAAGCTGAACTACCTGCACCGCTTAGCCAAATTTCAGAAACATCAAGCTCATAGACCCACTGTTTAAGCGCGGGCAGCTGTTGAGCCAACTGCACCGACCAAGCTTTCCATATTGCAGGTTGCGCAGCAATTTCAGCATCAGTTGCGTATTGCGTGCTCATTAAATTGTTTTGGTAACTTTAGCAAGGTGAATCGGACTGTCTGGGTCGAAGCCTTTAGTTAACGCCAGCTTATAAACAATGGGGTACATGACACTGAGTAACGCGGCGGCAGCACTAGCAGGCGTGTATTGATGATGGTGTGTATCCGTAACTCTAATTCTGAAAACGGTGCTACCGGCATTACGAAAACGTGTTTCGGCGATATCCATGCTTGACTGTGTTCGCGGCTCTTCGGTGTCGAGCATTATGACGGTTAAGGGGTTACCCACCAATTGTAACGGACCATGCAGCACTTCCGATGCTGAATAAGCCTCAGCGTGCAATATGCTGGTTTCTTTTAGTTTGAGTGCAACCTCCTGACAAGCACCCAACCCAGCACCTCGTCCTACCACATAAACATGTTGTGCTCGAACCAGAGCAGCGGTCAATTGAACACTTTGCGGATGGGTCGGCTCTACCGCATCAGCTTGGTCTGGCGTAGTAACCACGGGCGATAAAAATCGCGCCTTGGGCATTAGTGTAGAACACTCGTTAGCCAGCTTATCAGCGTAAGCAGGTTTTATGGCAGCCAGTAAAGCCAAGCCCGCAGCAATACTACCCACTACTGATTTTGTTGCCGGCACGGCTTTTTCTGTACCGGCTAAAACATCCAAAGCCACACTGGCTATTGAGCCCACGGCAGAAGGTGACTGATTGGTGATACCCACAACTATCGCACCACGCTCAGCGGAACCTTTGCCGGTTTGTATGAGGTCTTCACTAGCGCCCGATTGCGACACCACGAGCACAGCTGAATTTTTTAAGTTTATTCCTGCACCTAAACTAAATACCGATGGTGGCAAACTGGTTACCGGCACCGACAACTCCTGCATAAATTCATACGACAAAATATTCGCAGCCGCATCCGAGCTACCGCGCGCCACTGTGTAAAAAGCACTAACCTGAGTCAACGCTTTTGGAACAGATACCGTTTGGGTTATTGCCCGGTTAAAGGTGGCACTACATTGTTGCATTTCCATTTGCATAAAATGACCAACCGAGTAGTGCCTGTTGTCAGGATCGCGCATAGTGAGAGTTCGTTTGCCTACTGTCGCAGTTTGAAGCTATCAAGCTTTTGCCAGTACGGCTGTAGATTAACCATCGAACCCGATACTCTGGCTTCATCAATGGCTAATGCACCAATACCGGCTTCTATCGCATCAACAATAGAGACCGGCAAGGCATCAGATTGTTGCCTGAAATATTTAATGAGATCATCAACCATCATTTCATCAGCGCCATAGTGGGCAGAGCTTTGCTTATCAGTTTGCGAGTAGTCGGCATTAAATAATTGCTTACCGTTTCTGGCACTGGTGACACGTAAATAACCACGTACGAAATCCCCTTCCGCCATCGCCTCTGAACCAATTACACAGAATCTTCGGTGCTCGTCAGGTACGTTTATATTTGTGTGGAAAGACAAACTAGCACCCGACTCATATTCAATGATCGCGTTCTGGCAATCGATTATATCGCCATCACTGTTGAAAGGATCGTCCGTACTTTTCCAATGAGATGCCTTTTGATGGTACTGATTCGTGTTTGTGTCGGTCTGCGACGAATGCTGTGGTGAATACTCTGGCAAGAACGAACGTCGTGCGCCAAAGCTGGCTACACGACTTGGCCGCGAGTTAGCCAGCATGTTATAGATGTCGATATCATGGCAACACTTTTCTAGCATAAAGCCACCCGACAACGCCGTACTACGACGCCAATCTCGCATAAAAAACGCACCGTGATACGGCGCGATATGTTCACTGGCCTCCATCGATGCGATATCGCCCAAGTAGCCTTGGCTAATGCATTGATTGAGGTCGAGCATGTGTTGAGAATAACGCAGTACTAAACCCACCATAACGTTGTGCGAGCCATACTTCTGCAATAATGAGGCTAACGCCCAACTATCTTCAAGAGATGTAACCACTGGTTTTTCAGTGAATACTTTTAAACCGCCTTGTATGCCTGCGACAATCTGTTCCAGATGATAAATGTTAGGCGAACCCACGAATAATAGATCAGCATTGGCATCAGAGACTAATGTCTCAATGCTTGGGTAACGCGGCAGTTGCTCACCTAACATCGATAAGAAGGTAGGATTAGGATCATAGTAGCCAACAATAGTGGCCTCAGGCATCCGCGCCGTCAGTAAAGACAACACGTGTCCGGACCTTAACCCGACTCCTGCAACCGCAATACGCATCCTATACCTCTAAAAAGCTCTTAAACCAAACGATCACACAATCACAGCAAGTTCAGGTGCCAACATTCTTCTCAGTGCCCGACCCTGTTCGTCAAACACATGAAAATCTTTTACATCAGCACCTACAAGCGTTGTGGAGCCAGCTTGAATAGCAGCGTTTCCATCAAAAGCGCCACAAAAACGTACATTATCGGCAACGGTGCCGTAGGTAATTGAAGCACCGCCCAAACGCTCGACAAACGAGACGTTTAGTTCAAAACCATCGCTGGGCGGGTTTAAAATAATATCTTCCGGGCGTATGCCTAATTCAATAGCATCGCCAACAGCTAGCGTTTCGCAATTAACCGGCAAGCTCAATTGAACATTGCCAGCCAACGAAACGCTTAACAAGTTACTGGCAACGCCAACAACGGATGCCGGGATAAAGTTCATATTCGGCTGGCCTATAAACCCTGCAACAAACTTGCTGGCAGGATGATGATATAACTCCATCGGCGTACCAAACTGCTCGACTTGCCCGTTATTAAGCACCGCAATGCGGTCTGCCATGGTCATGGCTTCTATTTGATCATGGGTTACGTACACCATCGTTGCTGCAAGGTCTTTGTGTAGCTGTGCTAATTCAACCCGCATATCTCCTCGTAGGGCCGCATCCAAATTAGATAGCGGTTCATCGAACAAGAATATTTTTGGGTTCCGAACAATTGATCGACCTATGGCCACCCGCTGGCGCTGTCCACCCGAAAGCTGCCCCGGTTTATGTTGAAGCCTGGTGGTTAATTGTAAAACTTCAGCGGCTTGCTTAACTTTGCTTTCAATTTCTTTGTTCGATAGCTTCTGCACACGTAAAGGAAAAGCAATATTTTCATAAACCGTTAAATGCGGATAAAGCGCATAAGACTGGAACACCATAGAAATTCCACGCTCAACCGGATGCAATTTACTGACATCGTTACCGTCTATAACTACTGACCCGGCACTGGCAATTTCCAGCCCGGCAATAATTCGCAGCAGTGTTGATTTACCACACCCCGACGGACCAACAAAAACAACAAATTCTTTGTCGTCTATTGCCAGCTCAATATCGGATAGTACTTGCGTGTCGCCAAACGACTTTGAAATTGATTGTAAGTATAACGATGCCATAACTGTGCTCTTAAGGTCATTGCCGGGGTAGCGTACTGCTACCCCGACGGCTTGCAGATTACTTAATTTCCGCAAGTTCCTCGGCTGCGATGCTCACCAGATTTTCGGCGGTATCATCATCAAGTAAAATACCTTGAATCATATTAGTGAAAACTGATTGCAGTGATTTAAAATCGGTAACCAAAGGCTCTGGACCACCTTTAGAAATACCGGCGGTGTACACTTCCCAAAAACTGTCCCCTACATAGTAAGGCTTCTCTACACCGGCTTTCTCATACTGCAAAATCGGCGTTAAACCCCAGCTTTCATCCAAGTCGTATTGGCTTGCGCCCGACGCCAGCTTCTTAGCAAGTTTGGCCGCCAGCTCTTCATGGCCTGACCCTTTGAATACGGCGATGGAATCAGTAATTAAAATAGTGCCTTGCTCACCCGATGGGCCTGCAGGAATTGGCACGGTTATTTGGTCGATATCTTCGTTATGTTGTCCACGCCCCCAAGGACCATTGATGTACATCGCAATGGCACCGTCGTTAAACAGGTTCTTTAATTCATCTCGTTCCCAAGCGGTTGGACCTTCTTGAGCAACCTCGGCAAGCTTTCCATAGAACTTTAAAGTTTCGAGTGTTTCGGGGCTATCAAGCAGTACATCACCTGATTCGGAGTCGAGTACCTTGCCACCGTTTGAATACAAGTAATTTAGAAATTGGTGCATTGTGTTATCAAAATCTTTACCGGCTAAACCAATGCCCGCCGCTTCAGTATTATCGTTAACAGCCTTCGCTAAATTGTAAAGATCATCCCAGGTTTGGGGCGCATCGCACGACTTACCGGCTTCCTTGATAAGGCCACAATTCATGTAAAGTGCTTTGGTTGAGAAAGCATGGGGATAACCCCACAACTGCCCACCATCACTCACTGTTGCAAGCACACCGGGCTGATATATAGCGCGCTCTTCTTCGCTGAGTGTTACTGGTACGATCAAATTGTTTTTAGACAACTGCTTTAACGTTCGCGACCCCATATACGACAATGAAGGAGGATCCCCGGCGGCTGCAAGCGTTAATGATTTATCCTGACAAGTACCCCAAGGCACGGCATCAATATTGACCGTAACACCCGGGTTTTCAGCCACAAATTCATCAGCAGCTCGTTGGTCAGCCGGCCTGATTTCTCCACCACACATAATAAAGTGCAGCTCTTGCGCCTGAGTGGTTCCGCTGGCGGCAAGCGCAGCCGCAGCTAAAAGCAATGGTTTTATGTATTTCATTTCAGATCCTCATTTAGATGACACTACGTAGTTTCATTCCTTCACTGCACCGGCCGTTAGCCCTGCAATTAGGTACTTTTGCAAAAACAAAAACAGAAGAAGAACTGGCAATACACCAATTAATGCAGCAGCCATCATCTGATTCCAAACAACTTCCTGATAACCCACAAATTCGAACAAGCCGGCAGGCAACGGCTGATATTCCCTGACTTGATTAAACGTGATCGCAAATAAGAACTGTTGCGCATAGGCTCCAATGAAAACTGCAACACTGACAACGATCAAACCAGGCACTGCAAGCGGGAGAACAACGCGGCGCAAAGTGTATAGTCTGCTTGCGCCATCAACAAACGCTGCCTCTTCAAGTTCTTTAGGTATTTTTTCCAAATAGGATCGAAGCAGCCAAATACCGGTTGGTATTAAAAAGGCTACACCAGGCACTATCATTGCCCAGTAAGTGTTAAGCATGCCTAATGTACGCAGCACGCGGTAAAGCGGTATCAATAGCACCGCACCGGTGAACATGTTCACGGCTAGAAACATACCCAAAGAAGCTGTTTTAAATGGGAAACTTAAACGGGCATACGCATAAGCTGCAGGTATCACGAACAACATCGTAATGGCAGTGACGCTAGCTGCAATGAAAATTGAATTAAGAATATAGCGGGACAGCAACGGTACCGTTTCCCAGATATCCGAGTATGCCTCGAAGCTAAGATCATCCGACCAGAACTGGTAAGGCGATCTGAACAAATGAGACATTGGCCGTAGCGATGTCATGAACATCTCGACAAAAGGCAGCAGCATAAACGCCAGAAAAATAAATATGCAGCAATAAATGAACACGGTTTGCCACAAGCTGTAACGGTCCATCATTGCTATTTACTCCCCATACGCTTGTTGAGCCAACCAAGTACCAGTAAATAGAATAAAGAAAACAAAGACAGTAACACCACGATTACTACCGCACGCGCCGCACCTTTTCCAAATTTAAAGTTTGCGATGGCCGTTTTGTAGGTATCAACAATAAGCGTTGTGGTTGCTGAGCGTGGCCCGCCTTCGGTGAGTATCCAAATAACTTCGAAACTATTGAATGTCCAGATAGCTGATAACAACATCATCGATACAATAACCGGAAAAATCTGAGGAATTGTTATACGACGAAAACGATACCACCGCGATGCGCCATCAATGTACGCAGCCTCGTACAAATCGACAGGCACACCTTGCATTGCTGCGAGAAAAAACAATGTCACCATCGGGGTACCAACCCACACATCGGTGACGATTGCAGACCAAAACGCACTGTTCTTGTAGGCCAGAAATTCAAACGGCCCGTCGAGTATGCCCAGACGCTGCCCAATGCCTGCCAAAATGCCAAAGTGACCGTTGTACAACCACAACCAGCCGATACAACCGATAGCCACCGGAATAACCCAAGGAGGCATAACCAATACACGGAACAAGCCCTTACCTTTCACATTGGCATTCAATAAACAAGCGCCAATCAAACCCAGTATTAGCTTGAGCATGACCGAAAAGAACATCCAGTAAAAAGTGCGTGACACCGTTTGAGAAAATTTTCGACTGGACAGAAGGTCTTCGTAGTTTTTAGTACCTACATAGGACTCACCACCTAAGTTGGCGTCGGTGAAGGAAAGCCTGATGGTCTCCAACAAAGGCCAAGCCACAATAACCAAAATAAATAACATGGCAGGGGCGATAAGCAACCAGGCAAAGGCTGTTTCAGACAATGCTGATTTTTGCTGCGAAATTGCAGTTTTAGCCATTTATGGTCTCTGTGAGTCAGCAAAACAATGCACCAACGACCAAAACCAGATACAAACCTGCGTTGGAGCAACTGCAATCAGAGTATCAAAGTTAGATCTCAAATACTACCTTTTAAATACCAAAAATTTTAAAGCAGAGCGATCTACAGATTTCAGTTTCATTAAAACCAGCATAATATGCTTATTTAATAGCATTTACCTGTTCAAAAACAACAAATCAACATGACAGGCAATAATTTGTTTGGTATTATTTATTTAAATATTTAAATACCAATTTAAATGCACCTCGAAAATCTTGAACAATTTCTATCGCCAAAGCAATGGTTCCAATCGGGCCATGGGCCGCGATACAGGCAGCTTTCACGGTACTTACAAACCGCGATAACCGATGGCACCCTAACCGCCGGCACACAAATACCACCAGAACGAGATATCGCAAAATTTGCAAACGTATCGCGCGTCACCGTCAGGAACGCGATGTCGAAATTAATTCAGGAAAACCTCATTGCGCAAAAACAAGGCTCGGGCTCCTACGTAAGAGAGTTACCTGCTGAACACCGATTAGAACAGTCGTTATCGTCGTTAACCTCATTCACCGAGTATATGGAGCAGCGTGGATTCAGCTCATCTTCAATTGTGTTATCTCATGGCATACACCGACCAACGCCCAACGAAATGCTCATTTTGGGTTTAAGCCCACAAGAGAAAGTGGCCAGAGTACAACGCTTGCGTAGCGCCGACAATACACCTCTGGCACTGGAAACCAGCTCTTTGCCCGTTGATATATTGCCCAATACAGCCTCAGTTGATATCTCGCTGTATAAAGTGCTTCGTGCTAGCGGTAACGCCCCCGTGCGCGCCATCCAAAGAATCAATGCCAATAATGTTTCTGCACAACATGCAGAACTTTTACAAGTGACAAAAGGCACAGCGGTTTTGCAGATAGATCGAACCGCTTATCTGGACACCGGCAGACCAATTGAACTTACCAGCGGATTTTACCGAAGCGATGTCTATGAGTTCGTTGCGGAACTACGGCTAGAGAAGCATGACTAATCTAACCCAGTACACGCTTATTAGCCAAATAACAAACACCGGCCACATGGCCTGTGAGTTGTCAGTTAACAACGCACACGTTACGGCAGGCAACAAACAAAAAATAATTAACCCAGTGCTATGTTTTTCGCTACTTGCACCGGCTCAGCTTATTAGTGGCGGCGAGTTGATCGAATCTACTGGTGGCTTTAGCGCAGTACAACTCAACGGTGAGCTTTCAATAGATAACCCGTTAAGCTTTATAGTTGCCTATGCCGATGACCAGCTGAAAGCCGCCAACCGCGCCTGGTTACCATTAGGAGTCTATTTAAGATTGAGCAACGGCAAATGCGAACCAGTGAATAGCAACCTGATTGGGGTTCATGCCCTACCCGCTAACGTTAACAGCAAACAAGAGACACCAACAAAAACTCATTCATTCCACAGCGATAAAAAAACAGAACAACGAGATAACAACTACCTTAAACTCGTACCCCAACCTACCCGATGGGAACCAGAGGGTTCCACGCTGTTATCGTTCAAACAATTATTGATCACAGATAACTCATCAGGTAACGCTCAATTTGAATCGATCAATGCTTTGGCACAACGCTGTCAGTTTGAGCCATTGATTACCGACAACACTATCCACACAGGAATCATCAATACCCAAATTAGTTTTAACAAAACGATGAATACTGCCAGTTACTCTTTGTACCTGCCGAGCAATGGCAATGGCAATGGCAACATCATTATCGAAACTGCTGATGAGCAAGGCTTGTTCTATGCATTAATCAGTTTGCTGAACTTGAGAGCAACATATAACAACAAACTACCCAGTGGATTTATATTCGATGATCCTCGCTATGCATGGCGAGGCCAACACCTTGATTGCGCCAGACATTTTTTTAAACATACGACGATTAAGCGATTACTCGACTTAATGTCTTTATTGAAACTCAATCGCTTTCACTGGCACTTCAGTGACGACGAAGCTTTTCGCGTGGAAGTAGAAAGCGAGCCCGCACTTTGGCAAAAAACTGCGTATCGAGGAGAGAACCAATGCATACCCGGTGTTTTCGCTGGTGGTGCAGGCCCCACTGGCGGATCCTATAACAAAGCTTGCGTAAGCCATATTATTCAACACGCAAAGCAGCTACACATTGAAGTGTTACCTGAAATAGAATTTCCTGCGCATGCGTTATGCATCAGCCACGTTTTCCCCAACCTGCTCGACCCGAACGATGCCGGACAAAACCCTTCTGTTCAGGGTTACAGTAACAACGTCGTCAACCCAGCTGTAGAAGATACACTGCCTTTTTTTAAACAACTTGCAGTTGAAATTGCAGAGTTGTTTCCATTTTCACACTTACACATAGGTGGCGACGAAATGCCTGAAAATGCTTGGCAACTGTCTCCTATCATGCAAGCGTACAAATCACAACACCAGCTCACTAGCACCGCCGACATTCAAGGCTTCGCGATGCAACAGATCGCAGACAGCTTAAGCGACGCTGGCATTCAAGCCTGTGCGTGGGAAGAATCACAAGCAGGCAATCACGGGGGCATTGGCAATCAAGCCATATTATTTGCGTGGAAAGGTGAGCTACCACCTGGTCAACAAGAAAGTGCTACTTACCGCTGGGTTCACACACCTGCCCAGCATGTCTATTTTGACATGGCACACACATCGTCCGAGGATGATTGGGGCGCTAACTGGGCGGCGACGATCAGCCTTGCAGACACTATCGACTGGGATCCAGCATCGAACAACAACAACGATCACAAAGACGACAACCGAGACGGCAACGGCAACGGCAAAAACGAAAATACAGCCACAAACAAGCTCTTGCATAAAACTGACAACACACTCGGCATTCAAGGTGCGTTTTGGGCAGAATTTACCAGTGAAGATGTGCAAATGGAGGCAATGCTTGCACCACGCATTTTGGGCTTAGCGTGTAAAGCGTGGAGTCCACGCGATGCGATTAATACGGCAGTGCTTTATCAGTTAGCAAGTGATTATGAAACTGTGTTCGATAGCATGCAGTGGCAGCGCGCGCCAAAAGGACTTTATTAAAACACGATCCTGCTTTGGATGATTTACGATTCAACTCTGGATGAATGAGGCGTAAACAGCTCAACCAATTGACGTGTCATTGCATCTGCCAGCTGAGAAACGTCATGTATAGTGGCCGCATTTTGATAGTACTGCCCAACATCGTGCCCGATACCAATGGCTAATAGCTCTACTTGATTCTGGCGCTCAATCTCTCCAATAACCAAGCGCAAATGTTTCTCGAGAAAACGGCCCGAATTAGTCGAAAGCGTGGAGTCATCAATTGGCGCACCATCGGATATCATCATGATAATTTTGCGATGTTCAGGACGCTGTAACAATCGCGAATAAGCCCATTGCAAAGCTTCACCGTCAATATTCTCTTTCAGTAAACCTTTTCTCATCATCAAACCAAGATTACGCTTCGATTGACGATACGGCGCATCAGCAGACTTATAAACAATATGGCGTAGATCGTTTAAGCGACCTGGATTCGGAGGATAACCAGCTTCAACCCAACGTTCTCGTGAATGCCCGCCCTTCCATGCAACAGTTGTAAAACCCAATACTTCCACTTTCACGCCACAGCGCTCTAACGTCGCGGATAGAATGTCTGCACACACAGCGGCAACACGAATTGATCGACCATGCATTGATCCCGAGTTATCCAGTAGCAGCGTCACCACCGTGTCGCGAAAATCGGTGTCACGTTCTTGCTTAAAGGTTAACGGCATCATAGGGTCGGTTAAAACACGCGTTAACCTGGCGCAATCAAGCTGCCCCTCTTCCTGATCAAAATCCCAGGAGCGCGTTTGCTGAGCGAGCAACACTCGCTGTAGTTTATTGGCAAAACGCCCAACCAATTTTTGTAGATCACCTAAATGCTGATCAAGCTGCTCGCGCAACCGGTTCAGCTCATCAATGGAGCACAGATCGCCTGGCTTTATAATTTCATCAAACTCTGTTGTGTAAACAAAGTACTCGTTACGATCTCGACTCGTGGCGCTACCTGGCTCTGGACGCCACTGTGAACCCGGGTTACTAGAACTGTCTTCTGGAATTTCATCAGGCTCAACCGCATCGCCACCGTCTTCAGCCTGACCTTCTTCCTCCTCTCCGGAATCTGACGCGTCAGAGTCATCCATGCCAGACAACGCATCATCTTCACCGCGCGAATCGTCCTGATCGGATGATTGAGAATCTTCCGCATCTTCCTGTGTTTTGAAGTCGTCGTCGTCGCCTTCTCCCTGCTCGTCTCCGGCATCCATGTTGAGCTGTTTTAACAACTGTTGGAACGCTTTGGCAAATTGCGCTTGGTCACTCAGCGAAAAGGTATCTTCTTCAAATTTTTCTGAGACTTCTTTTTTCAACCAATCGCGCCAAGGTTCTAACGCACTTTTAGCAGAAGGCGGTAATGTTGTGCCCAACTGCTCGCGCAAATACAGTGACAAAGCGTGTTCAATGCCCAGTCGTTGCCCGGCACTATCGTCGCTTAATGCCTGCTGAGCACGCATGGCCTCATTCAGTGAGCGGTAACGTTTTTCTAAGGCTGCATTTAAATTATGCGCAATACCACCGTATTCACGACCACCCAGTAATTCGATGCGGGTTTGTTCGGCCAATGCAAAACAACGTTGAGAAGTGTCTGTTTTAGGCTGCACCTTGGTGTGCAGTAAGTTGTCGTGGAACTGTTGATGCAGTGCTATGGAGTCGCTACGACCGCGCGATTCATTTCGCTCCGTAGTAGTAGCGCCTGGCACAATAGCCGGCATGCTGGCGCTATTAACATCAACATCTTTAGCTTCATCATCAAACGCAATGTTGAAATCGGCATCGTTGGCGATTGCTCTTGCACATGCACCGGTTGAATGCTTGAAATTTGCGGCTTCGCGTTGAGCATCTACCTGCGCCCACAGCGCCTGCTCTTCCGATTCAGCCTTTACATCGCTTTGAACTTCAGAGGCTGCGGAAGAGTTTTCGCTGGATTCGCTAGTCTGGTCGACCACTTTGATCAGTCACCATCGGCAGACAATAATTCTTCGGCGAATACTCGCTGGTAAAGCTCTCCAATAACCGCACGTTCAGCTGGATCGCATTTATTCAGAAATACTAGCTCGAAAGACACGCCTTTATCCTTAAAGAAGCTCATGTTCTGAGTCCAGGTAATAAGCGTACGTGGGCTCATTACAGTGGCAAGATCACCATTGCGAAAAGCGCTACGCGTTAGGTTAGCCAGCGACACCATTTTACGAACCAGTTCTTCACCTTCTGGGTTTTGCAAATGCGGTGCTTTCGCCAGAACAATTTTTTGCTCTTGCTCGGGCGCTAAATAATTAAGTACCGTGGTAATCGACCAGCGATCCATCTGTGCTTGGTTAATTTGTTGAGTGCCATGGTAAAGCCCAGTGGTGTCACCTAAACCAACGGTATTGGCTGTTGCAAAAAATCGGAAAGCCGGGTGCGGCGAAATAACCCGACTTTGGTCTAGTAGGGTTAGCTTACCGGTGGACTCCAGCACCCGCTGGATAACAAACATAACGTCGGGACGGCCTGCGTCATATTCATCGAATACCAATGCCACATTACGCTGGTATGCCCACGGCAAAATTCCGTCCTGAAACTCAGTAACCTGCTTACCATCCTGAAGCACGATGGCATCCTTACCGATTAAATCGATACGGCTGACATGGCTGTCGAGATTGATTCGTAAGCAGGGCCAGTTGAGCCGTGCCGCAACCTGCTCTACATGCGTCGACTTACCTGTTCCGTGAAAACCACTGATAAGCACTCGCCAATCGTTGGCGAAGCCTGCCAATATGGCTAGTGTGGTTCGTTTGTCGAACAGATAGGTGGGATCGAGCTCAGGAACTCGTTCTGAGGTTTCGCTATAAGCTGGGATTTGTAAGTCTACATCTAGACCAAAAGTGTCGGCTACATTAACCGTTGTGTCTGGTAACGGGCTAAGAAGGCCTTTGGGGTCATTTGTGGTGTCGAGCATGGCAATTATTAGTCGTGAAATTCGGTTTTTCTTTATCCTACACGCGCGAACCAGCGCTGTGGACACTTGTGGGCAAAAAGAATGCAAAAATGCCCTAAAATAATCCCCTCCGCAACTTTCAAACCCACTTACCGTCAGAAAAAACGGCGTATCAACTCCACAATTCGGTTCGGATTTGGCAGCAATTTGTGCCAACGCAACATCGGCGATTTAGTCGGCGTAACTGTGAAAACTGTGCAGTTCGATGACTTATCGACTTTTGAAAACACCAAGTGCAAACCGCTTACGGTGCCGATAGCGGTCGTTGAGGGGCATCTCGCAGCAATTGCACGAAAACGCCATGGCAAAAGAACCGACCATAGTCGCGCCAAAAGAGGTGTGCTATTGCGGCAACGAGCACAAGTACTACCGAAGAATGTTGCATTTAAAACTAACGCTTATACGCACCACCCTATCGTTATAAAAAAATCATTTTCCAAACCCAACACCCACCATCCAGAAGAGAGAGATGTTTCGTCGTTGCTGGCAATGCGCACACTTTGCGTGCACTCACGCACCAAACCAGAGCACACCCATCTAGCACCCAAAAATGCGCTAATAAAGCTCACAATTAATTTTGCATAAAAAACACAAACTAAGAAATTAGAAACAAGAAGTCGTTCTTCGCCACACTGATTAGTGCTAGTCTTAAACAGGCAAAGTATTGTTGATCGACGTGCCGTAAAAAAAGCTGGCTATCTAGCGTTTTATCCTTAGCGCTAAACCACTAGTAAAACCACTCAGCACTCGCTTAAAACCTAAACCTGTTTCACTATCAAGAGACGTTATGTTAGAAGATACCATTTGTATGTTACTCGCCGGAGGGCAAGGGTCTCGTCTTTATCCTTTAACATCCGACCGTGCAAAACCCAGCGTTCCATTTGGTGGTAAGTTTCGCATCATCGATTTCACACTAAGCAATTGCCTGCATTCCGGCATCCGTCGTGTATTGATTCTTACACAATACAAATCGCATTCTTTACAAAAACATTTACGCGATGCTTGGTCGATCTTTAGTCCTGAGTTAGGCGAGTATATAACAGCTCTACCACCGCAAATGCGTACGGGCGATTCCTGGTACAGCGGCACGGCAGATGCTATTTATCAAAATAACTTTTTGCTCGAACGCAGCGATGCAAAACATGTTCTTATTCTATCCGGCGATCACATATACCGAATGGATTATGCCGCTATGATGCAGCGACACCTCGAACTTGGCGCTGACTTAACGGTTGCTTGTATGCAAGTGCCACTCAATGAAGCGCACGCCTTTGGCATTATGACCATCGATGATTCTGATCGCATCGTGGCGTTTGAAGAAAAGCCTAGCAATTGCAAGGCAATGCCTAATGACCCAAAACATGCGCTTGCTTCTATGGGCATTTATATTTTTAATCGTGAAGTGTTGGCTGAGCAGCTATCGTTAGATAATGCCGACGGTGCATCGGCTAACGATTTTGGGCACGATATTTTGCCTAAAATGATTAAGTCGCACCGGGTAGCCAGCTATCATTTTGGCAGCAGTACTGGTCGCGTATCTCAAGACAGATATTGGCGCGATGTTGGCACGATCGACTCCTACTACACCGCCAATATGGATCTGCTTTTACCACAGCCGCCATTAAACTTGTATCAGGACTCGTGGCCAATCCGCACCTACCAAGGTCAGCACCCGCCTGCCCGAGTGGTTACAACCGACGACCAAGCCACCAGTAAAATTCGAAATTCAATACTCGGAAGCGGCTCCATGGTATTTGGCGCATCCATAAAAGAATCTATCCTGTCGGCCAATGTCAAAGTGGAAAACGGTGCACAACTCGAGTCCAGTATTCTTTTTGATAATGTTCAGGTGGGCGCAGGCGCGAAGCTGCGTAAATGCATTGTCGACAAACACGTCGTTATACCAGCCGGCATGGAAATCGGCTATAACCAAGCTTTGGATGAACAAAGGTTTACCGTATCAAGTAACGGTGTTGTTGTTGTGCCCAAGGGCTATCAAAGCAATACGTCTTAAGCGTCAGACAACAAAACGTGCGATAGAAAACGTACGATAGAAAACGCAGAACAACTTGAAGGGATAATAGAAGGTAAAACAGAAGACAATACACTTAACGCCTCGACCACGATGAACACGCGGTCGAGGCGTTAATTTACCTCACTTTGCAGTTACGCTTTAGCTCGTTCCTGAGCTTCTTTGATAACGACGTCTGCAACGTTTTTCGGACATGGCAAGTAGTGCGAAAATTCCATTGAGAACTGACCTCGACCAGAAGTCATGGTTCTTAAGTCGCCAATGTAGCCAAACATTTCTGATAATGGCACATCCGCTTTAATACGCACACCCGTTGGTCCTGCTTCTTGCGACTTGATCATGCCACGTCGGCGATTTAAGTCACCGATACAATCACCCACGTGATCATCAGGCGTGAACACATCAACCTTCATGATCGGTTCGATCAGTTGTGGTCCAGCTTTTGGTATCGACTGTCGGTAACCGGCCTTTGCAGCAATTTCAAACGCTAGTGCAGAAGAATCCACCGCGTGGAAAGCACCGTCCATTAATGTGACTTTGAAGTCCAATAATGGGTAGCCCGCCAACACACCTTGATCGGCGCTGGAACGAAAGCCCTTTTCAACAGCAGGCCAATATTCACGTGGCACATTACCGCCGGTAACCTTCGACTCGAATTCATAACCACTGCCTGGCTCACCGGGCTCGATGATAAAGTCAATGCGGCCAAACTGACCGGAACCACCTGATTGCTTCTTATGCGTGTAGGTATCTTCAATAGGCTGCGTGATAGTTTCACGATAAGCCACCTGAGGTTTACCCACTTCAACTTCTACACCGTGTGTCCGACGCATAATGTCGATCTTGATATCCAGGTGCAATTCACCCATACCCATCAGGATGGTTTCACCACTGTCTTCGTCAGTTTCAACGCGGAAAGAAGGATCTTCAGCGATCATCTTGCCAAGTGCCACACCCATCTTTTCTGATGCGCTTTTGTCTTTTGGAGACACTGCGATCGAAATAACAGGATCAGGAAATACCATCGGTTCCAATGTAGCCGGGTTTTTCGGATCTGCCAACGTATGACCCGTTTGCACATTCTTCATACCCAACACTGCAACGATGTCGCCCGCTGTAGCTGACTCAAGCTCTTCACGAGAATCAGCATGCATCTCAACAATACGACCAATACGCTCGTTCTTACCGGTAAAGGTATTAACAACGGTATCGCCTTTGTTTAACGTACCCGAGTAAACCCGCAAGAACGTTAAAGCGCCAAAGCGGTCGTCCATAATTTTGAACGCTAATGCACGCATTGGTTTAGTGGGGTCAACAATCGCATAAGTACCCAGTTCGTTACCTTCCAAATCCATTTCTGGCTGCGGCTTCACCTGAGTTGGATCAGGCAGGAAGTCAACAACTGCATTTAGAACATTCTGAACACCTTTATTCTTGAACGCAGAACCACAATACGTGGGGAAGAAGTCCAACGCGATTGTGCCCTTGCGTATGCAAGCTTTAAGTGTTGCGATATCAGGAATCTCACCTTCAAAATAACGCTCCATGGCAGCATCATCTTGCTCAAGTGCAATTTCAACCAGTTTTTCGCGGTATTCCGCAACCTTCTCTACCATGTCTGCAGGCACATCGGTGAGCTCGTAGTTCTCTGGATTACCAGAGTCGTCCCAGATGTAGGCTTTTTCTTCGAGCAGATCAACAACGCCAACGAAGTCGTCTTCTGTGCCGATTGGCAACGTCATAGGAATGGTGCGCGCACCCAGTACGTTCTCGATTTGATCAACAACGCGATAGAAATCAGCGCCCATGCGATCGAGCTTGTTAACGAAAATGATACGGGCAACTTCTGATTCGTTAGCGTAACGCCAGTTAGTTTCAGACTGTGGCTCAACACCACCAGAACCACAGAAAACGCCAACACCACCATCGAGCACTTTCAGCGAACGATAAACTTCAATAGTGAAGTCAACGTGTCCCGGCGTATCAATGATGTTGAAACGATGGCCATCCCACTCACAGCTGGTTGCAGCTGATTGAATAGTGATACCACGCTCTTGCTCTTGGTCCATAAAGTCTGTGGTAGCTTCACCATCATGCACTTCACCGGTTTTATGAATTTTGCCGGTTAGCTTTAGAATGCGCTCGGTAGTAGTGGTTTTACCTGCGTCCACGTGGGCAAAGATGCCAATGTTTCGGTAGTGCGAAAGGTCAGTCATGTCGATACTCGCGATATAAGGAAAAACGCCCAGCAATTAGTTGCCGGGCGAAACTAATGTTAGTTGCCGAAAAAAGTTAGTTGCTGTTAAAGTTCTGACGCAGCCAGCGGGCCGTTACAACCCCTGCTAACCGGTCGATCAAATCAAGCAAATGAAAAGCCAACGGCGGTAAACCCGCCATTGTAACGAAAAATAGGGCCATCAGGTGAGATCACAAGCAATATGACTACCGATTCAGGGAGAGAACCTGATGACGAATCGACACGAATCGGCCAATGGATGATTATCGCTTTCTGGTTGATGCTGCTCGGCTTTGGCACCTGGTTCGTGCAGCAATGGCTCGAAAAACGCGAACTCGGCCAAATTCCAGCGGATATTTCAACTCCAGGCGGTACAAAATCTGTCCAACTAGAGGCTGATCGCTGGGGACATTACGTCGTTTCAGGCCAAATTAATGGTCATCAGGTCACATTTTTGGTGGATACGGGCGCAAGCGGCGTGTCTGTGCCATCCAGTGTGGCCAAT
>CALDTX010000250.1 GCA_937923565.1 uncultured Granulosicoccaceae bacterium | reverse complement strand
GGATTTTGTTCAAATGTTACAACCTGGTCAGCCTCTTTATGTATTATTTTATGCTTTAGCAATAATATTTTTTACTTTCTTTTATACAGCTTTGGTTTTTAATTCGAGGGAAACTGCTGATAATTTAAAGAAAGCTGGTGCCTTTATTCCAGGTATACGTCCTGGTAAAGAAACAGCAAAATATATTGATGGAGTAATGACCCGTCTGACGGCAGTTGGTGCTATTTATATCACTCTCGTTTGTTTATTACCTGAGTTCTTGATCTTAGGTTGGAATGTACCATTTTATTTTGGTGGTACTTCATTGCTGATCATTGTTGTAGTTGTCATGGATTTTGTAGCGCAAGCTCAGGCACACATGATGAGCCATCAATACGAAGGTTTGATGAAAAAGTCAGGCCAGAAGGGAACAGCACCGCGAGGCGCTCGATAGCAGCCTTTAGGCGGCCTGTTGGAGAAAACGAATGAAAGTTAGAGCATCAGTCAAAAAAATTTGTCGCAACTGTAAAGTGGTAAAACGCAAAGGCGTAATTCGCGTTATTTGCAATACTGATCCACGTCACAAGCAGCGTCAGGGTTAATCGGAGAAGCGCATGGCCCGCATAGCAGGCATCAATATTCCGGTCCAGAAACACACCTGGATCGCACTTACGTCTATTTATGGTATCGGACGTACTCGCGCAGTGGAAATCTGTGGTCACGCAGGTGTTGCCACCGACACTAAAGTACGCGATTTATCAGAATCTGAAATTGAGAATTTGCGTACTGAGGTAGGCAAATTTACGGTTGAGGGTGATCTTCGACGTGATGTGTCCATGAACATCAAACGTTTGATGGATCTTGGCTGCTACCGTGGTATTCGCCATCGTCGCGGATTGCCATTGCGCGGTCAGCGTACGAAAACCAATGCACGTACGCGTAAAGGGCCTCGTCGTCCTTTGAAGCGCTAATAAGAATCGAGAATCAGTATGGCCGCTAGCACAAAGAAAAAAGTTCGCCGTACCGTCACTGACGGTATCGCACACATTCACGCGTCGTTCAATAACACGATCGTGATGATCACTGACCGCCAAGGCAATGCGCTTTCATGGGCAACTGCCGGTGGTTCAGGTTTTCGTGGTTCACGTAAAAGTACGCCATTTGCCGCACAGGTTGCTGCAGAGCGTGCTGGTGAAGCTGCAAAAGAGTATGGGTTAAAGAATATCGATGTACGAGTGAAAGGCCCAGGCCCAGGGCGCGATTCAGCAGTTCGTTCATTAAATAATGTGGGTTTCAAGATCAGCAGCATCCTGGACGTTACGCCAATTCCCCATAATGGCTGCCGGCCGCCTAAAAAGCGCCGTGTATAACTTGATGCAATGTGGTCTAAGACAGAAGGTTGGAGTGTAATCAGTGGCTAGATATATTGGTCCGAAGTGTAAGTTAAGCCGTCGTGAAGGTACCGATCTGTTCCTGAAGTCGGGCTTACGTCCGCTTGAGTCGAAGTGTAACTTGGAAACACCTCCAGGTATGCAGGGCGCCAAGCGCGGTCGACCATCAGATTACGCATTGCAATTGCGTGAAAAACAGAAGCTTCGCCGTATGTACGGTGTGCTGGAAAAGCAGTTCCGTAATTACTATAAAGCGGCTGCTGCTACTAAAGGTGCTACAGGCGAAAACCTGCTTAGCATGTTAGAGCAACGTTTAGACAACGTCGTGTATCGAATGGGTTTTGGATCTACCCGTTCAGAGTCACGTCAGTTGGTGTCACATAAATCTATCTTGGTTGACGGTAAAATTGTCAATATTGCTTCATATCAAGTGAAACCTAATCAGGTGATTTCTATTCGCGAAAAGGCGAAGAAACAAGCCCGTATTGCAGATGCATTGGAATTAGCATCGCAGCGTGGTGTTCCGGGTTGGGTTGAGGTCGATTCCAAGAAATTTGAAGGCACGTTTAAAGCAGTGCCGGATCGTTCTGAATTACCAGCGGAAATAAACGAATCGCTGGTAGTGGAATTGTACTCGAAGTAATTCCGCGTATACCTGTGGCGCCGAATGTTGGCGCTTTGTAGTTTCAGTTGAGTTTATTCAGGTTGAATGCCATGCAAACCGAGTTTTTAAAACCACGAATTGTTGATGTTTCTGCATCCAGTTCGAATCATGCGAAGGTTACGCTAGAACCATTAGAGCGAGGTTTTGGTCACACCTTGGGTAATGCGTTGCGCCGTATTCTGTTGTCATCAATGCCAGGTGCAGCCATTTATGAAGCCGAAATCGAAGGCGTCTTGCACGAGTACACCACAATGGAAGGTGTGCAGGAAGATGTACTCGATATCTTGCTGAATTTGAAAGGTGTGTCGATCATCATGCACGCCAAAGAAGAAGCAACGTTGAAGTTGGTTAAACAGGGTCCTTGTGTTGTAACAGCAGCTGATATCTCGTTAGATCACGATATCGAAATTGTTAACCCTGACCACGTTATTTGTAACTTAACAGGCAACACGAATCTGAATATGACGATTCGCGCGCGCGTTGGTCGTGGTTATGAACCCGCTTCTCATCGAAAACTGGACGAAGGCGAGAATCGCCCTATCGGTAGTTTACAAATTGATGCGTCTTTCAGTCCTGTTCACAAAGTTGCCTATAACGTCGACAGTGCTCGTGTTGAACAACGCACAGACTTAGACAAATTAATCATCGATCTCGAAACCAACGGTACAATTGACCCTGAAGAGGCTATCCGTAAGTCAGCCACTATTCTGCAAGAACAGTTGTCTGTGTTTGTTGATCTCAAAGCAGAGACACAAACACCTGAAGAAGAGCAGGCGTCCGATATTGATCCAATTCTGTTACGTCCAGTTGACGACTTAGAACTAACAGTTCGATCTGCAAATTGTCTGAAAGCGGAAAACATTTACTATATCGGCGACTTAATACAACGTACCGAAGTGGAATTGCTTAAAACACCAAACTTGGGCAAAAAATCACTCACAGAAATCAAAGATGTACTCGCTCAACAGGCATTGTCCTTGGGTATGCGTCTTGAGAACTGGCCCCCTCCCGAGCTGCAAAAGCAGCGCGAGTTGGGCAAGTAATTAATAATCATATTAAGTTTGCAACTAGTCGCAAGCGAGTAAAAGATAATGAGACATCGTAAGAGTGGGCGTCAGCTCAACAGAAACAGCAGCCATCGCCAAGCTATGTTCCGTAACATGGCAGCGTCTCTGGTAGAGCATGAATCGATAAAAACAACCTTGCCAAAAGCCAAGGAACTACGACGTGTTGTAGAGCCATTGGTAACCATGAGCAAGGAAGACAACGTTGCCAAGCGTCGTTTGGCCTTTGCGCGTTTACGCGACAAAGCAGCCGTTGGTAAATTGTTTACTGACATTGGTCCGCGTTTTCAAACCCGCCCTGGCGGTTACACACGTATCTTAAAGTGCGGCATGCGCCCTGGCGATAACGCACCAATGGCCATTATTGAGTTTGTTGAAAAAAGCGATTAATCAAACGCTTTTGAAGAAAACTGTTTTAGCAAAAAAGCCCGGTTTGTATTCAAACCGGGCTTTTTTGCGTTCTGGGCTTTAACTTTGGTGGGTTTATGCGTGGCAGTGTGACAAGTTTTGGCGCATTGGTGGAGCTAATTCGATACGCGAAAGGGTACCGTGTGCGTATTCTTCTTGCCTCGCTCTGCTCGGCTCTGAATACCTTTTTTGATGTGATGCCGGAGATTCTGATTGGCATAGCGATTGACGTCATTGTTAATCAAGAAACCAGTTTTGTTGCCAGCTTGGGTTTCGAAACGCCTAAGTCGCAAATTCTCGTATTAGGCGCGCTAACCTTCGTTATCTGGGCAGGCGAATCTTTATTCCAATTCCTGTATCTAATTCTGTGGCGTAATTTGGCACAAGACCTCCAAGCCGAGATGCGTCAGGATGCGTATGATCAGGTTCAGCGCCAAGACATGGCATTTTTTGAAAGTCGTGGTTCGGGTGAATTAAGCTCTATTCTTAATGATGATGTAAACCAGCTAGAGCGTTTCCTGGATGGTGGTGCCAATGATTTTCTTCAGGTATTTATGAGCGTATTGTTGGTGGGCGGCGTTTTTTTCTATGTGTCTCCTACGCTTGCCTGGATGGCCATAGCACCAATCCCGGTGGTTATTTGGGGTGCGTTTTATTTTATGCGTAAGGCCACGCCCTTATACACAGATGTGCGCCAATTGGTCGGTGGCCTTGCGAACAGATTAGCTAATAACTTGGGTGGCATCGCAACCATTAAGTCGTTTACGGCTGAAAAGCTTGAATCGGCTCGTTTAGCCGAAGTGAGTTCTGATTACGTTGCAGCCAACAGACGTGCCATAAAAGTGAGTTCGGCTTTTGTGCCATTAATACGGATGGCGATATTAGTTGGTTTTTTAGCAACGTTTATTGTTGGCGGTTTTATGGCATTGGATGGCACGCTAAACGTTGGCGCTTATGGCATGTTGGTGTTTTTAACGCAGCGCCTTTTATGGCCACTAACACGATTGGCCACAACGGTAGATTTATACGAACGTGCTATGGCCAGCACCCGAAGAATACTAGGCTTGATTGAACAACGCAGCAGTGTGCGCGATACCGGTGAACAAGTGCTCAGCAAACCCATTAGTGGGCAAATCTTGTTTAAAGATATTTCGTTTCAGTATGCGGGTACCACGGCTGGTATTAATGATGTGTCTTTGGAAGTTGCCGCGGGTAAAACGGTTGCATTGGTCGGTGCT
>CALDTX010000249.1 GCA_937923565.1 uncultured Granulosicoccaceae bacterium | reverse complement strand
CATTACGGCGATCAAAAACTTACGCCTGAAATGGTCAGCGATGCGGTTATTAAAGTGCGAGAGTCAAAACTACCCGACCCAAACGTGCTCGGCAATGCCGGTAGTTTTTTCCAAAACCCTATTGTTACTCGTGAGTTTTTTGACAACCTTGTGGAAAAATTTCCACAGGTGGTATCGCAACCGCAGTCAGATAGCTCTGTAAAGCTTTCCGCAGCGTGGTTAATAGATTCACTCGGTTGGCGCGGCAGAAAAGCCGGCAACGTCGCTGTGTACGATAAGCAAGCGCTTGTACTGGTCCACCATGGGCAAGGCAATGGCTCCGAGTTGTTATCTTTCTCGGAAGACATTCGCGCTGATGTGCTAAAGACGTATGGCGTGTCTTTGCTGGTAGAACCTGTGGTTATCTAGCTACCTATTTACAGATAAACAGTAAGGAAGCTTGAAAAGCTCACATAAAAAAAGCCGCTATAAAGCGGCTTTTTTTATTACTAACCTAATCCCTTTTAGATAATATCGAGATCGTCACTGAATCGTTTTTTGTTGGTATCACCGTTTGGTCTGTTACGGCGAGAACGATCGCTTGGCATAGCCGGAACATCCATTTGAGCAGTAAGATCAAACTCGGCGTTATCGTCCACTGAATTTTTCGCAGCAGTTGCTAGTGCACTTGCTCTTGCCATGCCGTTGCTTGCAACACCATTGCTTGTACCGTTAACAGCTCTACCATTCAACTTAGCACTGCCGCCGTTTTCCAAACCGTAGTCTAGATCCAGGTTCACATCGCTATCATCGTTTTTGATGCTGATAAGCTCTTCTTGAGACAGCCGTAGTTTACCACCACGCTTGGTACCTTTTTCAGTGTAACCATAGTAATCATAGTAACCCTGATAGTAGTAATCGCCACCATAAGCGGTAATTCTGTCGATATCTACCTGAGTGATCAATACACCAGCTACCGGTGCTTTAACTTGCTTCAGACGTTGTAGACCACGACGAACCAGCTCGATAGATGTGTCGTGCGACTTAACCGCATAGACAACTGCATCACACAACTTACTCAGAACC
Source organism: uncultured Granulosicoccaceae bacterium (assembly GCA_937923565.1). Classification (GTDB taxonomy): domain Bacteria; phylum Pseudomonadota; class Gammaproteobacteria; order Granulosicoccales; family Granulosicoccaceae; genus Granulosicoccus. The sequence goes on along the minus strand of CALDTX010000249.1, from coordinate 11,342 downwards.
AATGCATCTGATACGGCTTGTGTTGGCGCGCTATCGATTACGATGCGATCGTAATGCTGGCTAAGTTGTTCAACAATCTTCTCGAATCGTTTAGAGGACAACAACTCCAAAGGCTGATCAGGAATTGGCCCTGAAGGCAGTATGTCTAATGCACCATCGAATGCGCCTCGTTTGATACATTCTTTGGCTGGAGCAGAATTGGTGATCAGGTTACTTAAACCCGATACGTTTTTATCCATACCTGCGGCTTTCGCGACAGTGGGTCGGCGCATATCGCAGTCAATTAACAATACACGCTCCAGCTGAGCGAGCGAGTAAGCTAAGTTTATTGAAGCCGTAGATTTACCTTCACCCGGCACGGATGACGTGACCATTATAACTTTACGCGGGCCAGCTCTATCGTCCATACACAGTGCTGTTCTGACAGTGTTTACAGCCTCTGAAAACGTACCTTTGTTATCTGGGATTTCAGCCGGATTCAGCGGCAAATCTCTGGCTCGGTTAAACAAGCCATTTTTAACTAATGGCAGGATACCCAACAGCTTCATGCCCAACTTGCCTTCAATATCGTTGGTACTTTTGATGGTGTCGTCCATTTGTTCGTAAAGGAAAGCCATTAACATCGACAACACCAATGAAGCCAACCCGGCAAGCGCGATTATTAATTGCTTTTTAGGCTTAATAGGGGTTATCGGCGCTACTGCTCTATCAGAAATAATCGCGTTAGCCGTTTCTAAACCATCGGCCGATTCAGCTTCACTGCGAGAGTTAAAAAACTTGTCGAAAATGCTTTGTTTAGTGGCCACTTCACGCTCAAGATCTTCCAATTCGAACTGCTTCGAGCCTGTATCGGTGATGGTTTTTTTACCAGCAGCCAACTCTCTTTCAATAGTCGCTACTTTTTGACGTTTTAGCTGGTATTGCTTTTCAATTGAATTGGCAACACGAACAACGTGACCTTGTAACGTGCTATTCAACGTTTTAAGTTGAGATTTTGCATCAACGACACGTGGATGACGCTCACCGTAACGGTTAAGCAACTCATCTAGTGCTCGTTGCGCCTGACCTTCTTCGATTTTAGTTCTCTGAACCAGAGGATCTGCTTGCACACCAGGTACTGATTGCAATAGTTCCGGGTTATTGCGCAATGACTGCACGTCTCTGTAAATATCATTTGCAGCAGACAGTTCACTTCTTGCCTGAGCTAGCTCTGTCGTGAGCAACAACAGTTCCTGTTCCCAAAGCCGATTAACACTTCCGCCAACATCAACCAAACCATTGGCTTCTTTATATTCAATAAGCCGTTGTTCAGATTCTTCTAACGACTCTTTTAAACTGGTAAGTTTTCCATCCATGACTTCGTCAGCTTTCGCGGTACGTTCGAGCTTGTTTTCCAAATAGGCTTCGATGTACTGCTCGCCAATAGCATTAGCTACACGTGCAGCTAAGAGCGGATCTGAAGATTCATAACTAATTTTAACTAACTTGGTTTTACGCACAGGTGTAATACTGACGCGACTCATGAAGTTAGCAATTACCTTAGAGCGCTCATTCTCACTGGCCGGACCAACAGAATCTGATGCATTAACTGGAAGCACATCAGTTCCCACAACATTGAGATCAAGAGGCTCAACAACGGTACTGTTTGCTGAATCTACAGATGCAGCATCTCCAGATAAACCAACCTGATCAAGTAAGCCAGAGAAGAAACCTTTAACGCCATCAACACCGCTGTCGCCCAAAGCACTACGTTTGGCTGCATCAAGCTTTGCTTGCGCTTCAAGTGCTGAAGGCGAAAGTTCAGCATTGTTCCAAAGACCAACATGTCCTATAACACGCTCCGCCAGTGATCGCGATTTAAGTAGTTCAAACTGCGTTTGGTAATAGTCTGAACTTTGCGTATCTAAACCAAACAACTCTTCAATGTTCGGTACATTGGTTTTTTGCTGTTCAATAAGCAGTGTAGATGTCGAGTTGTATATGGGTGTTGCAGTGAACGCATAATATGCGGCAAGCGCTGTAACTGCTGCTGTGAATAGCGTAATAGGCCATTTGTGTTTACGCAGTATTCTTAAATAGTGTTGGAGATCGAGTTGCTCAGTTAAGGACTGGCCGCTTTCGTCGTCAGAGTCTTCGATCATATCGTTATTATAGTTATTGGCTTCGATCGCCATTAGAAAAACCCTTCTTTAATCGAGATGATATCGCCAGGGGCGATTTTAGTTTGCATTTTTGCTTTCGTTTGTTTTTGGTCAGAGCTTTCGGCATGCAACACAAACATTTTCCGAGTTGATGCGCGATCGGTCAAACCGCCAGCCAATGCAATTGCTTTCTCAAGCGTAAGCCCTGGTTGGTACTGATAACTACCGGGAGACCTAACTTCACCGTTGATGAAAAATGGGCGGTAGCCCTGAACGGTGACGTTAACAGAAGGATTAACAAGATAACCGTCACGAAGTAAACGTGTAATTTCCTGTTCTAATTCCTGAGTGGTTTTACCGGCTACCTGCAGGTCGCCTAGATAGGAGTAATTAATTACACCACTAGCACCTATCTGAGCATCGAGAGTTAGATCTGGTTCATCAAAAACCTGAATGGATATTTTATCACCTTCGCCAAGCTGATAAGACGCCTCGCTTTGCGCGTGGGCGAAATTAACGCTAATTAGTAGCAATAACAATCCTGTCGCTATGCGACTGAATAACTTACACATTGGGTGGATAACCTCACGAACTGACGACAAATTTAAGAATACTAAAACCAGAGCTGTTCCGACCGAGCAAGGTTCTCAAAACGGTGAAGAGATGAAACGTCCGAACCGTAATGAGCAATGGTACACAAACGGACATACTTCTAGGATGAAGACTTGTTAAGTTTACAAGCCGTTATAGTAGAAATCAGCACCTGAAAGACTTACAAGACTCCTCTTCTGAGCAATTTTACAATGTTGCGCGTACATGTGCGCCCACCAATTGACGCTCGTAATCCAAATCGGGAGTAGAACCATCATTTTGTGAACAAATCGACGCCGTTCTCTTGGAATAGTCGGCGCTTAGGCCAAACTCAATCCAGCGCCTTACTTTGAAATTCAGTTCTAAACCAGCCAAATTGGTGGCCACATCATCATCAGGACAGCCTGCATCGACACCGCGATAACCGACGTTAACATTGTGGTAAACCCGAGATGACCATTCGTGACGCCATTCCAAATCGACTTCGTCGCTCGTGGCTTGAACTGACAGGTTTTCCACAGGAGATCCACTATCGTTGTCCAACGAGCGATTCATAGTTAATGTGAATTCTGAGTAGGATTTGGGTTTGTAAAACAACGAACCTTCAACCAGCAAATTTGACTCTTTATCTCGCCCCGCGGCGCCAAAATCGGACAGTGTTGTACCTATTTTAATACTACCGCCCGATTTTTCAGTCTGAGCGAATTCCAAACCGGTAAGAATACTGATGTCGTTACGGTCCAGGTTACTGTTACCAAAAGAATATAGGCCAACTCGGATCTCAGCTAATGCTCTTGCGGCCGGTGAAACCCGGTACGAAAATATACCAAACGGCTCAAATACCGTGTAATCGTCGCCACTCGTTAGGTCGGAACGACTAGAATACGTGTGGGAAACCACTTTGGCCCCACCCGTAACATTACCCTTTGCTGTTTTGGCGCCATACGTGTAATCACCTTGCGCTATAAACCGAGTAAAAGTTACTGCGTCGCTGTCGCTGTCTGCAATTCCGCGTGTGAATCCGTCACCCAAGTCTTGATGACCAAATTCCAGTTCAACTTTGCCTTTAGTGCGTTTGCGAGCGGTAATTTCAGCCGCTGCTTCCAGACGAAACAAGTGATCGTTGAAGTCTAGCGCAGACTCACCCTGGCGACCGTAAGCACCTGTGTAATTTCCGCGCAATGTGAGCAAACGGCGGTCCGCAACCCAATTAAACTGAGGCGAAATCACCACTCCGGCACTCTCAACTTCAGCGCCGGCCGGCGCTAAAAAAGCATTATTGTTCTGTAAGTATTGTATTTCCAGCTCTGGGTACAGATCAGTTTCGCCCAACTTGATGGATTGTTGGTCGGAAGTCTGCGCCAATAGAACAGACGGCGCTCCGAAAAAAAGCAACATCGACAGTAGGCCTGACGATAACGTCAAACGACTAAGCCAAGTACTTTCGGGTGAAAACCACGAAGCCAAGGTTGCAGATCGAGCTCTTGCCATGTCTTTAATCAGCCATCCTACAAAATATGAGTTAGTTTAACCATTTAGCCCGAATATGGCCATTTGAAAAGCCGCTAAAAATCGGGTAATAATCGACAATAATGCGCTGCCACAAGCAATCAAGCATGCAGCTGCGTCCAAACTTCCCGATACTGCTCCACAATCATAGAAATTTCGTAGTGCTGTTCTATTCGGCTAACGCACTGTTCACGCCGTTTTTGCCAGCTTTCCCGAGTACCAGCGGCCTGCACAGCTAAGCCGATTGCCTTTGACAGCGAGTCCGGATTTTCCGGCTCTGCTACCCAACCGGTTTGCGCCACTATTTCTTTGGCATCACCTACATCGGTTACTACACAAGGGGTTTTACAGGCCATGGCCTCAGCCACAACGTTCGGAAACGCTTCGCCTTTGCTGGATAAAATATGAATGTCAATGGCGCTCATAATCCCAGCCACCTCGTTCGACAGACCATCCAAAATAAAAAAACGTTGGGCATCGTATTGATCTAACAATTGCATCAATTCGTGATTGTCAATTGACATACCCTTGCCAACCAACACACAGCGTGTTGGCTGACCGGTTACATTGGCATTCAATAAACTTATTGCCTGAATTAAATTTTGATGATCTTTTTGAGGATCCCAGCGTCCAACCATGCCCAATAAAACTTCACCATCAATAGACCAGCGCTGTCGGTTTGAGATACGCGACTGTTCATTGAAAGTAAACTGAGATAAGTCGTAGCCATTGCTAACCGTGCGAAATTTGGAATCGGCGTAACCTTTAGCTCGATGCACTTGTGTGCTTTTATTTGAGCAGCTAATAATCCGTTTCGGAATAACTCTGGACATAACTGCACAAAGTTTTACAAGGAATAGTAATACCGAACTGTTGGCATCTTTATTTAAATTGCTGTGATGAATACCCCAGCAAACCCGGTTCTTACCCGCCAGTCTGGCCACCATACCGCCAAAAAGATCAGAGTGATACATCCAGGTTTGAATAGCATCTGGGTTGGTTTTTCGAAGCAATAAAAATAGCTCTTTTGCACCAGCAAAATTAACTCGACCTTTAGGCATCCCCAAAGACACCACATCAACACCAGCCTGGCGCAGGCGTTCGCCATAAACACCATCGTCTTGCAAGGAGACAACAATGGAGTGATCTTGATGATTGTGAACGACTAGTTGGAAAAGCGTGGTTTCAGCGCCCCCCAAATTTAAGTTCGAAATTATATGAACAACACGCATAACCACATATTAAAGACGGGCTGGCGCTAGTATAAACTTAATCAATACCCACCGAACGCTTTTCCTGATGGGTAATTTTACCTGTAAGCAGGTGGAGGGCTTGGACTACTAAGGTTTTAGCTCTAGGGTGTAGTCATTAATTTCACCACGACCATACCAGTCCGATGTAATTACTAACTTCTGACCACTTGGGCTGGCACTGGCGCGAGGTTGCGAGTTGTATTCAGAAAAGCTCGAGCGATGAAAACCCCAGTGCTCTACAACGCCGAGCCCTTCGACAACATTTAGACCATCGTTATCAGTGTAGGTAGGTTCACCAGCAGCCATACCGATTTTGACAGCGCCCACTCTGGAAGAGTCGTACGAAGAAAAATAGCACCAACCCGGGCGATTGATATTTCTGCAGGAAATATGACCATGCCCTGCAATTGGAGCCACATTGTTGGAAACTGCCAAATTAACCCGTTTACCATCATTCAAACGAACATAGCTGATGTAATCCCAACTGATCATCACTAAGACATCGTCGCCATTAACGTCGACACCGATATCACCGTGCGATCGGTGTTCCGTTATTATTGTGCCGTTCTGCAAATTAGTGTCGTAACGAACAATGGCTGATCCGGTACTCGTACTGGCGTTTCTGTCTTCAACCAACATATACTGGCCCGACTGACTATAAGACGCCCAATTGAATCCACTGCCTACTTGTATTTCACCTACAACTTGTCGATTTTGAATATCAAAGCCAATGATGTGCCTATTACCCGAAGAGCTGGATGTACATGAAATAGCGACGTAGCGATCATCGTTGGATATTGAACCTTCGCCATCACCGAATGTGCACGAGTTATAACCGCTAAACTCATAGAGATCGTCAATGCTGCCATTACTGATGTTATACGAAGAAATCGTATTCAAGGTACCACCTTTATAACGCATACCGTACATTAACTGAGGGTTTAAATTCGACCAGTTAACTGCACTCGAAATTGGAATGGCACCAACGATAATATCGTACGTTGATGCATCGATAATCTTTTCGCCAATCAGCATGTAGGTTTCATTAGCGTTCCATGCTTGTCGTCTGGAATACGCATGTCGTGCTGAACCATTAGAAACACCATGTGCACTGTTTGACGAAATGCGTGTGAGTACCGTATTTAGGCCGGGCACATCCTGCGATGACTTATAGCCAGGAACATCCGCATCCGGGTTCGGATCCACGAGCGAAAATTCCGCTCTTTCCGGCGGAAATGATGACGTGCTCACGTTAGCGTTTTGCTCCGAGGCACTTTCAGCCGCAACATCAACCAGCGAAAAACCCGAATCCGACGTACTGTCTGGTTCAGAATCAGAGTCTGTTTGGGTTTGGGTTTGGGCTTGCGCTTCAGGCTGTGACTCTGTGGTAGTTTGTTCAGCTGTGTTGGGTTGCTCTTCAGAAGCAGAGTTAGATGCTACAACTGTATTTTCACTCTGGCTACCTTGTTCCTCTGTTTCATTATTAGAGCCACTGTTTTGTTCTGTGGAACTTTGCGCGCCACCTTCAGTGGTCGACCCGCCTTCATTGTTCGATGTAGCTGCAGGTGCATCGGTGGCTTCGCTGTCCGAATCGGTTGGCGTTGATGCAGATTCGTTCGTTGTATCTGTGTTCTCACTCCCGGTATCAGTCGATGAGTCAGTTTCGTTGTTGTCAGTAGACGTCGATTCTGATTCAGGCAATGCAGCACCTACATCAGGGTTTGCAGTTGAACTATTATCGGTAGACGCTGATTGTTCCGACGGCGCAGATTCAGAGGAAGCACTCTGTGCGGAGTCCACTGTAGCACCTGGTAAAGCCGCAGCACCAGCCACCACTATTGGGAAATGCGAATCAGTGGAACTAGTGTGCACTGAGGCTAATGCCTGCGCAGCCGATTCTGCGTTTTGATTTGAGGCATCGATAGCATCAGTGCCATTGGAGCATCCGGCTACCAGCGCAACAACTATTAATACGTATATTCTCACAAGCAATCTCTTGTTTTGATTCTGTTGCGAAGTGAAACCACCAAGCTCCGGATTTCACATAGTCAGTTACAGATATCGGTGAGAAGACGTAAACGTTTAGTGCTTAAACTCGGTTGTTTCCAAAACGCCATACAATGTTACGGTAACAGTGCACAAGAACAAATTTATTGCGATGCAATACTGATAACTGGCAACTTTTAAATGTCCAAAATGAACAACAGGAAAGCTTTTCAAGCATTTTTGTGCAGTACTACCAATAAAACGCGCTGCGAAAGTTGCAAGCTAGGAAAGCCCAAATTTCGCGGCTGTATATATCAATTAAACTGCCGCTAATTCCCTTATCGACAGGCTTGAAATCGCACAGGAACTTGGCATGCAATTATGCAAAACAGTCTTCACACTAATATTGGTAGCATCCGTCACTACCGCATGTAGCAATAGCGCCGAGACAACGTCAAACAACCCGTTAATGGGCGCGGCTAGCCCACTTGCAGACGATGCCACGATTAAATTAGAGCAATCCGTTTTGACCGGTGCAAATAGCGCCGATACCGACGCATTCTGGCTGTGCACAGTGACGAATAATGATGTGCAAGTTAATAACTTTGTTATGCAGTTTTGGGCAGATAAAACCGGCGTGGCTGGTCAGGAGTCGATGAGCTGGGCAGTTGAGGGCGAGACAGTAGCAATTAACTTTGCTGAGGGTGAAATAGACATAACGAATATCGCATTCGGCAAGCAGGACAACGGTTCAGATAAATTCAGCGCATCATCGAATAAAAACGATCAACTGAACTGTGACTATAACGGCCCTGCACAACAGCAAGCGGGCGCTTATGCCGACGCATCCACTGCTAGTGACACGCGCATCCTCAATAGTATTAACGTAGCTAGCGATATCTGGACTTGTTTAGCAACAGATGCAAACAACGAAACAAGCTCTCGCCATTATGCATTCTGGGACAATGGTTTAGGGTCGAGCCACAGAGGGAATTTCAACTGGTTTTACAACGATGACGACAACATCGTGTTGTCTTATAGCGATCAAATACTGGAACTGAGAGACATCGACTTCAACGGCGAACAGACACAGCCTTCAACGTTTAGCGCTGCTGAACGTCAGTATCGACTAAGCTGTACGCGCTAAACGCGCTAAAAAACACAACTTAAATTGGGCATGTTAAATGGGCATGCCTAATTGACTTGCCATGCCCACAAATTCGATGCTGACCAAGTGGCTAACGAAAATTTGTCCTGACGAAATAACGACCAGGGTTCTGGCGTGGTTAATTTTCTACTGAAATGATGTAATCGTTAATTTCTTGGTTGCCATGCCAGTCTGAGGTAAAGATCACTTGCTTGCCAGACGGGCTTGCACTGACCTTAGGCTGACTGGCGTAACTGCTTGAACTTGATTCGTGCGTTCCCCAAAATTCAAATGCTGCTACGGCGCGAGCGGATTTAAAGTCGGGAATACTTAAGCCAAGTAAGTTACTTGACTCTTCTATTCTGACAGCACCGATAACGTTCTTGTAGGTAGACACATAACACCAACCAGGTCTATTGATGTTTCTACACGACACATGTCCGTGTCCAGCCTTATTTAAATAGCCAGTAATCGGAGAACGTACTTGTTTGGCATCGTGCAGACGCACATAAGAGATGAAACGGTCACCAATCATAACGAAAACATCGTCACCGTTATTATCCACGCCAAAATCGCCATGATGTCGATACGAACTTAACAAGGTTCTCTCACTGAGCAACGGCGAGTATCGATAGAGTTTCTTTGGGTCTGACTCGGTGGCTTTACTTTCGACAACAATATAAGTTGCAGACTGAGAAAATCCAGCCCAATTGACATATTCATCGAAAATTTTGTTTGCCAATATACGCTGGTTACTGACGTCCAGCGAATACAACATAGAGCCGTTTTCTTGCGAACCGCACATAACCAAAACTCGGCTATCATCATTACTGATTGTGCCCTCACCTCTTCCAATCGAGCAATTTTCTTGTTTATCGAAAGTGAACAACACATCAACCGTATTAGCAGCAATATCGAACCGGACAAACTGATTTAATACATTTTGCTCAAATCGCAAGCCGTAAATCCAATCGGGGTTTGTATTTGACCACACTCTCTCCGACGATAACGGTAGCTCATCAACCACTATTTCTAATGTGTCTGCATTAACGATTTTACTGGCTATATCAAGCCGAGTTTCGTTGCTATTCCAAACCTGCCTGCGTGAATAGCTGTGCGTTGCTTGACCATCGCTGGTGTTAAAAAATTGATTATCTGAAACACGCCGTAACATGGTTTGAGCGTTGTCAGTAGAGTTAGACTGACGAAACAACGGAGGCTTGTTTATCGACTGGCTGTCGAGAACAGGTATAGAAGCATGGCAATCAGCTAGCAGCAGCTCTCCTTTTGCCGCCATCTCATTATTTTGCGCTGTTTCGGTCAGGGTATCGCACTCACCGAAATGCGAAACTGAGCTCCAGGCCAAGCAGGCGCCAAAAAATAATGAAAAGCCAACGATAAAGTTAAGCAACGCTATTCCTGAATTAAGTGTGTAGGATATGCTTGTCTGCATTTTTCGCACTAAAGCATTAACGGAAAAATAGACGAAAATGACTCAAACACAACGTGTACATCATAACCAAAACGCAGTGACGTGTCTGGCGCAATGGACTGAAGGGTAAATAATTTGCAATTGCTTTAAATATAACGCGAAGAACCTGCAACAGGACTAAACAATAGCCATCGTCTTAACTACTTTTGAATGAGAAGCGACAAATATTGCTTAACCACTGCGTCTTTTGAAAATTTGTTCCACCAAGGGTCGTTCTCTGGTATCGGCGCTACAGCTTGCGTCAAAGAAACATACATTGAGTGCGCCATAGCATCGACTTGCCCTATAGGTACCACCTCGCCCCATTTTCCGTTTTCCAGAATTTCAACAGGGCCGTTTTTAATTGCTGTGGACACAACCGGCGTTTTCAACGCCAACGCTTCAATTAACGAATTGGGTAAACCCTCAGACTTCGACGATAAAACAAACAAGGAAGCCTTTGCCAAGTAAGGATACGGGTTAGCAACGAAACCGGCAAAATGCACATGTTCAGCAACTGATTTTTGTTCCGCCAAAGCTTCTAACTCATCTCTTAAGATGCCAGAACCCAACAACAGTAAATTACAATCGAGCTTCGCGCGCAGCAACGCAAACGATTGTATTAAGGTTGCGAAATCTTTTTCATCAGACAAACGCCCCACGCCAAGTACTACCGGTTTGTTAAATATAGGCTCGTGCTCTGAAGCGATATTTTGACTAGCGCGGTTGAACAGGAGGTCGGAGATTACCGGATTATAAATAACCTGATGATTAACTTTGTCCGCTACATTCAAGTGACGTTCAAACTCAATCTTGACACCTTCAGAGACGCAAACCACAGCAGCTGCTTTGGGATACAACCACTTTGCAAGGCGCATAAAACCTTTTGGTCCTTGCCCCAACGTTTGATTGGAATACAGCGTAGGCAGTGCAGCTTCACGAACAATAACCGGCATGGAACGGCTGGTTAGACGCGCTGCCGCAACAGCAACAATATTGGCATGCGTTAACGTTGATAATAAGGCTCTGGGTTTTGCTTTGCGCAAATAGCGTATGAGAGGAAACAACGATTTAACGACCCGCGAAGCACCAAGGTCAACAACATTGATGCCCTCATTCACTTCTGACAAATACGGGCCTTTTTTTTGTCCTAGCACAAGATCAACAGCATGCCCTTGTTGATAAAATGCATTGGCCAAATTTACCATGACTCGTTCTGCACCACCCTCGTTAAGCGCTGGAAG
>CALDTX010000248.1 GCA_937923565.1 uncultured Granulosicoccaceae bacterium | reverse complement strand
CCAAACTGGCTTTGGGTCGTAATAAAGCACCACGACCAACACCGAGAGCAGCATCAGCAACATCCAGTGCGGCAGCGGCGGCCAGCAGAGCATTCGACAACAACGACGATGTTGCAGTCGCTGAGGCTCCAAAGCGCGCTAGACCCGAGCCAGCTCCTGCCAAAGCAGAACGTGTTACGGAAGCTCATCCACTGGACGACATCAGCGATGGCGAGCAGCAAAAGCTCACCCACGATCTCGATAAACCCGCCATACGCCAAACCGGTGCTGTCATTGAAATTCAAAACGGTGCGAAATCCGGGCAAGTATTACCGATCGACAAGCCCGTTACTACATTGGGCAGACCGGGCATTCAAATCGCGGCCATTATGCGTAAACCGGATGGTTACTTTCTAATGCACATTGAAAGCGATGAGAGCGTCGACTTACCAACATTAAATCAAGACTCCATTGGCGACGAACCCGTATTGCTGCACAGCGGCGATAAACTCAATGTAGCTGGCATTGACGTAGAGTTTATGTTGTCGTAGCACCGTTTTTCGGGCTACTCACTCACCGATAAGGGTCTTTGCATTTAGCATCGACCCACGTCCACATTCAGTACTGGTATTTAAAATTGCAAACTACTGCATTTTAATTCGCAAGCCTTAACTCCAGATTACGAACTTCCAGAGCCTACGGCGCTACAAAACTGCTCAGATAATGGTATAAAAGAGCATTCCTTACTTTATCGCCAGTCGGCAAAGAGTGCAATTTCATGCGTTATTACCACCAAATTGATTTGGCCAGCAAACAAGTTACCACTGAAGAATGGGAAGGCGAAGCTGTTGTAAAAAGTGGCCGCCACTTAATCGCTAAAACCTTACTTGAGCAAAACGTTGCCAAGGTAGACCCCCTATCGCCTGCCAACCCACTGATATTTTCCGCAGGCCCGTTTGCCGGGTCTAACTTTTCAAATGCTAACCGCGTCAGCGTTGGCTGCAAAAGCCCGTTAACCGGCGGCATCAAAGAGGCCAACGGTGGTGGCACCTTTGGTTTTGCGATGGGCCAGCTGCATATCGCAGGCTTCACGCTGCACAACGCGTGCGAGCAGTGGAGCATCATGCACATTAATAAAGCCGGCGAAATCACCTTTCACGATGCCAACGATGTCATGAACATGGGCACTTTCGAAACCGCTGAAAAACTGCACGAAAAATACGGTAAAAAGATTAGCTTGGGCATTTGTGGGCCAGTGGGTGAATACCAAGGTTTGCTATCCGGCATTTCATTTAGCGATGTCGACTTACGCCCTTCCCGCCTTGCTGCACGTGGCGGCGTTGGTGCCGTGTTGGGCATGAAAAAAATCAAAGCGATTGTGCTTGAACTTAACAAAATGCCGTCGTTCCACGACCGTAAAAAAGTGATGGGCGCTGTTAAAGAGTACAAAAAATTACTCGATGCATCCCCTGCTGTTAAAGCGTTTCAAGATATCGGCACAGCCATGGTTGCCGACTACACCAACCATGTTGGCGGTTTACCGGTGAGAAACTTTGCCGCAGGCAGAGCCGTAGATACCGACAACGCTATCTTTAAACTCGGTGGCGATGCACTTCGGGAGCTGAATCTTTCGCGCGGTGGCAACACCACCCATGCATGCATGCCCGGTTGTACCATCCAATGCAGTAACGTTTATGCAGACGCCGACGGTAACGAAGTGGTCTCACCGGTTGAATACGAAACCATTGGCTTACTAGGCACGAACTGCGGCTTAACCGAGCCCGACGACCTAGCCCAGTTAAACTGGATTGCCAACGACTTAGGGGTAGACACCATCGAATTGGGTGGCATGATCGGCGTATTAATGGAAGCCGGTAAAGGCAAATTTGGTGATGTGCCGTTTATGGAAAGTGTTTTACAAGAGTTACGTGATGGCACCGACATTGGCAAAATTTACGCGCAAGGTACCGCAGCAGTGGGTGAGCACTTTAATGTGGCTCGTGTGCCGGTTATTAAACGCCAGGCAATCAGCGCTTACGACCCTCGCGTTATCGAAGTGACGGGCATCACCATGATGATGACCGCCCAAGGAGCCGACCATACCGCAGGTAACTTGCCGCAATACGATTGCAAAGATAAGGACGCTGCCGAGCTAGTCGCCGCGAGTATCGATATACAAGTGGTTTCAGCTGCGGCTGATTCCTTAGGCTTATGTATTTTCGGCCGCTCCGTAACCAATGAACGTTTAGACTTTATCGCCAACGCCATCAACGATGCACACAACGTTGAACTCAAAGAAGGCTTTTATCACGAGATTGGTCGTGAAGCGCTAGCCATGGAACATCAGTTTAATGTTGATGCCGGTTTTACAGAAGCCGACGACGAACTACCCGCGTTTTTCTACCAAGAACAACTGCCACCCAGTAATAAGTCGGCACGCTTTCATAGCGATGAAGTCAACCAAACGGCGCGCAGCTTACAAAGCTAGCGCATCGTTATCAACTTCAGTTGTTCAACTAAGCCTTAAGTGTTGATGTAGCTATTATGAGCATGCAAACCGCAGAACAAGAAGTTCTGCACACCTGTATTGAGTGGCTTGAGGCTGGCCATAGCGTCGACTTGGTTACTGTGGCTAAAACCTGGGGATCATCGCCACGCCCACCCGGCTCACTTGCCGCCATTCGCGACGACAACAAACTTGTGGGCAGTGTGTCGGGCGGCTGTGTTGAAAAACAGCTGGCCGAACAATTTCGCGACACCCACATTAATCAGGCTCATAAACACCATATCGATGATCAACAAGCTCGCCAATTCGGTTTGGCTTGTGGTGGTCAACTGGAGTTAGTGTTCGAACAATTAAACGACGCCACGGAACTTAAACAAATTGTGCAAGCACTGACACAACGCAAACGTGTTGTGCGCAGAACGTATTTAGGTAAGTCGTACAGTGAGCTGTCCGATGCACAAGCCGATGATCGTTTTAGCTACAACGAGAAAACCTTAAGCAATGTGTTCGGACCCTCATGGCAAGTATTACTCATTGGCGCAGGGCAACTCTCTCGTTTTGTAGCTGAGTTTGCACTGGCGCTAGATTTCGATGTGCTGGTTTGCGATCCGCGCCCGGAGTTTTATAAGCAATGGCAGGTGAACGGCTGCAAACTGCTCACCATCGAGCCACACGAAGCCGTTATTCAACACGCACAAGATGAACGCTCAGCGGTTCTAGCACTAACACACGATCCTAACCTTGACGATATGGCGTTGTTAGAAGCACTGCCATCACAAGCCTTTTATGTGGGCGCTTTAGGTTCTAAAAGAAACTACCAACGACGCTGTGAACGCTTAAGTAATTTGCTAGAACCTGCAGAATTAGAGCGGCTTTACAGCCCCGTTGGTTTAGCCATTGGCAGCCGCAGTTCGGCAGAAATTGGTGTATCGATTGCAGCGCAGTTGTGTCAGGTACGCGCAGAAACGCTGGCCTTAAATGCCAGCACCAATCGCGTAACGTAAGCCACCTAATAGATGTGCCCGGAAGTCGGGCTCGGCGTAGCTTGCCGAGGTATGACCACCGCCGGTGTACCAAGAGCGACCGCCATCATAATCGTGATACCAGGCACTGGGATGATCGACCCCCATACCACCGCCGGTGTACGAACTTTCATCCAAGCTGAGTAATACATTAACTTGCGCCCGCGGGTTGGCATTGTAGTCATACCATTCATCGGTGCGCGACCACGAGGCACCCAGATGCGCTGTCGACAAATGCGTTGCATCTTCAACGTCCTGACGGGCAGTTTGTATGTCTGGATGTCGTTCAAAGTATGCACCCACCAAGGAGCCATACCACGGCCAGTCGTATTCAGTATCGCTGGCTGCATGGATACCGGCGAAACCACCACCAGCACGAATAAAGCGTTCAAAGGCTGCTTGCTCATCGGCATTCAACACATCACCCGAGGTTAAAACAAAAGCCACCGCATCATAATTAGCCAGGTTTGCATCAGTGAACACACCCGTAGAATCATTAGCACGAGTGGTTTGTATCGCCGCTGTTGTTGCTAGCTCTTCTAGTGCAGTTAATGCATCGGGAATGGAATCGTGACGGTACTGACGCGTTTCGCTGAACAGTAAAATGCGCGGACCGCTTAAAGGATCGGTACCGGCAATGAGTTCGCTCAGATTACTGCTACCGTCCATGTCGGTGTCCCAACGTTCGGTATCAAATTGCTCAGCACTAATCTGGTAAGACTCAGCGCTATTGGTACCGGTTTTATAGCTGGCTTCATAGCTACCTAAGGTAATAGCGCCGTTGTTGTCTGAGAAAGTAATCGTGAGCGTATGTT
>CALDTX010000247.1 GCA_937923565.1 uncultured Granulosicoccaceae bacterium | reverse complement strand
TTGTTGTCTCTTTCAACAAGCACATTGTGCAAAGCGGCCTCACCCACGCCCTTGATAGCACCTAGCCCATATAAAATACTGCCCTCGTCAACCACAGAAAACCGAACGGCTGATTGATTGATATCAGGTGCCAGCACGTTTAAACCCATCGCTTCGCACTCTTCGATAAGAATGACGACTTTCTCGGTGTTGTCCATATCGGCTGACAATACCGCTGCCATAAAAGCGGCCGGATGATGACACTTTAACCATGCTGTTTGATAAGACAACAAAGCGTACGCTGCCGAGTGGGATTTATTAAAGCCGTAACCTGCGAACTTTTCTACCAGGTCAAAAATATTGCCGGCAAGGTCTGGGTCTATGCCGTTGTTCTTACAACCTTCTAAAAATACCGAACGCTGCTTGGCCATTTCTTCGGCTTTTTTCTTACCCATGGCACGGCGTAAAATATCAGCGCCACCGAGCGAGAAACCACCCATCACCTGAGCAATTTGAATAACCTGCTCTTGATATAAAATGACCCCATAGGTGGGCTCTAGCACTGGCTTTAAAATATCCAGTTGATAATCTTCATGTGGCCAAGCCAGCTTTTTTCGACCGTGCTTACGATCGATAAAGTCATCCACCATGCCCGACTGCAAGGGCCCTGGTCTGTAGAGTGCTACCAACGCAATGATATCTTCGAAGTTGTCGGGTTGTAAGCGTTCAATAAGCCGCTTCATACCAGCAGACTCTAACTGAAACACTGCTGTGGTTTGCGCTGCCTGCAGCAACTTATAGGTAGGTGCATCGTCTAGTGGCAACGCCAGTAAGTCCAGCGGCTCATCGCGGCGCAGGTTCACCTCTTTGACCGCGTGATCAATAATAGTTAGCGTGCGTAAACCAAGAAAGTCGAACTTAACTAAACCAACGGCTTCTGAGTCGTCTTTATCGAACTGTGTAACCAAACTACTACCATCAGCTTCACAGTAAAGCGGTGCAAAGTCGGTTAATGCGGTTGGTGCGATAACCACGCCACCTGCATGCTTACCTGCATTACGCGATAAACCTTCCAATGACAACGCCATATCCAACAGTGCAGTTACTTCTTCGTCTTCACGATAAGCTTTGGATAAATCTTCAGACTCAGCCAATGCTTTGGTGAGTGTCATGCCCACTTCAAAGGGCACCATTTTGGCAATGCGATCAACAAAGCCGTAAGGGTGACTCATCACACGGCCAACATCCCGCACTACCGCCTTCGCAGCCATGGTGCCGTAGGTGATAATTTGCGACACACGATGTGCGCCGTATTTATGAGACACGTATTGAATAACGCGATCACGTCCATCCATGCAAAAGTCGATATCAAAGTCGGGCATCGATACACGTTCAGGATTTAAAAATCGCTCGAACAGAAGATCGTAAGCCAGAGGATCAAGATCGGTAATGGTGAGCGCATAAGCCACCAGGGAACCGGCACCTGAACCTCGACCCGGACCAACGGGTATGCCATTTTCTCTGGACCATTGAATGAAGTCTGCAACGATCAAAAAGTAACCGGGGAACTCCATTTGCGTGATGACGTTGAGCTCTTGCTCAAGCCGGTCGTCGTAGCGCTTGCGTATTTCTGGGAAATCTTGCGCCGAGGTATCGTAAAGATGCTCTAGTCGTTTCTCTAAACCGAGACGCGCGCTTTCGCGAAAATACTCACTTTCGGTATAGCCTTCCGGTATTGGGAAGTCGGGCAATACCGGCTTTCCCAACGCCAATTGCAAATTACAACGCTTGGCTATCTCAACCGAGTTTTCCAGCGCAACCGGCAAATCGGCAAACAAGGCGCACATTTGGTCAGCTGACTTTAAGTATTGTTCTTCATGCACATACTTGGGCCGCGAGGTGTCGGCCAACACATAGCCTGTTTGAATACAAAGCCGCGCTTCATGCGCATCGAAGTCGCTCTTTTCCAGAAACCTGACATCGTTAGTGGCAACAATGGGTATGTCCAATTGGGATGCGATCTGACAGGCGCCCTGAATGTAGCGCTGTTCGCCATCCCGCCCTACCCGTGTCACTTCCAGATAATAGCGATCACCGAATACATCTTTCCAATACTGTGCATATTCAGTGGCTTCTACCGTTTGTCCGCGTTTTAAAGCGTTACCAATATCGCCATCCACACCACCGGAAAGCATAATCAGACCATCTTGCGCTTCGACAATCCACTCAGCTTGTACTTTAGGCACACCGTCGTCTTGGCCTTCCTGATAAGCACGCGAAACCAGCCGGGTTAAGTTGCGATAACCAATATCGTTTTGCACCAATAAAAGAGCGCGGCAGGCTGATTTTGTATTTTCATTACCCACCACCAGCACATCAACGCCCGCAATAGGTTTAAGGCCTGCACCCAAAGCCGCCCGATAAAACTTAACCAATGAGAACAGGTTTGCCCGATCAGTAATAGCGATGGCGGGCATAGACTGCGCCACCTGTTTCACCAACGGCTTGATACGAACAGTGCTGTCGATCAGCGAGAATTCGGTGTGCACACTTAGATGAACAAATGAGGTGCTCATACCAGAGTAGATTTTTCCTTTGTTGTTGAAAGTGCGTTTCTTACGGGCCCGAATGATCGACGATGTTCAGGCAAAACACCAAATCGGGCAATAGCAGCACGGTGCTGCGCCGTTGGGTAGCCCTTGTGCCTGTCGAAGCCAAACTCTGGGTGCCGCTCGTGCAATGCCACCATCATATTATCTCTGGCAATCTTTGCAATGATAGAGGCGGCGCTGATCGATTGTACCCGTTGATCTCCCTTAACAATCGCCTGACAAGCAATTGTGCACGGTGGGCATCGATTACCATCAACTAAAACCAGATTCGCGCGCACCGACAACCCGTCAATGGCGCGCTGCATTGCCAACATACTGGCGTGCAATATATTAATCGTGTCGATTTCTTCGACAGTGGCCTCTGCAATGCAAAAGTCCAGCGCATGTTGCCGAATTTTGGCATCCAGCTGAACGCGTTTTTGCTCATTGAGCATTTTTGAATCAAGCAAGCCCTCAATCGGGCGCTTCGGGTTCAAAATAACCGCAGCCGCGACCACAGCGCCGGCTAGCGGCCCCCGGCCAACTTCATCAACACCGGCAATCAGGTATTGGTTTTTGGTGATCGTTTCAGACATGGTAGTGCAATATACTTTGTCTGAGCCGATTGCCCAAGTACACTGTAGCGATTGACACTACAGGCAACATCACTCATGAGTAACCCAACGTCGCATGCCAATCAATCTGGTCAAAAACTGCGCATAGCCGTTGTAGGCACTGGGTATCTGGGCCGCTTTCATGCGCAGAAATACCAGCAACTGGAACAATGCGATTTAATCGCTATCAGCGATGTGGATGCCGCGCGCGCTAAAGAGGTTGCCGACGAACTGAACACCCAAGCGATCACCAATCACAAAGACTTAGTCGGCTTGGTGGATGCTGTTAGCATAGCCTCGCCCACCACCACGCATTTCGACGTTGCCAAAGATTGCCTGGCAGCAGGCATTCATGTGCTAGTGGAAAAGCCTATAACCGTTAACCAAAGCGAAGCACAAACGCTGATCGATCTGGCGAAAGAAAACGGCTGCGTATTGCAGGTAGGTCATTTGGAGCGTTTCAACCCGGCGTTACTGTCTGTAGCCGATCAAATCGTCGACCCGGTTTTCATAGAATCGCATCGCTTGGCGCCGTTCAATCTGCGCGGCACCGATGTCAATGTCGTGTTGGATTTAATGATCCACGATATCGATATTATTTTGCATTTGGTGAACAGCGATGTGAAAGCTATACACGCTAACGGCGCAGCCGTGGTATCCACTGCCACCGATATTGCGAATGTACGTCTGGAGTTCGAAAACGGCTGTGTTGCCAATGTAACGGCCAGCCGGGTTAGTGGTAAAAAAGAGCGGCGGATGCGTTTTTTTCAAAAAGACAGTTACATCGCCATCGACTTTCAAGAAAACACAACACGCGTGTGCACTGTTGACCGAAGTCAGCAACCGGTTGATGATATTCCAGCCATCCATTGCACTGACGAATCACTTAATGCGGGGGATGCCATTCTGGCCGAGATCGAGGCGTTCATTGTGGCCATAACCACTAAAACGCGCCCTCTGGTTAGCGGCGAAGACGGTCTTCGCGCACTCAACACGGCCATCCTGATCGGTCAAAAACTGGCGTAAACGCCAAACTGATCACAATTTAACCCGGTAGTCCGCAAACACTGGCAAGCAGCTAGGTGCCGTGAGTCTCAACCATTAACCGCATGTGCCGCTGTAAGGGAGATACAAGGAAGGTTTCGACAGGCCAGAAATAACGCTTGCTGAAACGTTACTTGTATAAAACCAGTTCCAAATTTTAAGCAGCCGCACTTACTCGTGTGCAATGGAACAACATTTGGTTTGCAAGGAAGAGAACCCGGGAGGCACTAGTGCTAATGCGGTATCAACAATTTGCTAAACGATTGCTTATCAGCACGTTAACACTGTGTTTGGCTATTGTCCTGCCTGGTAGTTTGTTTCTACAAACAGCATTAGCGGCAAATGCAAATGTCGGCATTAAACCCATTTGCGTTTATGTGTCTTCGTATGAGAAGAACGATGCTTGGTCGTCAGGTATAGAGTCGGGTTTGCGCGCTGAATTGAAATCGGCCTGTTTTCTAAAAACCCATTATATGAACACCCGGCAAATTGAATCGACATCGCAATTGGTGCGCGCTGCAGTAAAAGCTAAAAAATATATCAAAGCTGTTCAGCCTAATATCCTTATAACATCCGATGATGTAGCAGCAAAATATTTGCTACGCAGTTTCTATAAAAATCATAAATTACCCGTGGTGTTCTCCGGTATCAACTGGACAGTTGAAGAGTATGGCCTGCCCTACACAAATACAGCGGGCATTGTTGAGGTGGCGGCTATTGAGCCATTGCTCAATCACGGCTTCACTTTGTCGAATAGCGGCTCCAACGCTCTCTATATTGGTTCGGATACACTTAGCGAACAAAAAGATGCAGCCCGTTTTTTTAACAGTGCTCAACAACTCGGCATCAACTTAACCATCTCGTTAGCAAGTAGCTACGATGAATGGAAGAAACTGTTTGTTACCGCTAAAGACTATGATTTTGTCATATTAGGTAATGCCAACGATGTCAGTGATTGGTCAATGGAAGATAGCGCAAAATATTGTGCTGAACATTCTGCAGTTCCAAGCTTAACAAACCATAAAGAAATGATGCATTGTGCAGGCTTGGGTTATACCAAAATAGCAGAAGAGCAAGGAACATGGGCTGGAAAAATAGCGGTGTCTATTCTTAAAGGTGCAGCTCCCAGTGAAATTCCAATAGTCACCAACCGAAAATGGGATCTATGGGTTAACAATGAAATTCTTAGGGTTTCAGAGACATCAATAGATCAGGACTTACGCAAAAAAGCGAAGAAATCCCGAAATGATTTCGAAAACTAATGTAAAACGCAGCTACTTCTCTTTTCCTGAAAAGCTTGCACTAATTGTATTGTACTTTGCCTTGTTGATTGGCAGTGCAGTGGCTGCGTACAAGTTTAATCAACTCAACGAAACGCGGTTGTTCGAACAAGCGTCTAACGATATCGTGCGTAACGTGGGTGAAGGCATTGGAAAAATCCAAACTGTCATGGCCTCCACCGTGGCTCTTCATTATATGTCTCAAAATGCCGAGGCTTCCAACTTCAGTGATGTCATCGGCGAACTTCGCGCTTACTCACCCTATATAACCAGCATGGGCCGTTTTTCTTTGGTAGAAGCAGCGGACCGGCAGAGCTTCGAATCAACAATGGCTCAACAAGGTATTTATCAGTTTGCCATTACAGATGCTGCTGGAAATAACACTGGGCTTAAAAGCGAGAATCAACGCTACTTCCCTATCGTTTTATTGGAGCCTAATCAGCCCGATTTGCTGCGTACCTTGGGTTTGGACATTGGCTCTATACAGAACGTTGCGCCACTGTT
>CALDTX010000246.1 GCA_937923565.1 uncultured Granulosicoccaceae bacterium | reverse complement strand
GCGGTATCGAATAACAAACCGTTTAGCTTTATTGGTAAGCGCGGTATGAATCGCGAAGATTGTTTGCGCGGCAATCGTAAGCAATTGGTGGGTCTAAAAGCGACCGACCCAACGGTGGTAATTCCTGAAGGGGCTCAAGCTGTGCGTAACCCGCAACAAAGTATTCCAATGACCATGGTTGGGCATGTGACGTCGAGTTATTTCTCACCGAGCTTAAACCGCAGTATTGCGATGGGTGTTATTCGCGATGGGCTACAACGTATGGGCGAAAAAGTGTATTTTCCGCAAGCCGACGGACACGTTATTGAAGCTGAAATATGCACCACTCAGTGGCTTGATCCAGCCAATGAAAAACAGGCAATGTAATTGATGAGTACTGAAACCGATAAAGTGATGTCTGACGTGCTGGTATCGGCGCAATGGACAAACAACGCGCGTGTTCGTCCTGATGAACATGCCGGCAACAGCGTACCCAGCGTTGAGTCGCCTTTGCATCATGTGAATTTCCCGGAAATTGCCAACAAGGGTATTAACGATGCCACGGTTACGCTAACTGAGTTGCCCGTCGCCGGGTTATTAACCTTGCGAGCACAAGCGGATAATCAGCCGATGCAAAACGCGATTCAAAACGTGTTGGGTTTAAGCCTGCCGGGTAAGCTGCAAGCAACAAGCGCCGAAAATGGTGTTTGCATTCGATGGATGGCCCCCGATGAATGGTTGTTGTCGTGTGCTATCGCTGATGCGTTTGGTATTGAGCAAAAGTTGCGGGAAGAAACCAACAGTGAAGGGCTTGCCATTGTGAATGTGTCTGGCGGGTATTGTCAGCTCATACTCAGTGGTGCGAATGCAAACAATGTATTAAAAAAATCGGTCGCTTATGATGTGCATCCATCGAGCCTTTCAATCGGTAAAGTGGTGAATACCATCTTTGCGAAAACACAGGCCACTATTCAGTGCCTGGACGACAACGTGTATGAACTGATCATACGGCGTAGCTTTGCCGATTACGTTTGGTTGTGGTTACAAAACGCCAGCCGTGAATACGGTTTAGCGATTGCAACAGCGAGCTGAGTCAGTCTGTTGACTACGCCTGAGTTAAGTTCGTCCGGACTAAGTACTTCTGGTTTAAGTACAGCTGTTTTGAAGTCATCAGGTTTAGTACGCTGAGTTAAATTACGTCTGGTTTGAGTATGTTTGGTTTGAACCGGTAATATTACACAGACAGATACAATTGCTTGATTTATCCTGTGTTCTACTGCGCTACACAAAGCAGCGAAACATGAGATCAAACAATGCGATGGTGTTTTCCAATAGGTTTAGTCGTTAGTGTGTTACTGCCGTGCGCCTCGTTGTTTTTAGGCTATCAAATGACTTACCCGGAACTGCAACAAAGCCCGGTGCACTCCAGCGAGCAGCGAGTTAATTGCGATGCCAGCGGGTACTATATTTTCGAAGACATCCCAAGCCTTGGCGCACCCGTAAAAGCGGTACCCGACACCTGCCCGGCAAGCGGCCAAACGCCAACCATCGTGAGTGTTCAGCTGATCTAGATAACACCCGCTGTTATCGCTTATTTGGCCTGCAAATACCCCCGAATTTGAGATTCGTGCCGTTTCGGTAGATAATCCATTGGTGCCCACTTATGGATACCGAATCTTATGCCAGCATTTAAGGTAAGCGCCAATATTGCTATTGATGCCAGTGTAGAGCGTGTTCGAGACGTGCTCTGTAACTACAAAACCTGGCCCACCTGGTCACCTTGGCTGTATCTGGAACCGGATACCCAAGTTAATTACCATGGCGAACCGTCTACCATAGGCCACGGCTATGATTGGAACGGTGATCGTACTGGGTCGGGTAAGATGACCCTGCGCTCAATAACAGACACAAGAATTGAATCGGATTTAAATTTCCTAAAACCGTTTAAATCGTACGCCGACATTGCCTTCGATTTAAAACCCAACGGCGACAACAGCACCGAAGTGGTTTGGCACATGGACAGCAGCCTGCCGTTTTTTATGTTCTTCATGGTCGGCAAAATGCAAGGCATGATCCACAGCGATTACACGCGTGGCTTACGCATGCTCAAAGACTATGTGGAATCCGGTGCCATACATTCCAAGACGCAAGTAGAAGGTGTTGTGACAACCGAGCCTCTGCATTATATTGGTGTTGAGGATCGCACCAGCATGAGCACCATCGGCGATGCAATGGAGGCTAATTTTCCGGCAGCCTATAAAAGTGCCTCTGAGAATCAAGGGCAAATTATCGGTGCACCCATCGCGATTTATCACAAAGTAGATTTAACCTCCGGTAGCTGTCATTACACAGCCGCTATGCCCATGTCGGCCGATGCCAGCGATGCGAAAACGTTAGCATCAACCAAAGCACTTAAAGTTATTCATACCGGTGCCTACCGACACTTAGGTAATGCCTGGAGTAAAGCCATGAGCGAAATTCAGCACACGGCTATTAAAGCGAATAAAAAAGCGCCGCCGTATGAACAGTATATGAACGACCCGGACGACACGCCCGAAGATCAGTTGATTACTGAAATATACATTCCGCTGAAATAACGAGTACTCATTAGTTAGTAAGTACGTATTAATTAGCGAGTACGCACCAATTAGCAAGTACGCATCAATTGGCGAGTACGCATCAATTAGCAAGTACGCATAAAATAAAGAGCACACAGTTTTATGAAAACGGTTTACAGCCCTGATCATCGCTTTCACTTTCCGCAAGGAGAGTTATCCGGCGGTGCTTTTGTGCGTCCTTTTGAATGCCCGGAGCGATGGCAGTATATTGTGGATGCATTAAAGGGTTCCGGTTATACGGAGTTTCTGAACCCCGATGCCTTAGATGAATCCTATTTGCTAAACATTCACAGTGCCGGTTATCTCGATTTTCTTAAAACTGCCTGGTCGCAATGGCAGCAGGCGGGTTTCAGTGGCGATGCTTTGCCAACCGTTTTTCCGGCAAGGCGCATGCAGCAGCGCGAGCCTGTCGATATTGATGGCCGTTTAGGTTATTACGCCATGGCCCTCGAAACGGCCATTACCGAAACCACCTGGAAGGCGGTTTACAGCAGTGCCGCTTGTGCGCAAACCGCTGCACGTTTGGTTGCCGAAGGAGATGCTTGTGCGTTCTCATTATGCCGACCACCCGGCCATCATGCGGCTTATGATTTATACGGCGGTTACTGCTTTATCAATAACGCAGCCGTTGCAGCTGAAGTGCTGTTAGCGGCTGGCAAGCAGCGTGTGTCGATACTCGATGTCGATTTTCATCACGGCAACGGTACACAAGATATTTTCTATCAACGCAACGATGTCCAGTTTTTATCCTTGCACGGCGAACCCAAAGAGGCGTTCCCGCATTTTCTTGGCTACGCCGATGAGATTGGAGAAGGCGCGGGCGAGGGGTTCAACATCAATTACCCGCTGCCACGCGGATGCCCTTATCAGCAGTGGTTAACGGCACTGGATGATGCATTGGATAAGGTTAATCAGTACGATGCTGATGCCTTGGTGATATCGCTGGGTGTTGATACGTTCGAAAAAGATCCGATCAGTTTTTTTAAACTAAAGCAGGACGATTTTTATGACTATGGTGCACGCATAGCGCAGTTAAATAAACCGACAGTGTTCGTGATGGAAGGTGGATACGCTGTGGAAGAGATTGGTGTTAATACCGTGAATGTGCTGAACGGCTTTTTAAAGTAAAGGTCGCTAAGTCATTTAACTGAGCGAATTAGCTAGCCAAACTATCTAACACGCGAACCCAACTGCGAATACCTTTATGGTAGCTTTGCAGCGAATATTTTTCATTGGGTGAATGGATAGCGTCGTCGTCTAAACCAAAGCCGATCAGTAAGCTGTCCATATCTAAAATGTTTTTGATATGCCCAACTACCGGAATAGACCCACCACAACCAGCAAACACGGCATCTTTTTGCCATTCATCCGATAACGCTTTTTGCGCTTTTGCAAACGCTGGTGCATCCACTGGCATAACCGTGGCTGACGATGCATCTTTAGATTTAAATTCAACACTGCAATCTGCCGGTAAATTATCGCGAACGTATTGTTGGAACGTGGCCTGAATAGCGTTAGGGTCTTGTTTACCCACCAGACGAAAACTGACTTTAGCCGAGGCGGTTGATGGCAACACGGTTTTAAACCCTTCGCCAGTATAGCCACCGATAATGCCGTTCACATCGCAGGTTGGGCGCGACCAAATTTGTTCCAGTACAGAGTAGCCTTGTTCACCGGCAGCTTCCGATAGCCCCACAGCGTTCAGGAAGCCGGTGCTGTCGTGGTTCAGCGCTTCCCACTGTTTTTTAACGTGCGCTGGTGGCTCTTCAACACCGTCGTAAAAGTTATCCAGTGTGATTCTGCCGTTGTCGTCGTGTAAGCCTGCAAGAATTTTAGTGAGTACGCGAATCGGATTCATTGCAGGGCCACCGTACATGCCGGAATGTAAATCCAGGGCCGGGCCGGTAATGGTAATTTGCTCACCTACCATGCCGCGAAGCATTGTGGATATCGCAGGCGTGTTAGCGTCCCACATACCGGTGTCGCACACCATGGCTAAGTCGGCTTTGAGTAAATCGGTGTTTGCCTGCATAAACGGAATCAGCGATGGCGATCCGCTTTCTTCTTCTCCTTCAAAAAACGCAGTAATGCCAACCGGCAATTCACCGTTTACAGACTGCCAGGCTCGGCATGCTTCAACGAACGTCATTAGCTGACCTTTATCATCACAAGCACCGCGTGCACGAATCACTTTGCCGGCATCGGTGTCTTCTAATGCCGGTTCAAACGGTGGCTTATTCCATAGGGGTAAAGGGTCTACCGGTTGGACATCGTAGTGGCCATAAAACAAAAAATGCGGTTTGCCGGCCTGCACGCCGTGTTTGGCCACAACCATAGGGTGGCCGGGTGTGTCGTGACGTTGTGCATCAAAGCCAATGCCATTGAGTTCCGACACTAACCAGTCTGCGGCGGTGACACAGTGCTTGGCGTATTGCGAGTCGGTTGAAATACTTTCAATACGCAACAATGCAAATAAACGATCCAAAGAACTGTCCATGTTCTGGTCGACGGCATTTAGCGCGGCGTCAAGTTTACTCATGCAGCTTGTGTCTCAGTGAGTTGAATCAGTAAGTCTTTGGCATCAATTTGATCACCGGCTTTTACCAACAGTTCACCAACATAGCCTGCGGTGTCTGCATAAATGGCGGTTTCCATTTTCATGGCTTCAATAGAGAGCAGTACATCACCGGCTTTCACCTGTTGGCCTGCGGCTACATTCACGGTGGAGATTACACCTGGCATGGGTGCGCCAACCTGCAGCTTGTCGGTAGGGTCTGCTTTAGAGCGAACCGATGCCGCACCTGATGCACCATGAATTCTATCGGGCACTTGTATTGATCGCGGTTGGCCGTTGAGTTCAAAGAACACGCGAACCATGCCTTTCTCATTGGTTTCACCAATAGCAACGCATCGCACCACCAAGGTTTTACCGGTTTCAATATCGATAAACAATTCATCGCCCACGTTTAAACCGTAGAAGTAAACCGGCGTAGGCAGCACACTGGTTGGGCCGTATTCGTTTTGCGCGGTTACAAAGTCGGTGAACACTTTCGGGTACATATTGTAAGAAGCCAGCTCCTGTTCAGAAATGGTTTTCTGTAGCGTTTCTTCCAGCTCAGCTTTGGTGAGTACTAAGTCCACGGCAGGAATGCTGGCACCCGCGCGTTCCGACAACGGCTTTTCACCTTTCAATACTTTGTTCTGAATTTTCTCAGGCCAGCCTTCGGGTATTTGACTCAGCTCACCCCGCATCATGGATACAACGGAGTCGGGGAAAGCGATATCGCGATCCGGGTCGACGACATCTTCGATGGTTAAGTCTTGGCTGACCATCATGAGTGCTAAGTCGCCCACCACTTTCGAAGAAGGCGTTACCTTAACGATATCACCGAGCATTTCGTTAACGTCGGCATAAGCTTGCGCCACTTCATGCCAACGTGGAGCCAAGCCTAATGAACGCGCTTGCTCTTTCAAGTTAGTGAATTGACCACCGGGCATTTCATGTAAATAAACTTCAGAAGCCGGCCCTTTAAGGTCGCTTTCAAATGCCGCGTATTGTGTTCTTACCGCTTCCCAATAAAACGAGATACGTTGAATGGCGTTTTGATCCAGCCCAGGGTCGCGTGAGTCGCCAGCTAAGGCTGCCACAATGGAACCCAAGCAAGGTTGAGAGGTGTTGCCCGAGAGTGCATCCATGGCCGCATCGACGGCATCAACACCAGACTCCACCGCTGCCAACACCGTGGCTGCTGCGATACCCGAGGTGTCGTGTGTGTGGAAGTGTACGGGTAAACCGATTTCTTCGCGCAGTGCTTTAAACAAGACACGCGCAGCAGCTGGCCGCATTAAACCGCCCATGTCTTTAATGCATAAGATATGCGCGCCGGCTTTTTCCAGCTCCTTGGCCATGTCTAGGTAATACTTAAGCTGGTACTTCGGTTTGGCTTCGTTAAGCATATCGCCGGTGTAACAAATGGCCGCTTCACAGAGTTTGTCTTGCTTGAGAATTTCATCCATTGACACACGCATGTTTTCGATCCAGTTAAAGCAATCGAATACACGGAACAAATCGATACCACCTTTAGCCGCTTGTTCAATGAAGTGTTGAACCACGTTGTCTGCATAGTTGGTATAACCAACACCGTTGGCACCACGCACCAAGGCTTGCAATAATAAGTTTGGCGCACGCTCACGAATCTTAGCCAAACGCTCCCAAGGGTCTTCGGTTAAAAAGCGCATGCTCACATCAAAGGTAGCACCGCCCCAACACTCTAATGAGAACAGTTCAGGCAACGCTTTTGAGTAAGCGGCGGCAACGTTCACAATGTCGTAACTGCGCATACGGGTGGCCAATAAGCTTTGCGGCGCATCACGCATGGTGGTGTCGGTAATGAGTACTTTTTCTTGTTCACGCATCCATTGCGCAAACTTTACCGGGCCGTCTTTATCCAAACGCTGACGTGTGCCATCAACTACGGGTAAATCAAACCACGGTGCATCCATAGGCCGATCGTCGG
>CALDTX010000245.1 GCA_937923565.1 uncultured Granulosicoccaceae bacterium | reverse complement strand
GGTGGGTGTTGCAGGCTTGGTAGGTGTCAAAGTCAATTACGTGAAAGCGCACGGTGCTTTGTCTAACTGGGCTGCTGAAGATGCCACCACCGCTGTTGCGATAGCTAGGGCCGTTAAAATGGCTGCTCCCGGCTGTGCGCTTTTGGCGGTTGCAGGCACCGAACTCGAAAAGGCGGGTCGCTCAGAAAACATCAAAACCTATTCGGAAATATTTGCAGACAGAGCTTACGCCGATGATGGCAATCTGGTGTCGCGGGCCAAAGCGGGTGCCATGATTACCGACCCAAAGCAGGCCAGTGAGCGTCTCATTCAGTTTTTTGAAACCGGCTTAATGCCAACGCTGTCGGGCAAACAAATACCGTTACCCGCAGATTCAATTTGTATACACGGCGATAGTGCGCATGCGGTACATATGGCTCGAGAGGTAAAGTCAGCTCTGAGTCAAGCCGGTATTACGCTTGCCCCTTTTATCGCTGCATAAGCGCCGGTTTCGTTTAGAACTGTGTCGATGCAATCCAACTATCCTATATTGCGTCCCATCGCTGATACCGGGGTCTTGGTTGAGTTTGGTGCGGCTATTTCAGAGCTGAACCATCAAGCTGTGCTTCAATTCGATGCTGCGGTGTCTTCAGCCGATATTCCCGGTTTAACAGAAACTTCACCTGCCTATACATCAGTGCTGGTTGGTTACAATCCGCTGTTAACCGATTACGATACCATCTGCCAAGCGCTTCAAAGCTGCCTTGGTAAAGCCTCTGAGTCGCAAAGTAACAACACCAAACATTGGCAAATACCTGCTTGTTACAGTGAAGTTTATGCCCCCGATTTAGCCGAATTAGCCGACAAACTCTCGGTCTCTGAACAAGACGTTATTGCGCAACATGTTGCTGCGCAATATAAGGTGTACATGTATGGCTTTGCGCCCGGCTATGCTTATTTAGGTGGTGTGCCTGAGGCCATTCAAATACCGCGCAAGCAAGCACCGGTCATGGGTGTGCCAGCGGGCGTCATTATGATTGCCGGGCCACAAGCGCTAATAACCACCGTGGTCATGCCAACGGGTTGGTGGCGTATTGGTCGTTCAGGTATTAACCCTTTGCAGTCAAATGCTGATAATCCTTTTTTGTTTAATGTCGGCGATACGGTCGAATTTGTAGCAATGAGCGAAACCGATTTTAAGAAGCATGCAACGCAGTAATTTCAACATGCCGCACGGTCAACAAGTGTTTAACTGCGGGTGCAACTGCGAGTGCAACTGCGAGTGCAACTGCTCTTTCTTTAAAAGTATGGCGAGTGCACGATGAGTGTAAAGCTACGTATTCTGCAAATAGGACCATCAAGCTCTGTGCAGGATGCCGGTAGACGCGGGCACCTTCGCTATGGGGTCACTGAATCAGGTGTGATGGATCGCGTGGCGTATCACATGGTTAACGCAGCATTGGGTAACCCTTCCGATGCACCAGTCCTTGAAATTTCCCTTGGCGGTGCGCAAATCGTTTGCGAGGAAGGATCGCTCAGTTGTGCCGTTGGTGGCGGTGATTTTAATGTGTCACTCGATGGCAATGACATTCCGTCGTGGTCAATCTTTACATTGACCGCCGGATCTACCTTACGCATTCGCTCAGGTAGTTGGGGCAGTTGGTGTTACATCGCTTTTGCAGCAAGTTTGCAGTCTGAGCGCTGGTTGGGCAGCGCCTCGGTAACCATGGGGTCGGGTTTGTGCGGAGCGGCGCTCGCCCAGGACGATCTGCTGGAGTTGCAACAGGCCCGTTTAATTGCCGATGACTGCATTAGCTACTTTGATGCATCGCCTTTGAAACCTGCCGATAACTTCCGAGTGGTGTTGGGCCCGCAAGACCGTTTTTTTGATGACGCGTCAAAAGCTGCGTTAACGGAACAGGCATTCGAAATTACGGCCGAATACAATCGTATGGGTATGCGATTAAAAGGGCCGAGCCTGAACATTAATCAGGCGCTCGATATGCCTTCTGAGCCAATAGCGCGCGGTTCGCTGCAAGTGCCCGGGCATGGCGATCCCATTTGTTTAATGGCCGATCACCAAACCGCCGGCGGCTATCCCAAAATTGCGACGGTTATATCCACGGATCTAGACCGACTGGCGCAGTGCAGGGCCGGTGATGTACTGCGTTTTAGTGCGGTGAGTGTTGCTGAGTCAATCCAACTGACACGTGCGCATCACGAACAGTTTTTGTTGCATTTAGAGCAAATTGCACAAAACCGCCTGGGGCTTACCGAACGCTTATGGAGCAATAATCTGATAAGTGGTAGTGTGGACGCAGAACAGTTTTAATTTCACAATTTTACGAAACAAAAATTCATGGGCACCAAAGTTTTTATTGATGGCGAAGCGGGTACAACAGGCCTGCAAATTCGGGAACGATTGGAAAATCGATCGGCATTGGATGTGATATCCATTGACCCTGCTAAACGCAAAGATAACAGCGAACGTCAGCGGCTGATCGAACAGGCTGATGTCGTCATACTCTGTTTGCCCGATATCGCCGCCAAAGAGAGTGTGGCCCTGGGAAAAAACAGTAACGCGCGTTTTATCGATGCATCCACTGCACACCGAACTGATGAAAACTGGGTGTATGGCTTTGCCGAAATGGACAAACAACAACCTGAACTGATTAACCAAGCCAAGTATGTCAGTAACCCGGGCTGTTGGCCGCAAGGGCTCATAGCCACTTTAAGACCATTAGTCAACGCAGGTTTGCTGCCGGCCAGCACAGCTATTTGTGCTCATGGTATTACGGGTTATTCTGGTGGTGGCAATGCGATGATCGCTGCTTATGAAAGCGCTGATGACGATGGCAATCAATTTAAGCCTTACAGTCTGGCGTTACGGCATAAACATTTACCGGAAATGCAGCGCTATGCAAAGCTTGAAAAGCCACCGGTGTTTGCGCCCTCAATTGGCCACTTCTCTCAAGGCATGATGGTGATGATCCCGTTGCCGCTGTGGAGTTTGGAGCAAGTGCCTACGGTACGAAATTTACATGCAGCCATTGCGGATCACTATGCAAGCATTGAACACAGTGCGGTGGAAGTGGCACCGCTGGATGAGTCTGAGAGTGCCTCTGCGGAAGTACTAAACGCGCAACAATTTAATAATACCAACACCATGCGGTTGCACGTGTTTGGTAACGACGATTCTCAACAAGCGGTGCTTTGTGCTGTGTATGACAATTTAGGTAAAGGCGCATCCGGTGCGGCAGTTCAGAATTTGGAAATCATGTTCGGCTTACAGTAACGATCTATAAATTAAAACGCACTGTCGTCGTTATGTGACGGCAGCGCGCTGATGAAAATTTTCTTGCTTCCAAATACCTTCATTAAGAACATACTCCAGCTTGTCGACAGCTGTTAGCACATCTGCAGAATCAATGTACAACGGAGTGAACCCAAACCGCATCACATTGGGTGCTCTAAAGTCGCCAATAACACCGTTAGCAATGAGCGCTTGCACAACGGCATAGCCATGTTCAAAGCCAAATGAAACCTGAGAGCCGCGATCTGCACTGTTGCGTGGGCTAATTAATTTGAGCGCAGGGCATCGTTTTTCAACCTGGGCTATAAACAGTTCCGATAGCGCTATGGATTGCGCTCTAACATCGTCTAATGAAATTTTATCCCAAACATCCAATGCTGCTGATAGTGCAGCCATTTGAATTACCGGCTGTGTACCAATGCGCATTCGTTCTATGCTGTTGGCAGGTGTGTAGTGAGCATCGAATGCGAACGGAGCGCTGTGTCCGTGCCAGCCAGCAAGTGCAGGTTCAACTTTGTTTATTAAGTCGTGTCGAACGTAAATGAACGCGGGTGCACCGGGACCGGCGTTCAAATATTTGTAGGTACAGCCAACAGCAAACTCTGGCTTACACTTTTCTAGGTGGATAGGTAGAGCGCCTGCTGAATGGGCTAAATCCCAAATCGATATTGCGCCAACTTTTTGCGCTTTTTCGGTTAAAGAAGCCATATCGTGTAAACGGCCAGTTTTATAGTCTACTTGCGTTAGCATCATCACGGCGACGCTTTCATCAAGGTGTTCTTTAACCTCTTCGGGTGCCACAACTTTTAGTTCAATGTGACGCCCAACAGTTTTAATAAGCCCTTCGGCCATATATAAATCGGTAGGGAAGTTGCCGCTATCAGTAAGTATCACTGAACGATCGGCTTGTAATTGCAGTGCGGCTGCCAGCGCCTGATAAACCTTTATAGAGAGTGTATCACCAATAATCACTGTGTTTTCTGGCGCACCGATAATGGGCGCTAAGCGATTACCCAATAGGCCTGGCTGTTGAAACCAGTTGGCTTTATTCCAACCGGTGATAAGCATCTCACCCCATTCGTCAACAACGGTTTGCTGTACGCGTTGTTGTGCTGCAATTGGCATAGGCCCAAGCGAATTACCGTCGAGGTAAATAATGCCTTCAGGCAAATAAAAATCATTTCGTCGCATGTTTGTTATGGTGTCGGTTTATCGTTCGTTGAGAGGGTTTAGCAAAGAAAAATTGTTTGGCTTATCTGCATTATTTATATATAGCCGAGTTGCTTTACTACTATTAATATTTCTTTTGATTGTGTTTGATATCTTGTTTTAAAAAATAGCAATGACCTAATAATGGTATGCCTATAATTGCAATGCTGTCAATTAATTAGGTTTGTTAGTCCAGTCGCTAATTAATGCTCTAAATACTGTATTGACCCGCTGGTAGGAGAAGACTAGTGTGGCAGTGCGGGAATATGATTGGTATAAACCGCAAATGCGCGTAGTAAGTTGTTTGCACCGATTATGTTGTATTTGGATGCATTCAGTCCGACTAGCCCAAGATGTTCTGTCTTTGGGTGCAAGAAAAAACAGCACTTTATCTGCGTCTGTACTGACTGTGCTGTAGCTGCTGTAGATTATCTTTTAACTGGAAATATGTATTATATGGATGCCTATCATGAGTCTTAAAAAAATTGGAATGGCCTGTTCGGCCTTGAGCCTGCTTTTAATAACCTCCCCAACCCTAGCTGACTTCACCAGTGGTGACTGGGTTGAAATGAGCGATGAGGAATTTGCAACTGCGTATGCCGACATGGCATTTAGTGATTCCTTGCAAGATCGTGAAATCGTTGCATGGTTGCTTTTTGCTCGAACAAATCAACAAATTGAGTATCCCGGTGGTACGACATCGTTGTGGAAAGCGTGGGCAACTGATGAAGACACCTTTCAGGAAAACCCCAGTTTCGTTTTTAATGAAGTACCCCGACAAGATCCGCGTTTTGTTACTGAAAAAAATGTGCTAGCGGGCAAGGTTGCTATGAATGAGCCAAATGGGGCGAATGAAGAAAGTGTACGCAACGAGCTTGGCTACGACTACATTGTAAAAACCTCAAAAATGAACACTTATCAGGGTGTTTTAGATTATGTAAGAGCGGGTAATAAGGTTGATCTGCCTGTTGGTTCGATTGAAATAAAAGCGTCGTGGATTTCTGTTAAAGATTCGCCCGCACCTGAAGGTGCTCTAACGTTTGAATTCGCGAAGGGTACCTACTGGTTTAGAGGCATGCATATTATGGCCAAGATGCGTCCGGCGCCTGATGATTTGTTTTATACGGCGGATCCAAGTTGGTTCTGGACTACGTTTGAGTTCAATAATAATATCGGCGTTCAGCATGTCAGAGATAACTTCATTACTCAGCGCGCTCCGTTAGATATGGATCAAATAAGCGAAATTTTAGCCATGGGTGGTATAGAGGGCATTGGGTTTGAAGCGTACGCACCCAACGGTACCCAAATTCGATACACGGTTAATGGCGATCGCGAAACAGCGGTTATTCTTGGGCATACCAATATGGAAGACTTTGCAGGTGTTCCTGAAGAAAACCCATCGCTTCCGGCAAACAAGTGGACGGGCTTTAATGCCTCATGCCACACTTGCCACGCAACTGCAGCCATTAACCCTGATACTGGCGAATACTTTCCGTTCTCGGTGCCAGTCGGCGGTTTAACACCACAATATACCACTGGTGGACACGTGCTTGGCGAAGGGTTCGTGCCGTTAGACTTTATGTGGCCAATACCGTTTCATGCAGCAAAGCCTTAAAAGCTTAGCTAAGCCAATTAGTTAGGCTTAGTAACAAGTGAAGCAGAAAAGCGCTAGGAGCTCATGCCACGGGTTGGTTTTGTTCCTAGCGCGATTCTGATCCGTCAAACACTTCCCCTAATGAAAACGGTGCATGCAATCGCATACGAACCGTGTCTCTTGAGATTAACGCCAACACAACAATAGTGACGATGTACGGTAAGCTCGACAGCAGCTGAGACGGTATATTTGCACCCATTGATTGGGCAATCAGTTCGCCTAACGACACCATTCCGAAGAGCATTGCACCAAAAGCAATACGGCCCGTTTTCCAAGTGCCAAACACCACCAGTGCAACAGCGATCCAACCTCGGCCAGCAATCATGCCATCGGCCCATAGCGGTGTGTAAATGGTAGACGCGTAAGCACCGGCAAAGCCTGACAACAAGCCACCAAAAGCAACCGCGCAATATCGAATTAAAAACACCGGAAAGCCAAGCGCTTGTGCCGCATGCGGGTTTTCACCGGTAGACCGAATAGCGAGCCCAAGCCGGGTATGGGTTAGCGTAAAACCGATTACCAGCGCAAGTGCGAACGTTAGGTAAACAACAATATTTTGTTGAAAAAGTACCGGACCTATTAGCGGTATTTCGCTTAAATAAGGAATACTGATGCCGTCGGTTGATGCGATAGTGCGGCTTTCGTAATCGCGGCCTATTAATGCTGATAAGCCCAAGCCGAGAATACCAACCGCCAAACCTGAAGCGACCTGATTTGCTAAAAATGAAATTGCGATAACGGCGAACACCAGCGAAAGCAACATACCTGATACCCCGGCTAATGCAAAGCCTAGCAAGTGATTGCCAGTTTCAAACGTCACCACAAAACCGACGGCGGCCGATATAGCCATAGTGCCTTCCACACCCAGATTCAAAACGCCAGACTTTTCTGCAACCAGTTCGCCTAATGCTGCCAGTAGAAAGATGGTAGCGGCACTTAAGGTGCCTGCCAGAAAAAATTCAAGGGTACTCACGATGTTAAATTCGCTTTTGGTTGTAAGGTAGGGCGAACAATATGAAAACGGTAGTTCACAAAAGCGTAGGCCGATAAATAAAATATCAGTAATAAACCCTGGAAGACATGCACAGCGCTTATGGGCAGATCTGCTGACACCAAGGCCACGTCTCCTCCGATTTGTAATACAGATAAAAAGAATGCGGCGAACACAATGCCTA
The DNA here is from genome assembly GCA_937923565.1 of uncultured Granulosicoccaceae bacterium. GTDB lineage: Bacteria > Pseudomonadota > Gammaproteobacteria > Granulosicoccales > Granulosicoccaceae > Granulosicoccus. The sequence continues at coordinate 6,169 of CALDTX010000245.1, read as the reverse complement.
TGGGATTCAATGCACCCAGATACGCCACAATGATGGCTGAATAGCCATAGCCCGATGTGACTGATCGTTGTAATTGTCCGATGGGGCCTGCCACTTCACTCATGCCTGCAATACCTGCGGCAAATCCTGCAAGTAATAAACTGCTCCACACCGCTTTTTTGGCGCTGAAACCTGCATAGGTGGCCGCATTAGGTGCAAGCCCACCAACAACCAGTTTGAAGCCACCGAAGTGCTTTTCCATAAATAGCCAGATACCGATTGTAAATGCGATCGGTATAAAGATGGATACATTGAGGCGAACACCGGAGAACATAGGAGGGAATAGCGCTTCATCTTGAAACATCACGGTTTGCGGAAAGTTAAAGCCCATTGGGTCTTTCCACGGCCCAAGTAATAAGTAATACAGAATTTGTAATGCGATTGAAGACAACATTAACGTCACCAGTATTTCGTTGGCGTTATAACGTGTTTTCAAAATAGCCGCGATGGATGCCCATGCAATACCACCTAAGGCACCCAGCACGATCATCGCGGGTAGCAACCAGTTAGATGTGCTGTCGACGAAATACACAGGCACCGCACTCGCGGCGATTGCACCCATAATCATCTGACCTTCTGCGCCAATGTTCCACACTTTTGCGCGAAAGCCAACAGCCAGCGCTTGTGCAATGAGTAGCAGAGGGCCAAACTTTAGAAATATTTCAGTTATGGAATAGAAGTTATCGAACGGTGCAATAAAGAACGAATGCATCGTTAGTAAAATGGGCTTATTAAGAATAGCCAGTAGCACTGAACTGACCAGAATAGACAACACAATGGCAATAATGGGGGTGGCGATGAGCATCTTTTTAGAGTACTCAACCCGCCGTTCGAGTTTAAATTGCATGCGCTGTCTCCGCGCTATTGGCTGATGCGTTTTGATTACCGATCATGTATTCGCCGATATCATTAGGCGTAAGCTGCGCTGTAACCAAAGACGGTGACAAGGTGCCACTGTTGATTACGTGCATACGGTCGGTAATTTCAAACAGCTCTTCCAATTCTTCTGAAACCACCAGTATTGCAATGCCGGCTTCGCGTAAATCCAGTAAGCGTTGGCGAATAGCTGTAGCAGCGCCAATATCGACACCCCACGTGGGTTGAGACACGAACAGCAATTTAGGCGCGAGCATCAGTTCTCTACCAACAATGTATTTTTGCAGATTGCCACCGGATAACGAGTTGGCGGTAGCGTCTGGCCCACCGCAGCGCACGTCAAAGTCTTCAATACATTTTTCGGTGTATTGTTCTATGGCCTTTTTCTTCAAGAAGCCTTTGTTCAGCATGCCGTGTTCAAATGCAGTTAGTAAAGCGTTTTTTGCCAGTGGCATAGGGGGCACAGCGCCGCGACCCAGTCGCTCTTCGGGCACGAACGAAAAACCCAGTTGTCGCCTTGCTGCAGCACCTAAGTGCGCTACCGGCTTGCCCATCATTTCAATAGCGTTAGCGGCTAATTGTTTATCAATGTGTTCACCGGAAATAAGCCGGCATAATTCCTGTTGACCGTTACCCGATACACCGGCGATGCCGACAATTTCACCGCTGTGTACCGACAGGTTAATATTGTGCAAACTGGTACCGAAAGGGTCGTGATTAACGAATGATACTGAAGACAACGTTAGCAGTGGGTCGTTGCCGGTTCGTTGCGTATGTCTGGCTTCCACGCTGGGCACGTCGTGTCCGATCATAAGCGTTGCCAGTTCTTTTGCGGTTTTCTCGTTTGGATTAACGGTGCCGGTAACTTTACCTGCACGTAGAATGGTCGCTGTGTCGCATAGCTCTCTAATTTCTTCGAGCTTATGTGAAATGTACAGTATGGCGACTTTATTATCCCGAAGTGTTCTTAGTGCATCAAACAAGGAACGTATGTGCTGTGGTGGCAGAACGGAAGTAGGCTCGTCTAATATGAGGAGCTTAAGATCTTGCAACAGGCAGCGAATAATTTCCACGCGCTGACGTTCACCTACCGACAGAGAATGCACCGATGCTTCCGGATTTACATCCAGCTTATAGCGTTTGCCTAGTTCAATAATTTTGGCAGATAATGCTTTGCGGCTGCCCGGCATCGTTAAAGAAATATTTTCAACAACACTCAAAGTTTCAAACAAAGAAAAGTGTTGAAAGACCATGCCGATACCCAGTTTTCTGGCGGCGGCAGTGTTGCGTAAATCGACGGGTTTGCCTTGCCAGAAAATCTCACCTTCATCGGCTTCGATTAAACCGTAGGCCAGTTTCATTAGGGTAGACTTGCCCGCACCGTTCTCGCCGAGAATGGCATGAATTGAACTGGGCATAACGTCAAGGTTTATTTTGTCGTTAGCGATAACCGTTGGGTATAGCTTCGTGATATTGCGTAGCGATAGTAACGGTGTTGTGTTGCTTGAAGCCATGATGGATAGATTGCTTACAAGGCACCACAGGCTTTTACACCTGTGGTGCGATCAAAGTAGCTGCCAATGGTTTTACTTTGGAAGCGGCGAATTAACACCTTCTACATGCCAATCCATACCAAGGATTGCACCGTCTTCTAACGTTTGACCCGCAGCAATTACTTCTTCGCCTGCCTGATTAACCAGCGGGCCATCATAAACATGCTTTGCACCTGAGGCGATCTCAGCTTCAGTGCTTTTAATTCTTGCCATCATGTCTTCGCTGATATCCGAGTTCCAGTCTTCAACCACGACGACATCGTCTTTCATACCAAGCCATTGGTTTTGACCTTCAAAGTTACCCGCCAGGTGTGCATCGACAGACGCTACGAAGAAGGGAGCCCAATCAGTTTTAACAACGCCCAAATATTTTGTGGGTGCATAGTCTTTCATTGAACCGTTTAAGTTAAAAACATAAGCGCCGCCTTCTTCACCAACAGTCACAACTGATGGCGTATCCTGAGCGTTAGAGAATAAAATGTCGGCACCACCAGCAAGCAATGCCTTCGCAGAATCCTGTGCTTTAGCTGGGTCGAACCACGAGTTAATCCAGATAACATCTACAGTGATTTCCGGATCAACGCTGCGTGCACCCAATGTGAAGCCGTTAATGGTTGAAATTAATTCTGGAATCGCGAAGGCTGAAACAACACCAAGCTTCTTTGTTTTTGTGAGCTCGGCTGCAGCCATACCCATTAAATACGCACCTTCGTAATACTTGGCTGTAAACGGGGAGAAATTCTTAGCAGTCTTATAACCAGATGCGTGTATGAACGTTCTGTCAGGGTTTCTTTTGGCAAGTTTTAGTCCGGCATTCATGAAACCGAATGAGCCAAGCACTAAAAATTTATTACCATCACCCACCATTTTATTCATGATGCGATCGGCATCGGGCCCTTCCTGAATGTTTTCGATGATATTCACGTTAACATCATCGCCGTATTTGGCTTTTACTGCCTCTACACCATCAACCAATGCTTTAGACCAGCCAACATCGGCAATCGGTGAAGGGGTTAGCAGGCCAATTTCGAGTGGTTCTGCGCTAACGGCTGTGTTAAATAGCAAACCGGCGACGGCCATGCTTGCTAGGGTTTTTGATACGCTTTTCATTGAGTTTGTAAGCTCCGGAGTTAAAGTTTGGCCCGAGTTTCGGGCAGTGAAGTTATAAGTGTTTGTAAACCACGCGCTGCACATGTTGTTGTGCTTTAGCCACCATCTGGTGTTCATCCAATCCTGGAAATTCACCGTTACGCCATACGATGCGTCCGTTGATCATGGTGAGATCAACGTCGCTTGAGATTCCCAGTTTTGTAATCAGGCTTTGCGGATCGTGCAAAGCACCAATGTATTCCATTTTTCGGGTATCAAGCATAAAAAGATCGGCAGCTTTACCTTCGCCGAGTTCACCAAGCTCTGGCCGGTGCAGTAGATCGGCACCGCCACGAGTGGCGTAGTGTAGGAATGTTTTGGGATCGGGTACGGGGTAGTTATGCGTTGCAGCAACCAGTGCCTGTAGCATGTAAGCGCTGTGGATACAGTGCATTAGGTTTGAATTATCGTTTGAGGCCGCGCCATCAACGCCAAGACCAATGCGAACCCCAGCCGATTGCATTTCTGGTATGGGTGTAACTTCTGCGCCAACCAGATAGACAGGTTCTGGGCAGTGCGACACACCGGTTTGTGTTCGGGCCAATTGCTCAATTTCAGTTGCATTCAGCTCCCAACAATGTGCCAACCAAACATCCTTACCAACAAAGCCAATGTCTTCACACCAGTCGACGGTACGCATACCGGTGCGCTGTTTGATCACCTCACTTTCACCTTCACCCACATGACTGTGTAGCAACACCTGTTTGTCGCGGGCTAGTGCTATGGATTCTTTAAAAGTTTCAATGTATGAGTTAACAGGCTGACACGGCGCTACTGCCACTCGGCGCATGCTAAACGGGCTTGCATCGTGGTAGGTGTCGATCAGACGTTCGCAATCATTAATAAATTCATCGGTGGTTTCACACATTTCATCCGGAATGGTGCTGCCTTCAGACTTTGGCAGCGTGTTACCGCCGCGTCCTGCATGAAAGCGCATGCCCAATATTTCCGCTGCATCAAACTGTCGGTCTATCAGTTGCTTGCCTGCGTGTTTGGGGAAATTGTACTGGTGATCAAAAGCGGTTGTGCAACCATGTTTTATAAGTTCGCCCATGGCTGCAACCGAGGAATGATAGAAACAGTCTTCATCGAGTTTGGCAAACAGTGGGTAGATAAGATCCAGCCATTCGATAACGGAATATTTTGTCCAGTCCAGGTGTGCATGGTTGCGCACAAAACATTGAAAAAAATGATGGTGTGTATTGATCAGCCCCGGATAAATAAAGTGGCCGCTGGCCTCAATAATTTCGGTATTCGGTGGTAGTTCGCTTGCGGCAATATGATTAGCAATAATGCTAATTTGATGATCAGTGACCAACATATCGACATTGCGATGTACGGTGCCGGCGTTATCACAGGTGACCACCGCGTCGCATGATGTAAACAGTGTGGTAGTCATGCTTTGTCACCGTTTGCATCTCGTTGCCCGTGCAGTTCGTGAATACCGGGCATCGTTAAAAAGTTCTCTAACGATCTTACCGCGATAAGCCAGTTACGAATCGACGGGAAGTCGTCATGCTCAATGCCGGCATCCGGGCTTAACGCCGTGTATGCAAAACACGCAATATCCGCAACCGTGGGGTTTTGCGTACACAGCCATGGGCACCCATTAATGTGTTGCTCTGCCAGCCGGCTTTCCAGTTCGCGTAAAGCGGCCAGTGAACCACGTGCTTTGTTTTGCACATCGATATTCTTATTGAGCATACTATGCAGGCGCAGCTCACCAACGGTTGCACTTAAGCGTGAAGCAAAGCTTAGCCATTGCACAACACTGGCTGTTTCTGTTGCGTTATCAGTAGGCCACCAAGTATTGGATGCATCGTATTTTGCGGCTAGCCAAACCAGCATTGCCGATGTTTCGGTTAGCACACAATTTTCGCTAAGCAAAATGGGCAGCGTACCTGCTGGGTTCAGTTTTAACAGTGCTTCCGATTTATGTTCTTTTCCCGGATGGAAATCGATCGCCACGGTATCGTAGTTAACGCTTAATAGGCTGGCCAGTAAGCGAACCTTATAACAGTTTCCGGAAAGCACGTAGTTGTAGAGCGTGAATGCCATCAGGTGTTCTCAAGTGCCCCGTAATAGGCACCGCGTTTTTTTAACCAACGCCGATAAGCAATGGACGTTAAGTCCGCTTTTGTGGGTATTTCATGGCCCGGATCAATCGGTAGTTTTCGGGGCATCTGATTTTCCAGGATGGATCTGTCTTGTAGGAAAATCAATTGCTGGAATTGGATAAGTTCTGCCATTGTGCTGGTGTCGTCGTACAAGGCCATCCACGGCCAAACATCACAGGTTTCTTCGTCGAGTGGTTGTACAAATAAGGTAATGACATCCAGCGATTCGGGTTTGGGCGGGCAGGTTTTATATAAAACCGCAACCATAGGAGCCGGTACGCGATAAATGTATTCGGTTTTAATGCCACCCTCAGCCGACTTCGACGCTTGTGGCTGATAAAACTTAATGTTCTTAGCAATAACTTCGTTGGCATCCTCGTCAATTTCAACATCGTACTTAAACACTTCAGTATGAGGTTCCGAGCCTAAAACATC
>CALDTX010000244.1 GCA_937923565.1 uncultured Granulosicoccaceae bacterium | reverse complement strand
CGAATGGTGGACGCAGGTATATTAAGCCGCTCGGCTATATCACCAATGTTCACTGGCTTGGCGCTTTAGATGCTATAGGCTGCGAGCGCTTTCGTATCATGAAGAAAGCCACTACAAGTAAGATAAGTACACTGCCAATAGGTATCAGTAGTTTTATACTCAGCGGAAGATTAGACAATGCCGCACCGATGGATAATCCACTGATACCCAGTAGCGCGGCGATAAATGGTAGGCCACAGACCAGACACAATGCTGAGCCGATGGCAACTCCAGCAATACTGCTTCGACGATTAATTAGTGCCATTAGCTGCTCTCATATAAAAGCCCGGATTGGACAGATACAGTGTGGCACTTAAACCCAACTTTAAGTCAAGCTGTTACTGAGCACTGAAACACAGATTATGGTTTCAGCGCACTAATAACGTTTTTTCGTGAAGTTTATTCAGGCAGTTCTAAAGCCAACAAACGCATCCATGCAATATCGTGAATATTATCAATAGCCGCTCGAAACTCATCTTCAGCCGTGTTATCCAAGCGCGTGCTGAACGCCTTTAAAATCTCTACCCGGTTACTTTTTCGTACAGCCATAACAAACGGAAAACCAAACTTTTCTTTATAAGCACTATTGAGTTCATTAAAGCGCTGGAATTCTTCCGGGGTGCATTGATCCAGGCGGGCACTGGCTTGCTCGGTTGTGGACTCTTCAGTAAGTTCGCCTTGCACGGCAGCCTTACCCACCAGATCCGGGTGCGCGCGAATTAGCGATAGCTTGCTGCTCTGCTCTGCTGTTTCCACGGCCGACTTTAGCTCAGTAGCCAGTTCAGTTAATGTACATTGCGATACGCTATTTAAATGTAACCACGCCGCCTCGGCGATCCACGGTGAATGCTCATATAAGCCCCCGTATCGTTCGACAAACGAGTTTTGCTGAAAGTTGCTTAACAGAATAATAACGTTTCTTGGATCCGGTGGTGTTTGGGTCATAACAGCTTCACAGATAGTCAATAAGTTTTGGCGGAAACAAAGCCACTACGCCTTGTTTAAGATCACTGACAGGCACCCAGCGAGCTCGCACCTCTTGGCCGCTGTCTTCAGAGAACGCAACGGTGTCTTCTTTATACAGTGTGCGATTGGCAAAACCGACACCAACACTCAAAATATATTCATGCCCTACGTGTTGCTCATGTTCGTAGAGGTTTTCAAACATACGCCAACTGCCGGTAATCTCTATTTCGGTATCCAACTCTTCTCTGAATTCTCGCCTCAGTGCTGCTTCTCTGGTTTCTCCAAATTCTATATGACCGCCTAAAGGCCGAACACCTTTAAGCTTCCCAGCATCATTATAGATTTCAGCAGCCAGTAAGCGCCCTCGGTACATGGCAACACCAATGACTTTGACCGCAATAATCGGCTGAGGACGCCACACATAGTATTTACTGTTGGGTGAGTTTGTTTGTTTGACCATAAATGACTAATACAGCGGCTGCTAAAAAGTTCTGGTGGGTTTACCCAGCTTGGATAGCTCTTTAAACAGTTAAGTTGAAGGTACTATATGAGTAAAGCCAGCCGCTAAGCGTTTGTCAATGGGCTACACCAAGAAGGTGTTGCCAATTACCAACAACCCTATTCGATTAAAATACGAACTTATTTAGGCAAGGAGCCTTGAACACCTTCTACGTAGTAGTCCATACGTAACAGCACTTCGTCGGATAAAATTTCTCCTGCTTCAACAACGATCTCGCCAGCTTGGTTTTTGATCGGGCCTTGAAATGCATGTAATGAACCGTCAACGATACCTTCTTTTACGATAACGGCCGCAGCCTTAACATCATCCGGCACTGATGGGCCATAATCCGGAAAACCAATCATGCCTTCTTTGATACCGTACCATACATCCTGAGATTCCCAAGTACCGTCGATAACAGCCTGAGTTCGATCTATATAGTACTGGTTCCAATCATCAATTATTGATGTGAGTTGAGCATCCGGAGCAAATTGCGACATATCAGATGCCTGACCAAAGCCCGCCACGCCTCTTTCTTGAGCAACCCGCAATGGAGCCGGTGAGTCAGTATGTTGAGTGATGATATCAGCGCCCTGATCGATCAGTGTTTTTGCAGCATCACCGTCTTTGACTGGTTCGTAGCGGCTATTGACCCAAACCACACGAACTTCCGCATCGGGATTTACTTTACGCATGGCGATCGTGAATGCGTTAATACCACGAACCACCTCAGGAATCGGAAACGAGCCGATGTAACCAATGATATTCGACTTCGTGAGCATACCAGCAATAGTGCCAAGAACAGCGCGGCCTTCATAAAAACGAGCTGAGTACGTCGATAAATTATCGCTACGCTTATAGCCAGTTGCGTGTTCAAATTTTACGTTTGGAAAATCGCGCGCTACTTTGAACGTAGGGTCCATATAGCCAAACGATGTCGTGAAGATGAGGTCGTGGCCAGAGCTTGCCAGCTTTCTGATAACACGTTCGGCATCAGCACCTTCCGCTACACTTTCAACAAAAGTAGTTTCAACCGCATCGCCAAACTCTTCTTCAACAGCTAGTCGCCCAATATCGTGGCGGTATGTCCATCCGTGATCACCCACTGGGCCCACGTAGACGAATCCAACCTTGACGGCGTCGGCAGCGACTGCGCCAGATGATAAAGCCGTCAGGCATGCAGTTAAAATCCCAGCTTTAAGTCTGGTTGAAACTAACATTTAAATTCTCCGATACTTTTTTGAGCTTACCGGCTCGTTTAACGCATTACGCCTAATTCTGCCTCGGTCTCTCGAAATAAGAACGAGAACCAGGATCGTTGCCGCATAGGGTAGCATTGACATCAGCTGTGAAGGCACATTAAATCCAATCGCTTGTGCATGCAATTGTATGATACTGATGCCACCAAATAAATACGCACCAAAAAGAAGCCTACCTGGCTGCCAACTGGCAAAAACCACCAGTGCCAGGGCGATCAGCGGTGCCAGATAGCCATTAAATGTAGCCATGCCTTCTTTTGCTAAACGTTTTAAGGTTACAAAGAGTTCGTAAACTTCTTGTGGTGTAAGAACCGAAGTGGGTTCATCCATGATCAGAAGCTTTGGTGATTGCAACAAACAACGAACAATTTCGATATTTTCCCACACGCTTAACGGTTCAAACAAAGAAAAATGTCGGAACACCAACGCAATACCTAATTCGTGCGCAGCAGCCGGGCTGTTGATGACCACTGGTTTTCCCTGCCACATTAACCAAGGTAATTTTGCCAGCGCCATTCTCACCAAGTAAGGCATGTATTTTTCCAGCGTGCACAGTTAAATCGACAGCGTCGTTTGCCAGCACGCCAGGAAAAGTTTTGCTAGTTTGACTCAGCTGCGCGATCGGCTGAGATGATGTCATCGTGTCAATCGAACTGTAATTTTGCTGACTGTTAGCCATAAGTGAAAATTTGGCTAATAAGCGCGTATTTTACCCTGACTAATCGACGCAATCAAAATAGCTGTTTGCACCCAGTTTTGGCTACAATCCAATGATGATTCGACTTGGAGCATAGACATGACAAGCAGCGCGATCGCTTATCGAGGCAGCGTACTGCACTGCCTCGATGAGCCCGAAGTGGCGGGTGAAGATGCCATCGAATATTACGATGATGCCTTACTGCTTGTTGAGAATGGGCATATCAGTGCACTGGGTCATTTTTCAGAAAGCGTGCTCCCAAACGGCGTCGATTTAGTTAATTTGCAAGGTAAATTATTGGTACCGGGCTTTGTTGATACGCATATTCATTATCCTCAAGTGGACATCATTGCTTCCTACGGTACTCAGCTTTTGGAATGGCTGGAAACCTATACCTTCCCTGCCGAAATGGCCTTTGCCGAAGAATCTACAAGCGTAGACACCGCTAAATTTTTTATCGATGAGCTCTTAAGAAACGGCACAACCAGCGCGCTGGTTTTCGGGACCGTACACAAACAATCAGTTAATGCGTTTTTTGATCAAGCCAAGAGTCGTCAGTTAAGAATGATCTGCGGCAAAGTCATGATGGATCGGAATGCACCCGATGCTCTGCGCGATACGGTGGAATCCGGGTATAAGGATTCACAAGCGCTGATTAAGCAATGGCATAACAAAGACAGACTGGGCTATGCCGTTACACCCCGATTCGCACCCACCAGCACAGACGCACAATTAGCTTCCGCAGGCAAACTGTTAGACGAAAACCCCGGTGTGCATTTGCACACGCATTTAGCTGAGAGCGCTGATGAATGCGACTGGGTAGCTTCTTTGTTCCCAAGTCAGCAAGACTATCTGGCCGTTTATGAACAATTCGGTTTAGTTCGCAAACGTTCGGTTTTCGCTCACTCTATTCATTTATCTAACCAGGCATGGAACCGCTTGTCGGCTGCTAAAGCCGCTGTGGCGCATTGCCCAACATCCAATTTATTCATTGGCAGTGGATTGTTTGACATGCGAGCGGCGATGAAAGCTGGTGTTCCCATTGGACTGGGTACCGATGTGGGTGGCGGCGATAGTTTTTCTCTGCTTCGAACCATTAACGAGGCGTATAAGATTCAACAGTTACAAGGCTATTCGCTAAAACCTGAACAGTCACTTTATTTAGCGACGCTCGGCGGTGCGCGAGCATTAGATTTAGATGCCTACATTGGCAATTTTAGCATTGGAAAGGAAGCGGACTTCGTTGCGTTAGACCCTCACGCTACACCCTTGATGAGCCGAAAAGCCAAACAATCGAAAGACTGGCGATCCACACTGTTTAATTTAACCATGATGGGCGACGACCGGTGTATTTACGATACCTATATTTTGGGGCGCTCAAGTAAACGATGCGAAACGGCTTAGTGGGTGGTGCCAAACGCTTTGCAGTACTGCATTGAAAACGTCTTAATTAGTAAACGGGTAATTCAAATTCGCTGAAAACCGCATCGCATTCAACTCTTGTTTTTGCGGCAACTGCTCGCTCTACCACCTGTTGTTCTAAATGTGGTGCGAACTGCTTTATAAACTCGTACATGAATGGTCGCAGTTTATGTTGCCGACGCATACCAATGTGTGTAACGCTACTTTCAAATAAGTGCGATGCATCCAATGCTTGTAAATCGCCATCAAGTTCAGGCTCATACGCCATATGCGCAATGATGCCTACCCCTAGCCCCAAACGCACATAGGTTTTAATAACATCGGCATCGGCGGCTGTTAACACAACATTGGGTTCAAGACGGGCTTTATAAAACGCATTATCTAATTGAGACCGACCGGTAAAACCAAAAACATAAGTGATTATCGGGTAGCTTGCCAAAGCTTCTAGCGTCAGCCCATCGAGTTGACTCAACTTATATAACGCATGATCTGCAGGGACGATAACAGCGCGATTCCAACGAGAGCACGGCATCATGACTAAGTCGCCGTAGTAATGTTGCCCTTCTGTGGCTATTACCATATCGACCTCACCAGCATCAACCATACTCGACATTTGCGCCGGCGTACCTTGATGCAAATGAATATTGACACGCGGAAATCGATTACCAAACGACTCGATTATTTTAGGTAAAATATAACGAGCTTGTGTATGTGTGGTTGCTAAACGAAGATCGCCTGAGTAAGGATCGTTATACTCGCGGCCTATGTTTTTAATATCTTCGGTACTGGCGAGAATGTTTTCGGCGATGCGCATAATTTTTTCGCCTGCATCGGTAACAGCAACAATTTGCTTGCCACTGCGTTCAAATATTTCAACGCCGATTTCGTCTTCGAACTGTCGAATCTGTTTGCTGACGCCAGGCTGCGACGTGTACAGAGATGCCGCTGTTTCAGAAACGTTTAAATTGTTTTGGAGCATTGCAACGATGCAACGCAGTTGTTGAAGTTTCACGAACTTTCCGCATCAACCCCTAAACGTTTTTGCAACAAGGGACTGGTGGTGGTGTACTGGGTATATTGTTTTTTATCGGGCTCAAATTGCCGCTTAATTTCGTGAGCCGCTAGTGCCGCTTCATGAAACCCGCTAAGAATAAGTTTCTTTTTACCTGGATAGGTATTGATATCGCCAATAGCAAATACACTTGGCAACGAAGTCTCGAACGTCGACATATCGACAGTGACCATATTCTTTTCAAGTTCAAAGCCAAACTCTTCAACAGGACCAAGCTTCGGCGACAACCCAAAGAACACCAACAAGTGATCAACCTTAAGTTTTATCGTAGTTTTGTTCTCATCACGCAGCAAACAATCAACACCGCTTAACTGCCCATCCGTTTGTTCAAACGCTTTAACTGCACCAAACAACACGTTGACTTTGCCCTGTGCTTCCAGCTCCATGAGTTTATCAACCGATGCTTCGGCAGCGCGAAACCGTTCTGTGCGATTGATAACCGTTAAACTTGCAACTTGATCGGCCAATGCCAACGCCCAATCCAGCGCGGAATCTCCACCACCCAACAAGACTACGTGCTTATCAGCATGTTGCTTTGGATCGCGTACGCGATAAAACAATTGCGAACCTTCGAACTGATCAATTGCATCCACTCTTAGCCGAACAGGCGTGAATGAGCCGGCACCTGCAGCAATAACAACAGCCTTACACTCTAATTCAAGACCTAAAGACGTGGTCACTAGAAAGTCATGTTCACCGCGTTTTTCCAACGCACTCACTGTTTGGTCTAAATGCACAACCGGTTCGAAGGGTGCGATTTGCTCTTGCAGTTTTTCAACCAGTTCCAAACCTGTGCATATGGGAACCGCCGGGATGTCGTAAATGGGTTTATCGGGATAAAGCTCTGTACATTGTCCACCCACGTGTGGCAGAGCATCGATAATGTGAGCTGATAAACCTTGTAGGCCAAGCTCGAAAACCTGAAACAAACCAACAGGTCCGGCCCCTACAATGACGACATCAGTTTTCGTGGACATTTGATTTACCAGTAATGTTTGCGCTTGCAAACCGTGTAAGTGATTTGCAAGCACCGCTACTTAATGTTTAATTGACGAAGTATCTGACACCGGCATTCAGAGAAATTTCATCGATAAAATCGAAACCAGCGTAAAACTGACCAAAGGCTAAATCGCCAAAAATACCAGCGCCAATACCGGGTTCGGTGTTTACACGATAATCCAGATCGATGCGATGGATACCTGCATTAGCATACCAGCCAAAGCTGGTTGAACCGATTTGATCGCCTGAGATGATGGCTTCAATGCTCACTGCCGACAACGTGGAATCGCCGTAGTCAAATACTAGGCCACCAACTGTATAGGTACCGCGATCGAGTGAACCGGTATGCAGACTCGCTTTAACAGCGAAGTCGGTATTTTCTAAAAGCGCGATATCTCTGAAGAAATAGTATGCGCCACCGCCAAAAGTAAAACCATCGGCACCATTAATATCGGTTTGCCCAAGGTCGCCAAAAACAACAATATCATCGGTGACTTTATAGTTCACCCTAACACCTAAAAAGGATATATCCCCAAACGCTGCGCCGCCTTCAACACTTAAACCCGCTTGCTGATCGGTGTTTGCGCTGCGGCCATTGGCCATTCCAGCTATTTCTGCATGCGCTGATACGCACATTAAACCAGCTAATGCCAAAAGTACTACTCGAAACTTACGCATTAATAATTCCTGATCCGTTAGTGAAAAAATGAGGAGTTTTTACAACTGCCGCTTAATGATGTCTGAAAAACGCGTACAAATTCACAAAAACGCCTTTTGTAAGTCTGTCATAGGCTCAGAGTAAACACAACAGACGCGGTTTAGTTGAACACTTGTTCCCTGGTCGCTAAAAATTCGACGTCTGGCCAGCGCTCTTGCGTCATGGTTAAGTTGACGCGGGTTGGTGCTAAGTAAACGAGTTCATCGGCATGATCTACAGCCAGGTTACTGTCGAGCTTTTTACTGAAATCAGCGAGCATTTTTTCATCCGAGCATTTAATCCAACGCGCCTGATTAACAGCAACATTTTCAAACTGGCACTCCACTTTGTATTCGTCTCGTAAACGCTGCGCAACCACTTCAAATTGCAATATACCAACAGCTCCCAGGATCAAATCATTATTAACCAGCGGCTTGAACAGCTGAGTAGCACCTTCTTCACATAATTGGCTCAGCCCTTTTTGCAAAGCTTTCATTTTTAGCGGGTCTTTAAGGACTGCACGCCGAAAGAGTTCCGGGGCAAAGTTCGGGATACCCGTAAAAATCAACGGTTCGCTACTGGTGAAGGTGTCACCGATACGAATGGTGCCGTGATTGTGTATGCCGATGATATCGCCACTAAAGGCTTCATCTACGTGGCCTCTGTCGGCCGCCATAAAAGTGAGTGCATCGCTGAACCGAACATCTTTACCCAGTCGCACATGATGCGCCTTCATTCCTTTAGTATAACGACCCGAACAGATGCGCACAAAGGCCACACGGTCGCGGTGTTGAGGATCCATGTTGGCCTGAATTTTAAACGCAAAGCCGGTAAACGCAGCCTCGGTAGGTTGCACTTCACGCGTCAGCGTTGCCCGTGGTTGTGGGCCCGGCGCATGCGCTACGAAATCGTCAAGTAGCTCCGCAACACCAAAGTTGTTTATTGCCGAGCCAAAAAATACCGGCGTAAGTTCGCCAGCTAAATAAGCTTCTTTATCGAATGCATTACAAGCACCGCGCACCAATTCTATTTCTTCGCGCAGTTCAACGGCCATATCACCAAGAATGACATCAAGTTGAGGATTATCCAGCCCTTCAACAACCTCGCCTTCCTGCACTTTGCCGCCATGGGTTGGCGAATAAAAATGTACCGTATCGCGGTGTAAATGATAAACACCTTTAAAACGCTTACCCATACCAATCGGCCAAGTTATCGGCGAGCATTGAATATTGAGCATTTTCTCAACTTCGTCCATTAAATCGATAGGCTCTCGGCCTTCTCTGTCGAGCTTATTGATAAACGTCATTACCGGTGTTGTTCGCAAACGACAAACGTCCATCAGTTTTTCAGTTCGGGTTTCTACACCTTTGGCAACATCAATAACCATTAATGCAGAATCGACAGCGGTTAGTGTGCGGTAGGTGTCTTCCGAAAAATCTTCGTGACCCGGCGTATCGAGTAAATTAACGATGCAATCTTTGTAGGGGAATTGCATAACACTGGAGGTAACGGAAATGCCACGCTCTTGTTCCATGGTCATCCAATCGGATGTGGCATGCCGAGCAGCCTTACGCCCTTTAACGGTTCCAGCAAGCTGTATAGCACCACCAAACAGCAATAGCTTTTCGGTAAGCGTGGTTTTACCCGCATCGGGGTGGGAAATAATGGCGAAGGTGCGTCTTCGGGCAACCTCTAGTTGTGTAGTGTTTGACATAATGTTTTTATAAAAATCTAACTATTTATATCCAGTGACTACATACTGCCCTTTGACCTTCAACCGAACAGCGACTGCATTGGGGGTTTCGTTTCTCCAATACCATCCGTGTGAACCCGCATAAGGAGCGGTAAAGCTACCCTTCATATCGGTGACGGTTGCGTTACTGTAGCTTTCATAATAGTCGGCAGTATCGCCTTTGGGCTCTCCGTGCAAATCGAAATACAATGCTGCACCATCTGAACTCCATTCGTACGCCATTTTAGCATATTGGTTCATGGAGAATTTATACTCAACACCTGCATTTGCGGGAACTTCAATGTCGAAACTTTCAAACTCAGTATTAGCGCCAAAACCAATACCCGACCCCGGTATAGCAGCCTCATTGTTGGAATGCGCATCATCATGATCATCATGCGGCGCTAACTCGGTTAGTCCCAATTTTGCACCGATACCGGTGAGATCTTTATTGAACTCAGCAGGTAAAACAAATAGCAAGATGATAAAGAATGCTAGTACCAACGCAAACAAGGTGGCTATAAAAAGCGTTCTGCCGCTCACTGCTGCTTGAGGTTGACCGTTCATAATGAAACCCAATAACCCAATAGTTGATAGGCGGTTAGCGTTATCCCAGCACTCATTAACAAGGTATTTGCAACCGTTGAAAAACGCATAAAGGATGCACTGTGACGCCAGGCATTAATTAGTATAAAGATAAAAAACAAAGCGCTGATTTGGCCGATCTCGACACCGATATTAAATGCCAACAAATTAGTCAGCAAGCCCTCAGAAGGCAGATGAAAATCCTGTAGCTTGGTGGCTAAACCGAATCCGTGAATCAAACCAAACAAGAAAACAACCAGTTTTACATTAGGACGCCAGTTAAACAGTTTTTCCAGACCACCCAAGTTATCAAAGGCTTTGTAAAAAACTGAGAAACCGATAACTGCATCGATAAGGTAGGCGTTTACACCAATGTTGGCTAACACACCAAACAATAATGTGATGCTATGCCCTATGGTAAACAATGACACCAGTATAAAAACATCTCGCAGGCGGTATAAGAAAAACAGCACACCGAATAAAAACAGCAGATGATCATACCCAGTGAGCATATGCTTGGCACCGATATAAACAAACGGTATGAACTGAACACCTTGATGCCCATCTAGAAATGCACGGGTATTTTCATCAACCCCATGCGCGTTCGCCCAAGTTGCAATCAACGTAAAAGCCAAAACCACTGAAAATACAACCGGAAATCGTATAACGCTAAGCTTCAACATAATCTATAGTATTTTTGCCATCACAATGGCATCTTCTCTTCCACCGTATGTGTCGTAGTAGTTTTTACGCAGGCCTACTTCATTGAAGCCTGCCAGATCGTACATGGTTATCGCTCGCGGGTTTGAAGGCCGAACTTCTAAAAAAACCGTCTGTGCTCCCTGCCTTTTAGCTAACAGCAACATTTTTTCCAGCAAACTTCTGGCATATCCTTTTCGGTTAAACGCCTTGTCGATGCAAATATTCAGTAAGTGCGCTTCATCAGCCGCAACTTGCAATACGGCATAGCCAATAACGACACCCTCTAAACGCAGAACCTGACAGGTGTAGCCGGCCTTTACACAGTCGTGGAAAATGCCTTCAGTCCACGGAAATGGGTAGTTCCGTAATTCCACTTCAATAACTTCAGTTAAGTCAGACGCTCTCATAACGCTGGCTTGCGGTTGTTGTTCTAGAGAAGCAGACAAAAATACAACCTATACGGGTTGAATAGCTGCTCGTGCAGCTTTTAATACCGTCCACGCCAATCGTTTCAGTGTTGGCTCACGCCTAAGCAAAGCAGGATGCGGAAGTCGCCATATAGGCGTTGTGATACCACTGACTTCAACACGCAGGTCGTCTATATTACTGCCAACAGGCACATCCTGAGAAAACAACAATACGGCATCGCGTGGCTTGCTCATAACATCTTTCACAACCGCTCCCGGTAAGCCAACCGAATCGGATTGTGGTGCAAGCGATGCATCATTCGCCCGCAGCAACGCGTCGCGGTGTGCCAATAATGCCAGGCACACATGTTGTCGTTGCCAAGCGATTGCACGCAACATGTCATCAAACATTTTTGCATCAGCAGCCTCAAACGGATACTGTGCTTGTTCAAGCGCACAGGCTTCTACCAAAATAAGTAGCGGTGAATGGGCTTTACCTAGCTGAACATGCTGCGCCCCTCTAAAAGGCATGGCCACCAACGGGTAGTCAATAAAATTTGGCACACTAACAGGTTCCACATCCACCGGCAGTGGGGATGCAGCGCTTACAGCCAATGGAGCCGGTTTAATTTCCGTAGATGGTTTTGCGGTTGGTTTTGCGGTTGGTGTCGCTGCCGGCGCGACTACCGGCGTCGGCTCTACCGCAATTGCTTGCGACGCTGCCTGTGCAACCACGGTTTGCCGGTTGACCCAGGGCGTTATGCCCATGTGGTTAAGGCAATGCAATTGACGTTCGGTATACGGCATGCTCGTCTACTATTTATATCGATTGATTACGACGACTGCGTTTCCTAACCCACCGAAATAACGCATAAGACGGACCAGCTGAAGCGTATAGCACTGAGGCAATCAGTATCATTTTTGGAGGATCCACAGCTGTTGTTACCAGCAACAGCAATAAACCCAACAGCATGGCAAAAGGCACTTTACGGCTTTCGCCTAAGTCTTTAAAGCTGTAGTACATAAAAGTACTCACCATTAATAAACCACAAAACAGCGTCAGCAAAAAAGACAGAATGATCAGTTGCTCACCCGTGCGGCCCATTTCTTCGCTAACCCAAACAAAACTGGCCAGCACAGCTGCAGCCGACGGGCAGGCCAAACCCTGAAAGAACCGTTTATCGGCCACGCCTACCTGCACATTGAATCTGGCCAGACGCAAACCACAACAGCCACAATAGACAAAGCACACGACCCAGCCGAGCTGCCCATACTCGGCAGCTGGCAAACTGGACAGCGACCACGCGTACATTAGAAAAGCAGGTGCTGCGCCAAACGAAACCATATCGGCCATGCTGTCATATTCAGCGCCAAAAGCGGTGGTGGTGTTGGTCATGCGCGCAACGCGCCCGTCGAATCCATCGAGCACCATGGCCACAATGATAGATATGGCGGCTGACTCGAACTGCCCGTTGTGGGCGGCGATTAGTGAGTAAAATCCAGCCAGAAGCGCGCTGGTGGTGAACAAATTTGGCAGTAAATAAATACCGCGACCACGTTGCCTTTGCGGCGGCAGCGCATTGGGTTCATTCATGAATGTCGGTCTCTTTTATGCTGCGAAGCCTTTCAAGCAAGTTTAAACAAAAAAAGGGCTGCACCAGAAATAACATGGTAACAGCCCTTTACTCAAACCGCCTGCTTCTTAGAAACAGGGTGCCTTAGACTTTCAGTGATTTTTCGCCCCGGCCAATGCCGGTTGCCCCGGATCTGGCCACTTCGAGGATGTTATCAGCGCCAAGAGCATCGACGAAAGCGCGAAGCTTGTAGTCATCTCCTGTCACTTCAATGACATAACTGGAGTCAGTGACATCCAAAATACGACCACGAAAAATATCCGTTAGACGCTTTACTTCTTCTCTACCTTGGTCGACTGCCCGCACTTTTATCAACATGATTTCACGTTCGATGAAATCAATTTCAGATAAGTCGCTGAGCTTGGCCACCGAAACCAACTTATTAAGCTGTTTTATGATCTGCTCGATGACAGCATCGGTACCAGAGGTAACTATCGTCATTCTGGACAAGGTTGAGTCATCGGTTGGCGCAACCGTTAAAGACTCAATATTATAGCCACGCGCACTGAACAAACCAGCCACCCGCGACAACGCACCCGACTCGTTTTCCAACAATATAGATATAACGTGCCGCATTACGCTAACTCCCGAGCGGGGTTTAATCGCATTTCATGATGCCCTTTACCCGCTTCGATCATTGGGTAAACATTCTCGGTTTGATCGGTAACAAAATTCATGAATACCAGTCGGTCTTTTAATGCGAAGGCTTCTTTCAAAGCACCTTCAACATCCGCCGGATTTTCGATATGCATACCTACATGACCGTAGCTTTCTGTGAGCTTGACGAAATCGGGTAAGGCATCCATGTAAGAATGCGAATAACGCTTCTCGTAACTAAATTCCTGCCATTGGCGCACCATGCCCATGTAGCGATTATTCAGGTTAATGATTTTAATCGGCGTACCATACTGCATGCAGGTTGAAAGCTCCTGAATACACATCTGGATACTGGCTTCACCCGTAACACACGCCACGATTTCATCAGGGAAAGCTAACTGCACGCCAAGCGCTGCTGGCAAACCAAAACCCATCGTGCCAAGACCACCAGAATTGATCCAACGGTTCGGCTTGTCGAAGCCGTAGTACTGCGCTGCCCACATTTGGTGTTGGCCAACATCGGAGGTGATATAGGCATCACCGTTGGTTACCCGCCACAAAGCCTCGACAACTGACTGCGGTTTAATTTCTGTGGTACTGGCTTCGTAGTCCATACAATTGCCTGAAGCCCAGCCTTTAATTTGCGCCCACCAGTCTGCAAGGTCGGCAGGATCTGCACGCTTCTCTGTAGCGCTGATTTGCTCAGACATGGCTTCCAATACTTGAGAAACATTGCCAACAATGGGCACATCGACCGCAACGTTTTTGGAAATAGATGCCGGGTCAATATCGACATGGACAATTTTTGCATGCGGACAGAAACTATCAACTTCACCGGTAACCCGGTCGTCGAAGCGTGCACCAATGGCAATGAGAACATCGCACTCATGCATTGCCATGTTTGCCTCATAGGTGCCGTGCATACCCAACATGCCAAGATTCAATTTGTCGGAGGCCGGGTAAGCGCCCAAGCCCATAAGCGTTTGCGTAATCGGATAGCCAAGAGACTTCACAAACGTGCGCAGCTGTTCCGACGCGTTACCCAAAACAACACCACCACCGGAGTAAACCATTGGACGCTTTGCCGACAAAATAATATCGACCGCTTTGCGAATTTGCCCAGGATGCCCTTGGGTTGGGGGGCTGTAGGAACGCATTTCAACTTCTTTCGGATAGCTAAATGGAACCGTGATACCCGGCGTTGTGAAATCTTTTGGTATATCAATAACAACCGGGCCTGGCCGACCGGTAGAGGCCACATAAAACGCTTGCTTGATGGTGCTGGCCAGATTTTCCAGCGAGTCCACTAAAAAATTGTGTTTAACACAAGGCCGTGTAATACCAACACAATCAACCTCTTGAAATGCATCACTGCCGATAAACCGGCTTTGCACTTGTCCGGAAATAACAACCATAGGCACCGAATCCATGAATGCTGTGGCAATACCGGTAACCGCATTAGTTGCACCGGGGCCGGACGTCACCAAAACCACACCTGGCTTACCCGTTGCTCGTGCGTAGCCATCGGCTGCATGGGTAGCTGCCTGCTCGTGCCGGACTAGAATATGCTTGACTGAATTCTGCTGATAGAGCGCATCATAAATATGCAAAACCGCGCCGCCCGGGTAGCCGAACACCATTTCAACGCCTTCTTCTTTAAGTGCTTCCATAAGCACTTCACCACCTGATAGTTCCACCTGTTATCCTCGTAATCACTTAACGTCGCCACTGCGATCAAGCACAGCTGCGATCATTGCAAAATATTGGTTGGTGGCAATTCAGCCGAAATATCGGATGAGCTGCCCTGAATGTTGAAGAGGTGGCAAACCAGCAACGCAATCGAGTTGAGGTAGCGGGGTGGGTTTTCCGCTTTAACCGCACGTCATGATGTGAAGTGCGTAACATCGATTCACTGGTGAGCCAGATTGTGTCTTGCCCCTACAGTGGTGAGTATAACGAAACAATTCACTTGCGGGTGTGCCATACGAAGAAGTGTGCTGTGACGCTAGGTTTATCACGCTTATGGCAGCAATTTGGCACGAACTGAGCAGGTTGGTCTTGCTACACTGCAAGCAAAGGATTCATCGCCCAAATGATGAATTGCATTATATTGAACTTATGTTGCTAGGAACATCCAAATTTCGGACTATGCGCTTTGAAAAAAGACGCTCCAGCGCGCTGGTATCGCTACTGGCTGTCACACTGTTTCTGGTAATTAGCACGGTTTGGCCATCGGCCAATGCCCAGCAAAATCTGCCAAACATGGGCGAACCCGCCGACTCAGCCCTTTCCCCTATCGAGGAAAAGCTGCTCGGTGCACAATTCATGCGGCAAATTCGCGCAACCATGCCATTGATACGTGATGTGCAGGTAGAAGAATATATCCAGTCCCTGGGCGCCCAGCTGGCAATGGCGTCTGGCAAAACCGCAAATCAGGCTTTCAGTTTCTTCGTTATCAACGACGAGCAAATCAACGCTTTCGCAATTCCCGGGGGTTACGTTGGCATCAATATGGGCCTTATTCAGGCCATGCAACTTGAAGAGCAACTTGCCGGCGTAATCGCTCACGAGGTGGCTCATGTTACCCAGCGTCATCATGCACGCGCATTCGCACTAGGCAACAGCTATTCAATGCGCACTGCCGCCACTATTCTTGCAGCCATTCTCATTGGACAGGCGTCGGCAGAAGCCGGCCAAGCAGCCCTTGCAGCCGGGTTGGCAGCCAATCAACAATCGGCCATTAATTTTACCCGTAGCAATGAAATTGAAGCCGATCGTATCGGTATTGAAATTTTGGCTAATGCTCAATACGACCCAAAAGCCATGGCGCAGTCTTTTGCTATTCTGCGCAGAAAGAACAGCCTGAATACATCTGCTGGCCAGCTGCAATACCTCCGAACCCACCCGCTGGATAACAACCGTATTGCGGAAGCAACCGATCGGGCCAACTCTAAAAAACCCGTCAAACTTGCTCCACAAAACGATTTTCAAATGATCAAGGCGCGTCTTGCTGTCATTACCAGTGATTCAAGGTCGCAACTACTCAGTAACTTTAAAGCCCAACATAAAACTAACCCCAATGCGGGTAACACCTATGGCTTGGCATTAATCCACGAGCAAGCCAATAGAACTGATCTGGCCAGCTTTTATTTGGACAAGCTCGAAAAACTGACGCCTGCTCACCCCATGGCAAAAATTATCCGCGCCGACACATTGGCAAGGCAAGGTAAGCTTGATGCCAGTCAGGATTTGCTCGAACTGCTAATGGCTGCCTACCCCGGACGCTATTCAATCGTTGAACGCTTGCTCGATTTGCAAACCCGACAAAGCAAAATTACGCAGGCCGTAGAAACTGTTAATAATTACTTTCGGGCTACCAACACACCTAATCCACGCGCGTGGCGTCAATTGGCAAACTTTCAACAACGCTTAGGGGATCAGGCTGCAAGTCATGAGTCGCTGGCTTACTACTTTGCTGCATTTAATGAGGTGGGAAGAGCTGAGAGTCAGTTAAAGCTGGCGCTTGGCTATGTAACCCCAGCATCACAGGATGAACTGAGGTTACAAGCCAGCTTAAAGGCCATTCAAGGGCAACTGCCCGGCCAGTAGAAAAGTTAAATCTTAAAGAATTGGTCCGGCACTAACCAGTGCTTTACCACTTGCTGTATCGGTGTATTGAGCAAAGTTATCAACGAAAAGCTTAGCCAGTTTGGCAGCTTTTGTTTCCCACTCAGCTGCTTGCGCATAGGTGTTGCGTGGGTCAAGAATGTTCGCATCAACACCTGCAAGTTCAGTTGGCAC
>CALDTX010000243.1 GCA_937923565.1 uncultured Granulosicoccaceae bacterium | reverse complement strand
GCACGCACCAATGAGAACAAGATTGGCATTGATCTTATGCTTCAGTGCAATCTGAGCCGAACGCTCAATCTTCACTGATCGCACAGTATTACGATCTCGGCTTTTAAATTATTTGTATACGATAGGCGCGGTGGTTCTGTGGCCTTGGAATTATCGCCGTATTTCTCACCGCCCTTAAAGGCGCAGTACTATGCGAACGATACAACGGGTTCAATCACATGAATTGCCAATCAAGCTGGCTTAGGCTGATGAGTTTCGCCCTAAGCAAACCCAAGCCGCTGGCTAAGGCGTGCGCAATATCCGCAACACATCCTCAAGCTCGGTACGCAACTGACGCATCATTTGCTGAGACTGCGCATTATCATCACGTACTTCATCGCCTGCGAGGTGTTGCCGTGCACCACCAATGGTATAGCCTTCCTGATACAACAGCCCGCGTATTTGACGAATAAGCACAACGTCATGGCGTTGGTAGTAACGTCGGTTACCACGGCGCTTAACCGGCTTTAGGTCGGGGAATTCTTGTTCCCAGTAGCGCAGTACATGTGGCTTTACCTCGCACAGCTCACTGACTTCACCAATAGTGAAGTAGCGCTTGTTGGGTATCGTTGGGAGTTCGTTATTGTTGCTGATTTCCAGCATAAGCTTCCACGCGTGTCTTGAGTTTCTGACCCGGTCTGAAAGTTACCACACGGCGTGCCGAAATCGGAATTTCTTCTCCGGTTTTCGGGTTTCGGCCTGGGCGCTCGCTTTTGTTTCTTAGAACAAAATTACCGAACCCAGAAAGCTTTACATCGTGCCCGGCTTCGAGCGCGATTCTCACTTCTTCGAAAAACTGCTCCACGAACTCTTTGGCCTCACGCTTGTTGAGCCCTAGTTCATCGAACAACATCTCTGCCATTGCCGCTTTGGTAAGTGCCATATCAAACCCTTAGTACAGCACCGAGATCCTTGGTTGTGGCATTCACTAACTTGGCCACAGCCTCTTCTACCTCGGCTTCCTCTAGAGTGCGCGAAAAGTCTTGCAGAATCAACCCTAACGCAATGCTTTTCTTGCCATTTTCGATTTTTTCACCACGATAGACGTCAAATGTTACGACATCCCGTAGCCAATCGGGTGCATGTTGCTCCACGCTGGCCAATAAAGCCTGATGTGTCACTGCTTCGTCAACCAGCAGGGCGATGTCTCTGCGTACGCTTGGCTGACGTGATAGTGGCGCCACCTGTGGAACTTTCGCCGAACAAACCGCTTCCAGCGAAATTTCAAACACTATAGGGCTTTGCGACACATCCAGCGATTTCTGAACTTCGGGGTTCAGTTTTCCGAGGTATCCCACGCGTACTCCGTCACATTTAATGGCTGTACGCTGTCCGGGGTGCAACATGGCCAGATCGCTCGTCTCAAAGCTAAGCGTAGCGCCGTTGGCGCGCTGGAACAAGGCTTCCAGATCGGCCTTTACATCGTAAAAGTCGGCTTCGCGATCGTCGGCGTTCCAGTTCTCGGGCGAATAGCGGCCCACCACCAAACCGGCCAGCATGGTTTGCTGCACTAATTTGTCGTCAATTTGAATGTCATAACCGTGGTTTGGCAATATATGACTGTCCAACCCTAAGGCGCCGGTGTTCAGCGCTGGCAAGAAACGCAGGCCGGTTTCGAAGATGCGCAAAGCACCTTGTTGGCGGCTGTGGTTACGGCGCATGGTGTCGATCAAGCCGCTAACCAGCGTGGTTCGCATCACCGATAAATCGGCCGAAATGGGGTTAGCCAACGGCAGGGCTTCCATGTCGGGTCGTAGCGTTTTGAGCTGCTCGGCTTCAACAAAACTATACGTCACCACTTCTTGGTAACCCTGCGCTGCCAAGTGCTTCTTTACCTCAATGGTAGGCACCCGGGTTTCTGCCACGGGTCTGAAGGTTGCGCTGTGCGCAGGGTATGTGCGCGGCAGTTGATCGAAACCGTGTACACGACCAACCTCTTCAATGAAGTCTTCTTCGATGCGTAAATCGTAGCGGTAGCTGGGTGGTGTGGTAACCCAACCTTCAGCTGTTTCGTCGAACGCTATGCCTAGGCGTGTGAACACACGTGTGGCTAATTCGTCGGGCAGTGCCACACCTAAAATTCTGTGCATGCGGCTGCGACGAACCGTTACGGGCTCCCCTTTTGGAATGCGTGGTGCATCTTGCCAGTCACGCACAGGGCCGGGTTTGCCACCGGCCATGTTAATCAGTAAGCCTGTGGCGTATTCCATGGCATCGCGTTGTAAGGCAGGATCAACACCTCGCTCGAACCGATGTGACGATTCACTGTGCGATGCATAAAGCCTTGGCTTACCGGCAATTTGTTCGGGTAAAAACAACGCTGATTCAAACACAATGTTGCTTGTGTTCTCATCCACAGCGGTACTCAAGCCACCCATAATGCCCGCAATACCAATAGCACCGCTGTTGTCTGCAATAACAGTGGTTTGTGCGGTTAACGTGACTTCGCGACCATCAAGCAGTGTTATCTTTTCACCCTCGCCTGCCAGGCGCACTTGAATTTGGCCTTGAATTTTATCCAGGTCGAAGGCATGCATGGGTTGGCCTAATTCCAACATCACGTAGTTGGTAACATCAACAGCTGGGTTGATCGATCGCACGCCACTTCTGCGTAAACGTTCCGACATCCATATAGGCGTTGATTGGCGCATATCAATATCGCGAATAACGCGCGTGACATAACGCGCACATGCAGATGATGAAGCCAACAACACCGGCCAGGCTTCATCTATTTGTTGTTTAATTTCGGTGATCTCATGCAGCTGCAGTGGTAAGTCATTCCGTGCGCAAAGATCCCGCGCTATACCTCTGATGCTTAAGCAGTCGCCTCTGTCGGGCGTAAGATCAATATCAATAATGTTATCGTCTAACTCTAAATACGATAATAACGATTCGCCAATAGGTGCGTTATCGGCCAGCTCCATAATGCCATCGTTATCAGCGGTTAACCCGATCTCGGCGCCCGAGCACAACATACCGAACGACTCTATACCGCGCAGTTTTGCTTTCTTTAGCTTCTTGCCATCGGGCATGCTGGAGCCCACGTTTGCCAATGCGGTTACCAAACCAATGCGTGCATTAGGCGCACCACACACAATTTGTAAAAGATCCGATGTGCCGTTGTCGACTTCGCAAATGCGTAGCTTTTCGGCATCGGGGTGTGGCAACACATCAACAATACGCGCAACCACAACGTCGTCCATTTGCGGCAAGCTCGATGTAACTTCATCCACTTCCAAGCCTAAGAACGTTAGTTGTTCTGCCAGCGTTTCACTATCAACGTTAGGGTTAACCCATTCACGCAACCATTTTTCACTCAGTTTCATGCGCTTTCCTGATTAATTAAATTGTTGAAGGAAACGTAAGTCGTTTTCGAAAAACTGACGCAAGTCTTTAACGCCATAGCGCAGCATCGCTAAACGTTCTACGCCCATACCAAACGCATAACCGGTAAACGCTTCGGTATCAATGCCAACTGAGCGAAACACCGCCGGATGCACCATGCCCGAACCCAACACTTCCATCCATGAACCTTTGTTGATACGAATGTCCACTTCCATAGACGGCTCAGTAAACGGAAAGTAAGACGGCCGGAAACGTATTTCACAATCGTCCTGATCGAAAAACAATTTCAGGAAACCTTCAAGATGACCCATTAAATCGGTAAGGCCCACATTGCGATCAACCAGCAAACCTTCGACCTGATGAAACATCGGTGAGTGCGTTTGGTCTGAGTCGCATCGGTAGACACGCCCCGGCGACAAAATACGCATCGGTGGTTGGTGCGATTGCATATAACGAATTTGCACCGACGATGTGTGCGTGCGCAGCAAACGGTTTACATCAAAATAAAAAGTATCGTGCATGGCGCGCGCGGGATGGTGCGCCGGAATATTCAATGCTTCGAAGTTGTGGTAGTCGTCTTCTATTTCCGGGCCGTTGGCCACATCAAAACCCAGCTGACCGAACAGCGCACTAATACGTTCAATGGTAAGCGTTATGGGGTGTAAACCACCGCGCGTTTTAGCGCGCCCTGGCAGTGTGATGTCGATAGCGTCAGCGGATAATTTTTCGTGCAACGCTTCGTTTTCAAGCAGCTGCAAACGTTCTTCAAGCAAGGCTTGCACAGCCACTTTGATTTTATTCACGGCCTGACCCGCGGCGGGCTTTTCTTCTTTGGGCAAAGCACCCACTTCTTTTAACGCGGCGGTTAGTCGCCCTTTTTTGCCCAAAAACTCCACCCGAACGGCGTCGAGCGTTTGTAAGGTTTTCGCATCGTCGATATGCGACTTTGCGTCATCGAGCAACCCATCAAGATCAATGGCCATGTGCAATCACTTCTACTGTTTTATTGAGTTAACACTAACAAACCCACCGCTACCCATGTACGTCTGCCAGAAACAAAAACGGGAAAAGCCGGACATTGCCGGCTTTCCCCGTCGATAAAGCTTACTGCGTTAAAACCGCAGTGCCGCTGTTGCTAACTGAGCAAGTAAAACCTGCTAGCTAGCGATGCAAAACCTTAGGCTTGCAAGCCGGCCTTCGCCTTATCGACGATGGCGCTAAACGCTTGCGAATCTGCGATAGCAAGATCTGCCAGCATTTTTCGGTCTATTTCGATGTTGGCTTTTTTCAGGCCTTCCATCATTCGGCTGTAGCTCATGCCGCACTCACGAGAGGCTGCGTTAATACGAGCAATCCAAAGACGTCGAAAAACACGCTTCTTGGCTTTTCTGTCGCGATACGCGTACTGGCCTGCTTTGGTAACCGCTTGTTTGGCAACGCGATAAACTTTACTGCGTGCACCACGGTAGCCTTTGGCGGCTTTTAATACTTTCTTATGACTTGCGCGTGCCGTAACACCACGTTTAACTCTTGGCATCCCGGTCTCCTAGCGTAAGTTGGGTAACATGCGTTTAATAAGCACCACATCTGACTCGTGAACGAGCGAGGCACCACGCAATTGACGTTTACGCTTAGTACTTTTCTTGGTAAGAATGTGGCGCATGTGCGAGCTTTTACGCTTGTAACCGCCAGATCCTGTTCGTTTGAAGCGCTTGGTAGCGCCACTCACTGATTTTTGCTTCTTATGAGACACTGTTTACTCCTGAATATAGTGATGCCGAATAGCGGGCATCAGAGTTAAGGGCCGGAGACGTCTTAGTGTCTTTACGTCATCTCGACCTACCAAATACTAACTTGCGCTAGTTTAAACTTTTTAAACGCACAGCGCTTGAAAACTAGGTTTTCTTGGGCGCCATAACCATCACCATTTGACGGCCTTCTAACTTTGGGAACTGCTCAACCACAGCCAGTTCGGATAAATCGGCTTCAACCCGCTTTAACAGCTTCGCGCCAAGTTCGCGGTGAGCCATTTCTCGCCCCCTGAACCGCAGCGTAATTTTGGTTTTATCGCCATTTTCTAAAAATTTGACCAAACTTCTCAGTTTTACCTGGTAGTCACCGTCTTCGGTGCCCGGTCGAAATTTGATCTCCTTGATCTGTACGGTTTTTTGCTTCTTTTTGGCCGAGTGCTGCTTTTTGTTCGCTTCGAACTTAAAGCGCCCATGGTCCATAATTTTGCAAACCGGTGGTTCAGCATTTGGCGAAATTTCTACAAGGTCGAGCCCTGCTTCTTCCGCAGTAGCCAAAGCCACTTCCAGCGTGACTACGCCTACCTGATCACCCTCGGCACCGATGAGCCGAACTTCGGGAACGTCGATTTCGTCGTTCTTCCGATTAACTTTTTGTGCAGAAATACGTTAACCCTCCAATAGAGTTTTGCCGCGACTAACGGCTTCAGTTTTCAATCGTTTCGCTAAATCGTCTAGCGCTATTGAGCCTAGGTCTTTGCCGTCTCTGGTGCGAACGGCCAATTCACCACTTTCTACTTCCCTGTCGCCCGCTACTAACAAATAGGGCACGCGCTCTAGCGTCCAGCCGCGGATTTTAAAACCAATTTTTTCGTTTCGCAAATCTGCCTCTGCGCGTAACCCGCTATTTTGCAACACTTTCACAGCTTTCTCAACGAACTCTGAGTGTTTATCTGTGATATTCATGACAACAGCCTGTGTTGGGGCCAGCCACAGAGGTAATTTACCTTCGAAATTCTCGATTAAAATGCCAATAAAGCGCTCAAATGAGCCTAAAAGTGCCCGGTGTAACATCACTGGCACCTGTTTTTCACCGTTTTCATCAATATAACTGGCATCCAGACGGCCCGGCATCGATAAATCCACTTGCATGGTGCCGCACTGCCATACCCTGCCAATGCAATCTTTTAATGAAAATTCAATTTTAGGGCCATAAAACGCCCCCTCACCCGGCAGCTCTTGCCAGTCGAGGTTTTGTGAATCGAGCGCTTTGGCCAACGCAGCCTCGGATTTATCCCAGCTTTCATCACTGCCCACCCGATTAGCAGGCCGTGTAGAGAGCCGGTAAATAACCTCTTCAAAGCCAAAGTCTTTATAGACCTCGTGCAGAAATTCGATAAATTTCGCCACCTCTGGCTGGATTTGATCTTCGGTGCAGAAGATATGCCCGTCGTCTTGTGTGAAGGCACGCACCCGCATAATGCCGTGCAAGGTACCCGACATTTCATTTCGGTGACAAGACCCAAACTCAGCAAACCTAAGTGGTAGCTCGCGGTAGCTTTTCAAGCCCTGATTAAAAACCTGCACATGGCAAGGGCAATTCATCGGCTTCACGGCATAAGAGCGATCTTCGGTTTGAACGCTGAACATGTTGTCGCCAAATTTATCGGCATGACCACTGCGTTCCCACAACGACATATCCACCACTTGTGGCGTGTTGATCTCTTTATAACCGTGTTCAATTTGCTTGGCACGCATGTATTGCACAATGCTTTGATAAATCGTCCAACCCTTCGGGTGCCAGAACACCATACCCGGCGCTTCTTCCTGCAAATGAAACAGATCCAGCTGCTTACCAATTTTGCGATGATCGCGTTTTTCAGCTTCAGCCAGATTATGTAAATGGGTTTTAAGCGCTTTTTTATCGGGAAACGCTGTGCCGTAGATGCGCTGCAACATGGCTTTGTCTGAATCGCCACGCCAATAAGCGCCTGCCACTTTCGTGAGCTTGAACGTTTTTAAATGCGACGTATTGGGCACGTGTGGGCCACGGCATAAATCCGTGAAGTCGCCCTGCTCGTACAGCGATAGCGTTTCATTGGCCGGAATATCGCCCACAATCTCAGACTTGTACTGCTCGCCCAAGTTGTCAAAGAATTTAATGGCATCGTCGCGGCTGATGGTTGAGCGTTTAATCGGGATGCTTTGGCTCACCAACTCGCTCATGCGCTTTTCAATAAGCTCGAGATCTTCGGGTGTGAAGGCGCGCTCAAACGCAAAGTCGTAAAAGAAGCCGTCTTCTATAACCGGCCCGATAGTGACTTGCGCGGTCGGAAAAAGCTGCTTGACCGCTTGCGCCATTAAATGTGCAGTGGAGTGTCTTATTAACGGCAGCGCCTCCTCACTTTTGGAGGTAACCACCGCAAGCGTTGCGTCTTGCTCAATAATATGTGAGGAATCCACCAACGTGCCATCGACAATACCTGCCAAGGTGCCCTTGGCCAGACCCGGGCCGATATCGGCGGCCACGTCGAAAACAGAAACAGGGTTAGAAAACTGACGAGTGCTGCCGTCGGGCAGTGTAATTTGAGGCATCGTTTCTCTCAGTGGTGACCCTTACCAAAGGCCACGTGTTGTTATCAGTGGTGACCCCTACAAAAGGCCACGTGCGTACGCGTAAAACAGGTGTTCAGGCTGAACAAACCTTGTACCAGCGAATATAGGGTAAAAGTGTAGCTGCTTTCGTGCCACACAGGCACAATATTGACAACAACAAACATAGCTAATGCAGTGCAGCATTCGGTTGACCCTAAAACCCACAACGCTTAGAATTGCCGTTCGGCAGGCGCGTAGCTCAGTTGGTTAGAGCATCACCTTGACATGGTGGGGGTCGGTGGTTCGAATCCACTCGCGCCTACCACTATAGTTCTATAGTCGTCAGCAGCCGACCAAGCCTAATTTCTATCCCGATTCCATGGAAACCCACCACGTATTAGACTTCGGTTATTTCCGACAATTCATCGGATTCCAGCCATGGAAGATACCAGCTACCACGACGAAACCTTCACCGAAACCGTAGCTAGAACTAGAACGCCAAACACGTGAGCCACCTTTACGGTGCAAGTAACTCAGCCTCAAAACTAAGCAATGCAGAGGAACCATTGAGTAAAGAGTTGATGTTCCATGTTAAACCAGCTCCCTGAGGGTCGGTATCAACAAGACTATCACCGCCGACTGCGCTGCCTGTGATATAGGCAAACCCTGCCGGTAAAACATCGGTTATCACCACATCGGTCGCATCATCCGGACCTGCGTTCGCGACCTCCAAATTGAAAACAATTATTTCACCAATCGATGGATTTTTATCCGACACGGTTTTTACGATGGATAAGTCCACACCAAGATCATTGTTTTCGATGCTACACACGACGTTAGAACCGGCCGTTAAATTCAAGGTTGTACCAGTTGCCAATCCAGCCGTTGGTAGTGCGGGTGTCAATCCTGTGCTATCGATACAATTCCAAGCACCTTCAGCATAGGAAGGCAAATCGAGCTCGCTGATTAAGAGAGGTACACCAGCAGCAACGGTGTTGCTTACACCAGATACAACTTCGACTCCGTTGATCGCTATATCAAAATCTTCCACAGCGGCGTTACCACCATTGTCGTTCACTATCGTTTTAACAAGCGTAAGCAATGTGCTGGTTGGCGGTACAAAAATGTCGTCATTATTATTGAACACACACGATGCATCCTGGCCAGGTTCAAGTGTCAGCGTTGATGAGGCGGCATCAAAGGTTGCGCCGCTACAAACAATACTATCCAATACATAGCCAGCCGGACCAGTTTCGCTTAATAGGTAGTCACCGGCGGGCAAAGTTGAGCTACTTACACCATCTGATCCACTTAGCACGGTTGAACCCGCGCCGAGGTTGGCCGTTAATACCCAATCAGCGATAGCAGCACTACCGCCATTATCGTTCGTCACACTTTTATTCAACTGCAATTTGGCTGGCGCAAGAGGAAAAGACGTTCCAGCTTGTTCTAAACATTTGGGCGCAGTGATAGCAGGAACCGTTCCGCCCGTGTTGGCATCGAAGCTTACGTAAAAATCAACCCCAACCAGCGGATCAACCAATAGGTTGCCATCCATATCGCAACTGACACTAAACGTTGAGCTGGCAACATGCGGCGCCGTTGCGGTGCCGGAGCCATCGTAGTCTTCACATCCCACACCATCAATATCAATACCGGTTTCTAAACAAGCCACATCCTGAAGAATGCTGTCGCCAGCGTTGGTGTACCCTACGGCCATGTTATAGCGCTGTGGATTTCCAAATATATTGACATCGAAATCAACCGTAATGGTATCGCTAATAACCAGGCAAGCCCCGCTCGGAACTATATTAGTAATTGTGTATTCCACATCGGTTGCCGTGCATTTTTTGGGTGCTGAGTCGCCAGCCCCCGCAGCAAACGCAGGTTTGTGGGTTGCAAACAGCGTAGTGATCACGCTCACGAAAACGATCAGATTCAGGTGCAGTCTGAGCATATGGAACTCTAAGGGCGCAAACGCACCGCTCTAACAATAGATAGACCACTTACTGCAAGAACATAACCAATTAAGTCTGAACATAGTTAACTCCGGTAACTTTCAATTTGAAGGTGTGATGAACCATCATTATTGTTCCGAATTTCATTGGCAGGCTCCACCATCACGCCAACGTTTGGACCAATTCTCAACCGATATACGCCACACTTTGGGAACACTTAGTGCATGCTCTGCCTCATCACAGCCAAATTTCGATGCACATTATGGGAATGAGAATGCACGCTGACCGAACAGAACGTTTTGTAATTGCGAGCCTTTGCATACTTATGCTAACAGCATGCAGTAGCAGCGACAGCAGTTTAAACACCTCAAATGTGGACTTAAGCTTCTCAGACGCAGCGGTAGATGATGCGGCCGAAGTGGTAATTACCGTAGAACGAATCACTTTCCAACGCAATGGTGAAGAAGGTGCGGAAGACATCATTGTAGAAACATTTGCCGCCGACGAAGACGCTGGCGATACAGAAACATTCACACTCGATTTGTTGACTGTACAGGGCCAAGACAGCAGACTAGTCGTAGATTCCGTGGCGTTGCCGGTTGGTGCCTACTCCAATATGCTGATTCAAGTTGCGCCTGATGAAGATAACGCCAACTACGTTGTAGACGCCGAGGGTACTAAGCAACTAAAAGTGCCATCGAATATATTAAAGCTCGGCTCATTCATCATCGAACCCACATCGACACAAAGCATGGTCGTTGAGTTTGGTCTGCAGCAATCCATGACCTACAACCCCGGCCCTGACCGATACATTTTAAAACCACGCGGTGTTCGCATAATTTCAGTTGATCAAGCAGCGTTAGTCACCGGCAATATTGATCACGCCACACTACAAGCAAACGAAGCTTGTGGTGCGCTCGAACTAGGTGGTACAGCTGGTAATGTGTATTTATACTCAGGGCATGGAATAGACCCTGCTACCTTAGCCGATAACTTTGATGAAGCTATCGCGACTAACGAAAACGGTTTTGTTGCACCCGTTGCATCATCGTCATTGAAGGACGACACATTCGCATTGTCGTTTCTAGAACCAGGTGACTACACATTAGCTGTGAGCTGCAACGAAGCCGCTGATGATGCCGATCTCCTCGAACAGCTCGTGGTGCCAATTCCAGCGGATCAAGTAATCGAATTCAGTATCGAGAAAGGACAAACCTTGTCTTGTGACATACCTTTAACCGACAATAAGTGCGTGTAGTTCCAGAGAGTCGTACGCGTCTGAAATTCTCAAAAAAATCACTGGACAACTAAGATGAGTTTTCGGCATAACTTCTAGCGGGATAAAAAAATTCAAGGGGCCAGCTATAGTCGACTAACAAAACGGCCATATCGCACGCTTTTGAAAGACAAAAAGTTTGCAACTGCGCTTTAGCCTAACCTTGACTATTCGATGCTTAGAATTGCAAACGACTCACCCTCACAACGCGCACTTTAATTTTTCCAACGAAAACAGTATCATCAACCGCTCAAGATAAAGGCTCAAAAAAGCGCTGCCTTGAAATCAATCCATGAACTAAACACTCATGTTTTTTTATCAACTCAGTTAGCTGGAGCTACCATGACTGATCAAACCAAACCGCCCGTCCCTGGCCTTTCCACTCTCAGCATTTGGGGTGGCGAACAAGATTACGAACTCTACGAACGCTCTACTCAGGTGCCAGTGGTGCACAGCGTGTCCTACGGTTACACCGATATCGACACGTGGCACAAGGTGGCCTTAGAAGAAGAGCCCGGCCATATCTACTCCCGCAATACCAACCCGACGGTGCGTGTGTTTGAAGAGAAAGTGCGGGCGTTGGAAGGTGCAGATGCCGCCACGAGTTTTTCCAGCGGCATGGCCGCAATCAGCAACATATTCGGTACTTGGTTACGGCCGGGCGATCGCGTTGTGTCGATTAAAGACAGTTACGGCGGCACCAACCGACTGTTCACAGCATTCTTGCCGCAAATGAATGTCAACGTGACCTTGTGCAACACAGACAACCATGAAGAGATCGAACAGGAAATCGCCAAAGGCTGCACCATGCTGTATTTGGAGTCCCCCACTAACCCCACGTTAAAAGTCACCGACATTAAACGCTTGGCAGCCGCTGCCAAAAAAGTTGGCGCGTTGGTTGTGGTGGATAACACCTTCGCCACACCCATCAATCAAAACCCATTAGCGCTGGGGGC
Organism: uncultured Granulosicoccaceae bacterium; assembly: GCA_937923565.1. Taxonomy (GTDB): domain Bacteria; phylum Pseudomonadota; class Gammaproteobacteria; order Granulosicoccales; family Granulosicoccaceae; genus Granulosicoccus. The sequence continues at coordinate 5,686 of CALDTX010000243.1, read as the reverse complement.
CGATATTGTGTTGCACTCTGCGTCTAAATACCTGGGTGGTCACGCGGATGCTTTGGGCGGCGTTGCTTGTGGCAGCAAAACATTAATTAAAAAGCTTTACCAATACCGCGAAATTAACGGAGCAACGCTTGCACCCATGGATGCTTACAGTTTTATTCGCGGCATGAAAACACTGAGCTTACGCGTTGAACGACAAAACCAGAGTGCAATGACTATTGCCACGTGGTTGCAAAAGCACCCCAAGGTTGAACAGGTTAACTACCCTGGGTTGGAATCTCACCCCAGCCACGACATCGCCAAAGCACAAATGAAGGGTTTCGGTGGCATGCTGAGCTTCTCTGTTGTAGGCGGGTTAGACACAATCAAAACCTGTTTGCCGAAACTTAAACTTGCGCATATGGCAGCGAACCTTGGCTGTGTGGAAACCGTGGTAGGCCCACCGCTGACCACCAGCCATGTTGAATGCAGCGCCGAGGAGCGAAAGGCGGCCGGCATTCCGGAGGGTTTAATCCGCTACTCAACCGGTATCGAGGATGTGGAAGACCTGCTAGCCGATTTGGAACATGCCTTGAGCTAAGGAATCGCAACCGGGCCCACTCGCACCCGGCAATATCCCTTATAATTACGCTTTGCGTGCGGCCAGCTTCACAGATTGCCGCACGCCACCGCTTTTCAAAATACACGCGAGTACCATGACTCAATTAGAACTTTCCTCGATTACGGCGCTTTCACCCGTCGATGGCCGCTATGCCGGTAAAACCGCAGCACTGCGAGACTATTTCAGCGAATACGCGCTTATTCGCGAACGCCTGCGCGTTGAAATTCACTGGCTGGTGCATTTAAGTGATCAAGCCGGCATTGAAGAATTGCCTGCCTTGTCTGCCGATGATCGCAGTGTTTTATTCCAGTTGCTGGAAAATTTCAGTGTGGAAGATGCCCAAGCGGTAAAAGACATTGAAGCCACCACCAACCATGATGTAAAGGCGGTGGAATACTTTATTAAGTCGAAGCTTGAAGCGCACCCGGCCCTGTACGCCAAACGCGAATTCGTGCATTTCGCTTGTACCTCTGAAGACATCAACAATTTGTCTTATGCGTTAATGCTCGATAGCTACCGCGACTCATTTCTACTGCCGCGTTGTGATGACGTTATTAAGCAGTTAAGCGACTGGGCAAAGGCCACTGCATCCACACCCATGCTTAGCCGAACGCACGGACAAACCGCCAGCCCAACAACATTGGGTAAAGAAATTGCGAACGTTGTGCACCGACTCAAACTGCACAGAGCACACATCGCCGATGTCGAAATGCTCGGCAAAATAAACGGAGCCGTTGGCAACTACAACGCTCACCTAGCCGCCTACCCCGAGCTCGATTGGCAAACCATCGGCAAAGATTTTGTAGAGCAACTGGGTTTAACGCATAACTCGCACACCACGCAAATTGAACCCCACGACTACATCGCTGTGCTGTTCGATGCGTTGGCGCGTTTTAACGTAACCCTGTTGGATATGTGCCGCGATATCTGGGGCTATATCTCTTTAGGCTACCTACAACAGAAACCGGTTGCCGGAGAGGTTGGTTCTTCTACCATGCCACACAAAGTTAACCCGATCGACTTTGAAAACGCTGAAGGCAATATCGGTTTAGCGAATGCTGTGTTTGATCACTTAAGCCGCAAACTACCCGTGTCGCGCTGGCAACGCGATTTAACCGATTCTACCGTGTTAAGAAACTTAGGCGTAGGCGCTGGTTATACTGAAATTGCGATGTCTTCAATTTTAAAAGGCTTGGGTAAAATCAGTGTTAACGAAGAAGTCACCGCTGCCGACTTAGACAACGCTTGGGAAGTGCTAGCCGAGCCAATTCAGACCATTATGCGACGTTACGATGTGCCCGATGCGTATGAACAGCTCAAAGCGTTAACACGTGGCCACGCTATGAACCAAGAGTCGATACAAGCTTTCATAGCCACATTGGCCATACCTGAATCTGAAAAAGCACGCTTAATGAAAATGACACCCGCTGAATACACTGGTTGTGCCGACGTCTTAGCCAACGATGTTTAAAACGGCAAGCACATGAGCCTGGACCCGGAAAAAGTATTTATACCCTCGAAGCTGTGCTGGCCAGAGGGTATTGATGAACACATTTTTCTGGAACACTATTGGCAGAAAAAACCACTGTTAATACGCCAAGCGTTTCCTGAGTTCAGCACACCGCTCAGTGCAAACGAACTTGCAGGCTTGGCCATGGAGCCCGACACGACACCGCGCATCATTCATCATAAAGATAACGAACGCTATGAAGTTGAGCACGGCCCTTTCGATGAAGAGCGCTTTGGGTCTTTGCAAAAAAACAATTGGTCTTTACTGGTAACCGATGTTGAAAAACACTACCCACCTATCGATGCGTATTTAAATCCGTTCAGGTTTTTACCCAGTTGGCGCATCGATGATCTGATGATCAGCTACGCACCCGACGGTGCCTCAGTTGGTGCACACGTTGATGAGTACGATGTGTTTTTACTCCAAGCAAGCGGCACACGGCATTGGGCCATAGACTCACGAAGCAACACCGATGTTAGCTTGGTACAAGGCTCAACGTTAAAAATACTGGCAAATTTTAACGCCAACGAAAACTACGAACTGGAACCCGGTGATATTTTATACCTACCGCCTGGTGTTCCACATCATGGCATCGCTGTTGGTGAAGACTGCACAACCTGGTCGGTAGGGTTCAGAGCACCAACGCATGCTGAGATCATGTTGGAATTTACGCAAATGCTCAGCACCGAGCATGAACAAACACGCTATAGAGACCCTTTACTCAGCGTGTCAACAGTGGGCGAAATTACCAGCAACAGCATCGAACAGTTTTTAGCGGTGTATAAAAGCGCAACGCAAATTTCTTTTGACACAGCAGCGAGCTTAAGCGGCAGACTCATTACACAACCGTTGTTCAATGAAGTGGACAGAGACCCTGACGACACCTTAATAGATTCATCCGACTATTGGATAAAACACCCGTTTAGCCGATTCGCGTTCCACAGCGATAAAAGCAGCACCACCCTGTTCGCTGACGCGCAAGCTTATGATTGCAGTATGGCGTTAGCGAAAACGCTGTGTAAAGGCGAGATCATTGAGCTGCAAAACCTCAACACACAAGATGCAGCGGTGGTTGGCCAGTTAATTAGCGACGGCTGTATGCAGGTAGCCGAAGCTTAAATTAACTTCTACGAATGATGCGCCGAAACCGGTGCAACAATAAACTAGCGCAAATTGTCTACGGTAATCAGCGCTTTAGGCATTGAGGCAGAAGACCAATACACTTCCAAACCATCAGTACCACCCGACTGAAAATACTCCACCGTGATGTCGTGCAAACCCGCACTCAACGACACGGAGCCCGAACGTTCGCGCATAAAGTGCGTGCCGTCGTTATCGACAATTTCCACACCGTTAATGTAGATTTTGCTGCCATCGTTAGATGAAGCATAGAACGTGTAGTTCGCCGCTGTTTCAACATTAATCTGAGCCTTAAATTGGTAGGCATAGTACAGAACGCCGTTACTGTTAGGCAGCGAAAAGTCCGCTTGCGAACCTGAACGCAATGGCGTGAGTGCCGCGAAGTTAGGCAGCATGGTGTACACCTCTTCAACGTAGATGTAGCTCACGGGTTCGGTGTTGGTGCTACCTGAGGTTGTTGAGCCGTCTGAAGTGGTTGAACCGTCGGAGGTTGTCGTACCATCAGAGGTAGTTGATCCGTCAGACGTAGTTGTGCCACTTGATGTGGTAGAACCATCAGACGTTGTTGTGCCACTTGACGTTGTAGAACCATCAGAAGTTGTTGTGCCACTTGATGTGGTAGAACCATCAGAAGTTGTTGTGCCACTTGCCGTTGTAGAACCGTCTGACGTTGTTGTGCCACTTGATGTAGTTGAACCATCAGATGTTGTTGTACCGCTTGATGTAGTAGATCCATCAGACGTTGTTGTACCGCTTGATGTAGTAGAACCATCAGAGGTTGTCGTACCACTTGACGTAGTAGATCCATCCGACGTTGTTGTACCACTAGAAGTAGTTGAACCGTCCGAGGTAGTCGTACCACTTGAAGTGGTTGTACCGTTAGAATCCGTTGTTCCAGTGTTGTCATCGGAAGAACAAATCTGCGCATTATTAGCGGGTACACAAGGGTTTGACTCGTCGGGGTCTAACTCGGCAGATGTGCCGTCGTTGTCATTATCTACATTGCTTGGTTCACGATAGTCTGGCGTACCGTCAGAATCGGAATCGGCAGACTCAGACTCAGCGCTATCGGGCCGTCCGTCGTTATCGGTATCGATGGTGCAGCCGACTGCAAAATTTGAATTCAAACAAGGATCGGGCGCTGGGCTACTGGCATCAAACGGGTTTGTGCCACCACCGGCTTCCTGAATATTCGTTAATCCATCTAAATCGGCATCAAGGTTGGTTTCGAAAACATCGGCTGCAATTAAAATTTCAGCACCGCTGCCCACGTTTTGGCTTTGGCTAAACGTTGCCAATGGAACAGTGTGCTCGGCATTTTGATAAACGGTTACAGACACGAACGCATCACTGTTTTCAGATAAAGTACTGGTACCCGTCCAGTTAGTGCCATCTCGACTTAAAGGAATTTGCGTGCTGTTGATGGTGGCCAGTGCGCTTAGCGACCCAACCAGCTGATTAAAATCGTTGTTGATTGTTGTTGGTACCTGCACGCGCAGATTAACCGGCACGTTAACTACTGGTGAGCCCGGACTTGCAGAGTTGAATGGGTCGGTGTCATTGGTGCGTTCAGCCAGGTTTGAGCGCCCGTCGTTGTCATCGTCGAAAGATATATTGAACTCGTTACTCCGAATGGCAACGGTGTAGGACTCGACATTCGGTGGTACGTTAACTGTTTTGGCCGCTTGTGCCAACATCATATTCCGGCCCTGATAAAGCTCCGACCAGGAAACAACAATGTTGAAGTTGCTGTTCGGAGAAATTGTGGTTCTGGCCGTCCAGGAATTGTCGTCGTTGCGGGTAACGTCCAACGTGGTGCCATTGAAGTTGACGTCGAGCGACAACGCATTTTCATCCAGTGCGCGAGACTGTGCAATGGGTGCAGGTGCAGCAAAGCTTAAATGAGCCTGTTCATCGCTGGAAGTCGTTATTGATGTGCTGGGGCTGCTATCGCAGGCCGACAACGCAATGAGCATACAAGCGACAAATCCAAACCGGAGAGATGCACAATAGTTGGACAAACGAAGTAGTTTCATTTTGAGACAATGGCGAACTGAGGCGAAGGTAGCTACATCTTCCAAGCTCACGCAGCTTTAGTCAATTACCTAAGCACCATGTTCTGTCAACAATGTCAAAATACGAGCAAATCCGCACACTTTTAGGCCACACAGCCCACAGTTCATCGCAACGATGCTGTTTTGATCAGCTTTAACCGAACAATGGCTAAACGTCGCAGTTAGCCGACTTTTAAGAACGAACCGTAATTTGCACACTTCCACTGACCTTTAAGTACAAGCTTCGGATTGCTGCCTTTCGTTGATTAGGTCGACGTAGGCGCCATCGACAAGTTGAAACAAATCGATATTGAGCACCTGCATAAGATTTTCCAGATCCAGCAGCTTTTCATCACCTGATTCATCATTTTTTAGCGGCATTTT
>CALDTX010000242.1 GCA_937923565.1 uncultured Granulosicoccaceae bacterium | reverse complement strand
CCTGTTGGCCCGGTAACCAGAATCATACCGTAGGGACTGGCCAGTGCATCCATGTACAGTTTTTTCTGTTCGGGTTCATAACCTAATGCATCAATACCTAACGACGCACTGCTTGGATCCAATATACGCAGTACGGTTTTTTCGCCAAACAAGGTTGGGCAAGTGTTAACACGAAAATCGATCGCTTTGGTTTTGGATATTTTAAGTTTGATACGTCCATCTTGCGGTACACGTTTTTCAGAAATATCCATTCTGGACATAACTTTTAAACGCGCCGTTAATCTGCCGGCCATGGCTAAGGGCGGATTGACCACCTCTTGCAATATGCCGTCTACACGAAAGCGAATTCTGAAAACTTTCTCGTAAGGCTCAATGTGTATATCAGAAGCACCGCGCTTGATTGCATCGAGCAACACTTTATTGACAAAGCGTACTACTGGCGTCTCGTCGACATCAGAGCTTTCATCTTCATTGTTTTTGACTTCATCGCTATCGACTTCCAGGTCGAAGCTTGCATCCAGGCCTTCTGAAAGCGCTGAGTTGCCTTCCAGTAAACGTGTTCTAAGGTCTTGCAGTTTGTTGTCTTCAACAACAACCGCTTCAACGCTTAAGCCTGACGTAAATTTGTATTTGTCCAGCGGTTCGCTGTTGGTTGGATCTGAGATAGCGATAAACAGCTTTGCTCCCCTACGAGCAATTGGCACAGCATTGTGTGCCGTAATCAATTCTTCTTTAATTTGGTCTGCGGGGATGCTGCTTGGATCCAGCGCGCCCAGATCGTAAGCGGGCAGTCCGAAGTCTGCTGCGATGGCCTGAGCGATTGCTGTAGCGGATACACCTTCCTGGTCGATCAACGCCGTAAGCAGAGGTGTTTTCTTGGCTTCAGATTGCTCTAAAGCTTGTCTTGCGGCAGTTTCGGATACAACGCCCTGACTGACGAGCTGTCGAGCCAAACCGCTGAATGAAGCTGAACTGGTAGAATTTTCGCTCACATCAATGCCTTCTATTATTTTTTTGCAGATTCAACGAATACAAGGTATGCATCGGCCTAGTTTTCAGAGCCTAAAGATAGATTTAGAGGTCGGTGTCTGATATTGCGTGCAAAATTCGATGCGTGACGCAGTTTCAAGCCTACTGCGCAAGGCTGGTGTTAATGCCGTGTGCTTAGCACCAACCCACTTCACATCCTGTACCGCTGACCTGCCACTCACTGACAAAGCGATCGATGCCGGCTGTACCGGTTACAACGCCTGTCAGAACGTAGGTTCTGCTGTCCATGCCATCGCCAGCGATTGCAGTGACTTCAATAATGGGGGTAGTTGTGCCGGTAAGTGCTACGCTTGCTACCAGTGAGCCATTTGCAGCTCTGGTCAGGATGGTATCGGTGACCTGGCCTTTAACAACTGGCGTTGCCGACGAAACATTACATTCGTCGATACCGCTGTTGAGTTGGTAGCAGTTCTCAATAGCTGAGTTTACCGAACCGCCGGCCAACACCAACTCTGAGAACTTAGCGCGGTATACAAATAATGAATACTGAGGAACTGCGACTGCTGCAAGGATGCCTATTATAGCGATAACAATCATCAACTCAATGAGGGTAAATCCGTTGCGCTTTGCTGGAATTTGGTGTCTATTAAGTTGTAATGCTGAAAAAATCATAATATTAAAACCGGTCAGTATTAAAAATATTTATCTGCCTTGATAAACACACCTTTTGAAGGGTGTTGCCAATTGTGTTCAGTTAGCTGATCATTCTGTTGACGCAAAAAAGGCAGCTTCAAGTATCGAAGCTGCCTTTGGGTACTACGTGATTAAGCTAAGATCGAGCTATTAGCAATAACCGTTGTTACAACCACCACCTGACTCGTCCCACTGAGTGATACCATCACCAGCGCCATTTGGAGTACCAGTTAATACATAAGTATCACCAGCTACGATTCCGCCTTGAGCAACAGGAGTTACAGTGATTTCTGGTGCGCCTGCAACGTTACCCAGTGCTACAGTATTAACTTTAGAACCGTTAGCTGCACGAGTAAGCATAGCTGGAGTAACCTGGCTACGAACATCAGGAGGAGTCGCTGCTAGGTTACATTCGTTGTTAGCGCCAGGACCGCCGTTCAATTCCCAACATGTTTCAACTTGGCTCTTGATAGGTGTTACAGCCAATTTGATTTCAGAGAATTCAGCACGACGTGTGTACTGTGAATACTGAGGTACAGCTACAGCTGCAAGAATACCGATGATCGCAATAACGATCATTAATTCGATTAGGGTAAAACCCTTTTGTACTTTTACCATGATAGGTTAATCTCCAGAGACTTAATTAAGTTATATAAGTTTGTTGTCAAGCCAAACCTACTTTCAAGTTATCGTCCGTAGGCTTGGTGAGTTAAGTGCATGCGCTATGCCATTACGCGTTTTGTACAGTTTGATTGAGTATTTTCTATAAAAAACAACGATATAGCTACTGTGAGCAAGGTCACCTTGTGATGTCCTCAACAAATGACATTGTCACTTGTTGTCACTAAGTGACAAGCAAATTGTTTCAAGGGTGACAAACTGTTATTTATTTCTCAGTATCGCCGTCGATACCCAGTTGCTTGATCCGATAACGTAGTTGTCGGTAGGTTAGCCCAAGCTTGCTTGCGGCTGCTTTTCTATTCCATCGGGTGGCGTGCAGAGCCTCAACCAGTAAGTCTCTCTCGTTTGATTTATGCGCTTGCTTTTCTTTTGTATCGTTATTTGTACTTAGCGCTGTCGTGCTTAAAGCCAAGTCATTCGGTTTTATTTCATGGCTATCGCAAAGTGCAACAGCGCGCTCTAACAGGTTCTCTAGCTCGCGCACATTGCCAGGAAACGAATAAGCACTTAGTTTTTCTATAGCCTTTTGGTGAATTGTGATTGCTTGTTGTGTGCTGTTTGTTTGCAAGTGCTTGTTTAGAATAAATTCACATAAGGCTGGGATATCGTCGGATCGATTCCGTAAACTGGGCGATACAATGCTAATGACGTTCAAGCGGTAGTAGAGATCATGCCTGAATCTTCCTGCCTCCACTTCTGTATTAAGGTCTTTATGACTAGCGCTGAGTATACGAGCATCAATAGTAATTTCATCATTGCTACCTACGGGCCGAATGCTTCTTTCCTGAATAGCTCTTAGTAATTTCACTTGCATGTGCAATGGTAGCTCTGCTACTTCATCTAAAAATATAGTTCCGCTTTGCGCGCGTTGGAATAAACCTTCTTTATCGCTGCTCGCGCCGGTAAAGCTTCCTTTAACGTGCCCAAACAATTCGCTTTCCATCAGCTCGGTTGGTATAGCACCACAGTTTATCGCTACAAAAGGGTGAGACCCACGTGGGCCGTTCTCGTGAATTAACCGCGCGATAAGTTCTTTACCGGTGCCTGATTCTCCTGTTATCCATACTGGAGCATTGGTTTTGGCAACCTTAGCGATCATTTGCCGGAGTGCTTGCATGGGGGCGGAGGTGCCCACCAAGCTACTGTCGCTGATTGTGTTCGTTACAGCGCTAACAGTTTGGTTGTCTGTACGGCCCGATAAACTGTTGAGAGAAACGTTTTCAGATGGCTCGTTTGGCTCGTTGTCAGCGCTTGTTTGCGATACCTCAACAGCATTGGATGCATGGTCAGTTTGGTTTGCAGCTGTGCCAAGGCTTAGTTTGCCAACATCGTTGCCTGTGCTTTGCGTGCGGTGGCTGTTTTCTTCAGCTGTGTTTAGTGCTACCGCTCGGGCGACTAAGCCTCGCAGGAGGTGCAGATCGACCGGTTTGGAAACAAAGTCGAACGCACCGTTTTTCATGGCTTCCACAGCAGCTTCCATATTGCCATGTGCCGTGATAACCGCAACCGGTAGGTTAGGGTGTGCCGAATGGATAAAGCGAACGAAGTCTACACCGTTGCCGTCAGGTAAACGCATATCGGTTAGGCAAAGGTCGAACTCATAAACTTGCAAAAGGTTTCTGGCTTCTTCGATGTTCGCGGCACTGTGATGCTCTAAGCCCATTCTTGATAGGGTTAGAGCGATAAGTTCCCGAATATCCGGTTCATCATCGATGATGAGTGCAGTGGCCGTCACGTTAGGCAGCCATCTGCTGAGCAGAACTCAGTGTAATTCTAAAGTGCGCGCCATCCTGACGTTCAAGGCATTCAATGCGTGCTTTGTTCATGTCACAAAGCTCACGAATAATATACAAACCCAAACCTGAGCCGTCGTGGTGTGTAGAGTAAAAGGGTTCAAACAATTGCTCGCGATGAATATCGGGAATGCCATTACCGTTGTCCGTAATGTCCATTACGGTTAAGCCTTGCTGAGATTTCCAGGCACTAATCGAAATTTTGATCTCTTTTTCAGCGTTATGTAAACGCGCATTCGTACACAGGTTCCACAAAATCTGATCCAGATGCTCCGCGTCAAACATCACGTGTAAATTGGGTTCTGTAATACAGCTAAGGCTGTCTGAAGATAAGTCATGCTCTTCGATAAACCGTTGCGTAAACGTATGCAACTGTTGTACTAGGTCAAGGCTTTCGCTATTAACACGCTTGCTGTGTGAAAGTTGCAATACATCTTCTACGATTCGATCTATACGATTGGTATGTCGGTACGCTATGTTTAATAGCTTTGCATCCTGATTGCTCAGTTCCTCTGATTCCTGCAGGAGCTGCACCGCATGTGCTATCGCACCTAAAGGATTGCGTATCTCGTGTGCAATACTGGCCGAGAGCCGTCCAAGTGAAGCAAGTTTTAATTGTTGAAACTGTTTTTTAATGTGTGCGTGATCGTCTAGCTTGATCAGCATGCCGCCCGAGCTTAGTGGTATATAACGGGGTAGCAGTGATTCACCGGTTCCAGCAACGGCAAATGGCGTTGCACTTAAGCTGTTGCCGCGTTTCGCAGATTGCATGCTTTCGAATAAGGGTTCGTTTAAGCGGCCTACATGTATCGGTAACGGTGAAAACTCACAAGACAACATAGCTCTGGCTGTGTCGTTCATCAGTTGAACGCGGTAGGCTGAGTCGATAACCAGTACGCCGGAGTCCAGTTCGCGAATAATTTCTTCGTTCAGCATAGCTATTTGCTTAACGTCTAGCTTGGCCCGATCAGGGCTGGATGCCGGAATTTGCCGCATGAGCTGATTTCGTAACGGTACCGTTGATATCCATGCAACGATTAACAGCATCGCCCCCAGTAACGCGGTGCGTTCAAAGTTTGCGGCGTAGGCACCTAAAACCACTTGTGCAAGCAGTTCTTCGAGTAAAACGATAACGCTTGCCAGTGCTGCAAAAAACAGGGAATAACGCACGGTGTTCAATTGGCTTAGCAGCGCTACTGTTATAACCAACAGAGCACCAAATCCGCTTTGCACTCCGCCACTGGCGTACATCAATAAGCAAATGAAAACGATATCCAGGTAGTTTTGCAAGTACGAACGGGTTTGAACGGAAGGCCAACCCTTGCGTTGCAGGTAAATAAACGCTAACGCTGCCACCAGATAGCCCAAATGCGCCACTTCAAACAGCAACGCGTCTCGCTGGCCGAGAATGGTTTGTGAGCTGGATAAGTAATAAACAGTTGCCAATGCCGTTAACAAGAACAGCCGGTACTGGCTGAACAGGCGCATCGCAGCATCATCCACGCGCACATTGGGCGAGGTTTGTTCGGTGTTGTTTGACGTGTCAGGAAGTAAGCTCACGGGCCAAATGTAAAAGCGGCCGGCAATGCGGCTCTCAGGGCCTTAATTGAGCAAGATCCAGACCAGACGGCCCGGATTTAGCGGGTGCTTTTTAGCGCTGCAATGCCCGGTGTTTTGGATCGGTGAGTGCCAACACACGCAGTGTATCTTGCTGTAAATCCTGCTGCCCCAAAGACTGGTAGGCCGCAGCCATTACCGCCAGCGCATTGGGCACGTGTTTTGAGCCTGCATAATGCTCCAGCAAGAACTGAATTCTGTTAATTGATGCCACCATGGCCCCGCGGTCGTAGTAGAACTGGGCGGTGGTGAGCTCATGGCGAGCCATTTCATTGCGCAGAAAATCCATGCGCTGTACGGCGTCTGGTACATATTGGCTGTCGGGGAAGCGTCTAACCAGTGAATCGAACTCGGCAAACGCTGAGCGCAGCCAGTCTTGGTTAACCTTTGACATATCACGTGGGAAAATTCGTTCCATCGCCGATCCGCCACGAGAAAACTGTGCCAACCCTTTCATGTAATAGGCATAATCGACGTTTTCGCTGCGCGGGTAGAGCTTGATGAAGCGATCGGCCGAGGCAATAGCGTTATCGTATTCGTCTTGCTTGAAATAGGCGTAGGCTATGTCCAGCTGGGCCTGCTGGGTGTAACTGCCAAAAGGAAAGCGTGCGCCCAAAGTTTCGAACGTATCCACGGCGGTTAGAAAATCGCCTTGATTCAGGGCCCTTTTTGCGTCACGGTAAAGCGTTTCTGCGGACGTACTTTCATCTGCCTGCTGCGGCCCGCTAGCGCAAGCACCCAGTAGCAAAGTAATACCCAATGTAAAAAGCAGCGCTGTAGCGCGATATTGAAAAAATTTCATACGAAAAGTATAGCGAATTTGCCGCCAATCAACTCGCTTGTCTACACTGTGCACTGCACAAACTTTCTGAGCGCTAATGAACACATACAATAACTGTACTTATGTCGTCTGAAAATCCCTCCCAAAACGTTGAATCTGCGGCGCAATCCTTTGATGTGCCATTGGATGCTGCCGGGCAGCGTCTGGATGCGGTGGCTGCCAAATTGTTCAGCGACTACTCCCGCGGCCGTTTGCAAAGCTGGATAACGGCAGGTTACTTGAGTGTGGACGGGCAAAGCCGACGCACCCGAGACAAACTGATCGGTGGCGAGCGCTTGGAGTTGAAACTGCCTGCCGATGAATCGGGCAACAGCTGGGAGGATACCTGGGCCAATGGTGCGGCGCATATTGTGGCTGAGCCAATGGAAATCGATATTGTGCACACGGATGAGCAGTTTTACATTGTGAACAAAAGCGCTGATTGCGTAATGCACCCGGCACCGGGTAATCGCACAGGCACCTTAATGAATGGCTTGCTGCATTTGGAGCCTGAGCTACGGCAAGTACCGCGGGCCGGCATTGTGCACCGGCTGGATAAGGACACCACGGGTTTGTGTGTGGTTGCCAGAACCTTAAAAGCCCATGCTAACTTGGTTCAGCAGTTACAAGCGCGTACGGTTAGCCGTGAGTATCTGGCTGTAGCAATCGGCGATATCCCCGATGATGGCACAGTGGATGAACCCATTGGCAGGCACCCTGGTGACCGGAAAAAAATGGCCGTAGTGGAGCGTGGAAAACCGGCGCGCACGCATTATCGCGTTATAGAGCGTTTCAGAGGCTGCGCTTTGTTGGCGGTTAAATTAGAAACCGGCCGCACCCATCAAATAAGAGTGCATATGGCGCACCTGGGTCATCCCTTGCTGGGCGATGCTGTTTATGGCCGGCGCAATCAACAAAACTCGGTGCCGTTCAAACTCGGGGCGCTAATGACGGCGTTTACGCGTCAGGCATTGCACGCGCGGCAGTTGGGTATTCAACACCCCGACGATAATCGGTATTGCGTTTATAAAGCCGAACCACCAGAAGATATGCAGGCTTTAATTGCACATATGGAAGAAGATCTGGGTTTACAGGAATAGCCATGCAAACGATTCGCCCTGAGTGGCAGGTTCCAGCGCACGTTCATGTGCATAGCACCACACGACTTGGTGGCGTTAGTGAAAAGCCCTACGACTCTCTGAACCTCGGGTTACATGTTCACGATAAGCCTGCGCATGTACAAGAGAACCGGAAGCAATTAGCGCTTAATTTAGCACTGCCGAGTGCACCCATCTGGATGAATCAAGTGCATGGGGTTGATGTGTTTCATCGCACAGCGCAATCGGCAAACAGCACCGAAGTCATTTGTGCCGATGCTGCTTTCACACAAGAAAAAAATGCGGTGGTCGCTGTTTTAACGGCCGATTGTTTGCCGGTGGTGTTAAGTAATCAAAGTGGCACGGCCGTGGCTGTTGTTCATGCCGGTTGGCGAGGATTGTCTGCGGGCATATTGCACAAAGCGCAAGCGTTATTCAGTTCAGATGAGCTTTTATTTGCCTGGCTGGCTCCGGCAATCGGACCAGAAAAATTTGAAGTGGGTGTGGACGTTTACGATGCCTTTACGGCTCGCATTAGCGACAACAAGCA
>CALDTX010000241.1 GCA_937923565.1 uncultured Granulosicoccaceae bacterium | reverse complement strand
AACGGCCTGAATTTGAATACCGTTTTCATCAACCTCGTAGTCCATCAGCGCCAAATCAACTTCATCGAGAAGCTCGTCTTCCTGTGGGCCGATGTGCAGCAGTTTCTTTGTGCCTTCCCAAGCGCTTGCGCTGAGTTCGATAGTCTTGTGGCCAGCTTTGCTAAGCCCGCTACCGATTGCGCCGGGCACTTCTTCAAGTCGAGGTGTGCTTGCGCAGCCGGTAACGCTGAGTACGGCAACACAGATAAAGCTTAATTTTAGGTTTCTAACTGTAGTAGGGGACATATTTCCACGCACCTCGCAGGGATTTTTAATTTTGGCAACGGTTCTAGAGGTTCGACAAACAGCGCAAACTACATTATGCGTAGTGTCAGACTGTCGTCGAACATGACACTCAACTAATAGTAGTTAGAATTGACGTCGTCAATTAAACCTTCACATGCATTTGTGAGTATTTTGAATAATGGTTAAAGGCTGCGCAGAGTAGCGCAAGAGAAGTCAATTAAATGACGTGTATTGTGGGGAAAAACGCGCAATGGCTGCCGAGGGTGCAGCCATTGCGTTGCAGATAACCTTAACTTATTTAGCCCAGGTATCGCGTAAAGTGACCGTGCGATTAAATACAGGTGCGCCACTTTTGTGATCGCGGCGGTCGGCCACAAAATAGCCTAAGCGTTCGAACTGGAATTGCTCTTCTGGTTGTGCATCGGCTAAAGCGGCTTCAACAAAACAAGAACTCATGGTGATGCAGGAATCTTTATTGATGACCGATTCCAAGCTGTCGGCTGAAAGCGGGTTAGCAATAGTGAACAAGCGATCGTAAAGTCGCACTTCAGCCTTTACGCCTTCGGTAGCAGACACCCAATGGATAACGCCTTTCACTTTACGGCCTTCTGGCTTTTTGCCTAGCGTGTTCGCGTCGTGACTACAGCGCAGCTCAATAACATTGCCTTGCTCATCTTTAATGACTTCTTCGCATTTGATCACGTAGCTGCCGCGTAAGCGAACTTCGCCACCGGGTACCAGGCGCTGGTATTTCGGTGGTGGATCTTCGGAGAAGTCGTCGCGATCAATCATAATTTGCTGCGTAAAAGCGACCGGCCTGCGACCAAAACTTTCATTTTGCGGGTGGTTCGCAAACGATAAGGTTTCGTTGTGGTCTTCGGGTAAGTCAGTGATCACCACTTTTATAGGGTCGAGCACGGCCATACGTCTTGGCGATTTTTCGTTGAGGTCGTCTCGTATGCAGGTTTCCAGCACGGCCATTTCAATCCAAGCGTCGTTTTTGGTTATACCGATTCTTTCGCAGAAGTCTCGAAGTGCCGCCGGTGTATAGCCACGACGACGCATGCCTGTGATTGTTGGCATGCGTGGGTCATCCCAACCCGATACTTGTTTTTCTTCCACCAACTTGATTAGCTGGCGTTTACTGAGCATGGTGTATTCAAGCGATAAACGCGCAAATTCAATTTGCTGCGGATGTGCCGGTGTTTGTAGTTCATCCAACACCCAGTCGTATAAGGGGCGATGATCTTCAAATTCGAGTGTGCACAGTGAATGCGTAATATTTTCCATGGCATCCGATACACAGTGTGTGTAGTCATACATGGGGTAGATCGACCAATCATCGCCGGTGCGCATATGCGTCACTTTACGAATGCGGTAAAGGGTAGGGTCGCGCATATTGATATTGCCGGAAGCCATATCAATTTTTGCACGAAGAATATGCGCGCCTTCTTCGAACTCACCGTTTTTCATGCGCTCAAATAAATCGAGGTTTTGTTCAACCGAGCGATTTCTATGCGGGCTTTCAATACCGGGTTCGGTTAGCGTGCCACGCATTTCTCTAACTTCTTCGGCGCTACTGCTGTCTACATAGGCTTTGCCTTTTTTGATCAGCTCGCGCGCGTAGTCGTACAGCTCATCGAAATAGTCGGAGGCGTGTTTAAGCTCGTTCCATTCAAACCCCAGCCATTGCACATCTTCTTTGATGGCTTGAGCATATTCGTCGCTTTCTTTGCCCGGGTTAGTGTCGTCGAAGCGTAAATTGCAGGTGCCGTTGTATTGCGCGGCAATTCCAAAATTCAGGCAGATCGATTTCGCGTGGCCAATGTGCAGGTAACCATTGGGCTCGGGTGGGAAGCGCGTAACCACACGCTGGCCGTTTTTCCCCGAGGCTAAATCGTCTTCCACAATGTTGCGGATAAAATTATTGCTCGGATTTTCGGGATTATTCATTGTAAAAGGCTAAACGTGGACAAAAGTGGTGGCGACTGGATTATAGCTTGCATCTTGGGCAATCAACGCAGAATTCGCTGAACCGATTCAAATTCTAGTACAAACAAGGCAAGCACCAGCCAATTAGCACGTTAACTTGGGGGTATAAGCGCTCGCTACAAGGGTAAAGCGTACCGCCAATAAAGAAAGGCTTGAAGCTCTAGCACCGAATCACATTGAAGCGGCTAAGCTAAGGGCAGTATGGATCAGGACTCTTGGCCGGCCGACTGTGCATTCGATATTTTGTGTTTGGATAATTGTTGGTACACATTCATCACGCGTTGCACGTATTTCTGCGTTTCAGGGTAAGGCGGAATACCGTCGTGTTTCTCTACCGCACCCGGCCCGGCATTGTAGGCCGCTAGCGCTAACTGATGGTTTTGTTCAAACCGGGAAAGCAGCTGTGCCAGATAGCGAGCGCCACCTTGTACGTTTTGGGTTGAATCAAAGCTATTCGCAACCCCAAGCTCTTTGGCTGTATTGGGCATTAGCTGCATCAAACCTTGCGCGCCAGCGCGTGAAACCGCTTTTGGATCAAAGCACGATTCCACCTGTGCAACGGCCTGAATGAACAACTCATCAAGCTTTTGCTCGGTTGCGGCTTTGCTGATAGCGGGTTGGAACTGGGTAGCGCGCCGGCGTAAATCTGCAGCAGTTAAACCACTGCAAGGGTTAACGGTTTTTTTGTTCTTGCTTTGGTTTTTATAGCTGCTTTTATAGGCCGTTCGTGTCAGTGAGTTGTTGCCACTCGGCGCATCTGAAAACACCGTAGTGCCATCGCTGGTTCTAAACTGAAACACTAATGGAGCGCTGTGCGCTTGTGCTGCCAATAAGCCGAGGAAGCCAAACGCAACAATCCGTGTGAACGATTTTTTGAGCAACATAGTCTTATAGCCATATAAGCATGAGTTACTTAAGTATCGACGTGCCGCCGTATTTTGTTAATTGCTCGTCATGTTCACGGAGAACTGGTTCACATAAATACTGGGTTTACTGGGTTTACTGGGTTTGCTGGGTTTAGCCATTCACCGGTGCGGTCCACTCACTGTGGTGAGCGCTTAGTTCCGGCCGTTTACGCACAGGCAGATCCACGCTAGGTGTACCCATATAAACAAAGCCAACAATGTGATCAGCAACAGCGATGCCCAAAGCGCGTTTAACAAAGTTTGAGTAGGCGTTTTGGCCGGTAACCCACACCGATCCAAAACCAAGTTCTGTGGCTGCCAGTTGAATTTGGCTGGTAGCAGCGCCTGCTGAGAGTATCTGTTCTACTTCGGGCGTTTTGGGGTGATCCGGGGTAATGGTTGCTACAATAACCACAACCAGTGGAGAGCGTAATGGCTTTTCTTTGATCAGGTTGAGTTTTTGTTCGCGTGTGTTTGGGTCTATCTCTAAAGCGGCTTTTACAAAAACTTCGCCCAAGGCTTCGCGAGCGTCACCGCGGATAGTAATAAAGCGCCAAGGGCGTAGGGCGGCGTGGTCTGGAGCGCTAAGGCCACACTGAAGAATTTGCGCTATTTGTTCATCGTTTGGTGCAGGTTCGCCCAGTTGTTTGGCTGGGTACGATGCACGATATTGTAGTTTGCTGAGCATGCTTTTTTAAGTCCAATGTGAGACGTTAATGCAATCATTCATTGTGCTATGTTCAATGAAAATCAACAAGCCCTGTAACTTGTAAAACCGACTGTTTGAAGGAGTCTTTTTTGTCCATCAGCTACACAATAAAGCCGCTTAGCCCGCATGCGCATTTGTATGAAGTAAACATCGTTGTAGAAAATCCGGATTCGAACGGTCAGCTTTTTACGTTGCCCAACTGGATTCCGGGCAGCTACATGATTCGTGATTTTGCGAAAAACGTGGTTACGATGCAAGCTTGGTGTAACGACGAAGCCATAGCGCTTGAGCGGGTGGATAAGTCCAGCTGGCGTGCACCTGCAGGGCTTGCCAATGTGTGCTTAACGTATCAAGTGTACGCGTGGGATCTATCAGTGCGAACCGCGCACCTGGATCAAACGCACGCATTTTTTAATGGCACCAGTGTTTTTCTGTGTGTTGAAGGCCAGCAAAATTTACCCGTGTCGGTTCAAATGCTGCGACCCGACGGCGAGCAATTTAAAAATTGGCAACTCGCCACAACGCTTGCGGCCAAAGAATGTGATGCCGATGGTTTTGGCTGCTACAGCGCACAAGACTACGACGAACTCATTGACCACCCTGTAGAGATGGGCACATTTACGCGCGTAACGTTTACCGCTTGCGGTGTGCCACACGAAGTGGTGCTAACCGGATCCTTCGATGCCGACCTTGACCGTATTGCAAAAGATCTAACCCTCATATGTGAAACGCAAATTAAGTTCTTTGGCGAACCTGCACCCGTTGATCGTTATATTTTTATGGTGATGGTGGTGGGTAAAGGCTACGGTGGTTTAGAGCATAGAGCATCCACAGCCTTGTTAGTCACACGTGATCACTTACCGATAGTGGGTGACGCTTCAACGAGTGATCAATACATTGAATTTTTAGGTTTGTGTTCGCATGAGTATTTTCATACGTGGAATGTGAAGCGTATAAAGCCTGCCGAATTTGTACCGTATAAATTAGCCGAAGAGTCATACACGCAACTGCTGTGGTTTTTTGAAGGCATAACCTCCTACTACGACGATATCATGCTGCTGCGCTCTGGGCTAATAACAGAAGCACAGTATTTAAACCTGATGTCAAAAACCATAACACGTGTACGCAGAGGGGCAGGGCGCGAAAAGCAAACGGTTACTGAATCCAGTTTTTATGCCTGGAACAAGTTTTACAAACAAGATGAAAACGCACCTAATGCCATAGTGAGTTACTACGCCAAAGGTGCGTTAGTATCACTGTGCCTGGATGCTAAGTTAAGAGAGTTATCTAGTGGTTCGGTTTCTTTGGATAACCTAATGCAGCTGATATGGACGCGTTGGTTAGACACGGGTAAAGGCATGCAAGAACGAGAACCGGAGGAGCTGGCGGCGCAATTGGTGGGTGCTGACCTTACTGAATTTTTTGAACACACTTTATATAGCACTGAAGAGCTACCACTGGAAGATGCATTAAAAACACTGGGTGTAGAGGTGCATTGGCGCGCTCGTCGATCCACAAAAGACACAGGCGGTGGAACGGTGCTAACGAGTACGCCTTCGCCATGGATCGGCGCCAATGTTGTGGATGATGCGGCGGGCTTAAAAGTGACCCACGTGTTTAATGATCAGGCAGCCGAGCTTGCCGGTTTAGCCGCAGGGGATATTATTGTTGCGTTGAATAAGCAAGTGGTTAGTGCTGATGCGGTCGCGCCATTGCTTGCGCGTTTGTCGAGCAAGGCAAGCGTAGCGGTGCATTATGTTCGGCACGGATTATTGGATGAGACGGCTTTACCGATTATGCTTGCACCTGTTGATACTTGTTCGTTAGTAGCGATTAAAAGTTCGGAAACGCTGGATGCTAATACTGCCGCTGATACGTCTGAAACTTCTGCGGAGCCTGCAACTTCTGCCGCTTCCGTGAAACCTGCAACGTCTGCCACTTCCACGAAGCCTGATCATTCCGCAGAGAACACAACAAACCGATGGCCAATGGCACTTACGTGAGCGCAACATTAAGTGAGTTGCTGCTACAAGATAAATTGTTAGCGGCAGGTGTAAACAATGTTCACGTAGAAGTGTTCGAACAACTGCCTTCCACCAACGTTCATGTATTGGAAACCATTCGAGCATGGCAAACTGCCGATGCGCAAAGTAGCGTCGGTGGGGCTTTACCAGAACCTTGGTTGTGCATTACCAATGAACAAACGCAGGGCAGTGGTCGCAGAGGTAAAAGCTGGCATACCCAAGCCGGTGATATCACAATGTCTTATTTGTGTAACGTTGCAAAGTTACCCAGCGAACTATTGGGGTTAAGCCTTGTCACTGGTATTAGTGTGGCCAATGCATTGGAGCAATCTTGCGATATTGATGTGGCCATTAAATGGCCTAACGATTTATTGGTTAACGGGCAAAAGTTGTGTGGTTTGCTAACCGAGCTGGTGGATAACCGAAAGGCGGCAAGTTCTTTCGTGGTATCGGGTATAGGAATTAACTACCAGCCTTGGCAAAGCGATAACAATCATTTGCTACAAGCCAACAGCTTGCCGGTGACCAGCTTGCAAGATCTATTGGGCGAGAACACCCCAAACCGGCATAGCATTGTGGCCTGCGTAATAGCGGAGCTACAACACAATTACCGTCAATTTGTTGATCATGGCTGGGGTAGTTTTGCGCAACAGTGGCAAAGCAGAGATTTTTTACACGGAAAAAGTGTAACAATACTCAACGGAGAGCATCGCGAACAGGCGATAGCGCAAGGTGTCGATGCGCAAGGTGCGTTACTTGTGCGTAGTGGAGGCGGTGTGAAGTCAATATATAGTGGGGACGTATCGGTGCGTGTTTCATGATAAGAATTTGTGTTGATATTGGAAACTCTCGGCTTAAATCGGCCATCGACGATGGTAATAGCCTGCAGGCCATAGAAACTTTTGCCTGGCACGATGTGTTTCTGAATGAAGTGCTGGACAAGCTTTGGCTTAGCGCGCTCAACGGGCGTGTGCCTACATCGATTCACGTGTCGAACGTGGCTGGCGACAAGCTGCTACCCAATTTAGATGCATGGTGCTGTGCAACATGGGGTTTACGCGCTATACCCATGCGCTCACGGGCCTCATTCAAAGGGCTGGTTAATGGCTATCAAGAGCCGGGCAAGTTAGGTGTTGATCGCTGGGCCGCACTAATTGGCGCACGCGAATTATACAAAGGCCCGCTATGCGTGATCGATTCCGGCACGGCAACCACCGTGGATGTGATCAATGCAGACGGCGTGTTTGTCGGTGGAGCCATTCTCCCCGGCATATACACCATGCGCCGATCCTTAGCAAAATATACCGCAGCACTGTTTGCCGCCGACGGCCAAATTATGCCGTTTGGCGATAACACCGCCAGCGGCATTGCCGGTGGCACAGGCTACGCATTGGTGGGTGGCGTAGAAAGGCTGATCCAGGAAGCCGAGAATTTGTTAGGTTCAGTTACAACTGTTGTGACTGGAGGCGAGGCCAACGTGCTGAAATCGCTGATAACCAAAGAGCTGGAACTGAACCCGATGCTGGTGCTACACGGCGTTAAAGCTGATGCAGACGCGCTCGATATCGAGGCATTGGAAGATAATTCGCGCTGTTCCCCCGAATTATTGGCCCAGCGATACCCGAAATAACACGAAAGTATTTTGCGAGAATGCCGTTCTTGGGCAAGTAATTGCAATATCGATGCAAACGGGCATTGCACTTGGGATGTTTAATGCCTAAAATAGCGCTTCGGTGCTGGCGTAGCTCAGTTGGTAGAGCAGCTGACTTGTAATCAGCAGGTCGTAGGTTCGACTCCTATCGCCAGCTCCATTTTTCCCCTCTTAG
>CALDTX010000240.1 GCA_937923565.1 uncultured Granulosicoccaceae bacterium | reverse complement strand
CATGGTGGACGACGTGCTGGCGGGTGTGTTTGCTGGCGTATCGCTGCAGGTGATAATTTGGCTGATATCAATTTGGGCTTAAATTGAATTGGTGTCAATATGCATGTTGTCAGAAGCATACTTAACGTGGCGGCGCTGTTTTCGTTCAAAGTAAGGTTATTGGATGCCAGTTTGCAGTCGATCTGTTTAGGGGCGATTGCTTCTTAGTAGGGTAAGTGCTTAGGTCAACTGCTTAGGGTAACGCAACACCAAAGTGTCGAAGCTGTTTAGTCAGTGCAATTAACGGCAAACCCTCCAACCCGGTTGGATCGTCGCTTTTAACCCATTCAAATAAACTGATGCCTAAGCTCTCTACTTTGAAACTGCCAGCGCAGTCATAAGGTAAATCGGCGAGTAAGTAACGTTCGATTTCCTGCTCGGTGAGTGTGCGCAGTTTGGCTTGTGTGATGTTGGTGTGCAGCAGGGAGTCACCGGTGGCTGCATTGAGCAAACAAACGGATGTGAAAAAGCGCACGCAATGGCCTTGCATTAATGTTAGCTGGGCAACCGCGCTCTCGTGTGTGCCGGGTTTGCCGAGTAGCTGGTTTTCCAGCGCCGCCACCTGATCTGAGCCGATAATCAGCTGTTTAGGGTAGGCATCGCGGAGGCTGTGGGCTTTTTGCGCGGCCAATCGTTCTGCCAGCGCTTGGGGTTGCTCGCCAGGCACAGGTGTTTCGCTACCGATTGGATTTGCGCTTAAAAACCCCAAGTTCAGCCGAGACAGTAATTTAGCTCGATATTTTGAGGTAGATCCTAGAACTATCACTTGCACCTTTTGGTCAGTTTAGATATTCTTCGTGGGTTATGGTCAAGGCAACTCCAATTCGTTTTAATCCGGACTTGCTGGCTCGCGAAGCTGTGCAATATCAAGCAGAGCTGCCGTTGGCCCAGTTTACGCGTTTGGCGGATTTGCTGCATGAACCTGCGGGTGGCATGCAGGCTGTATTTCGGTTCTCCAAGCGGAAGAAAATGGTGTTTATTGCCGGTCGTTTGCAGGCGAACTGCACGTTGTTGTGTCAGCGTTGCCTGGAACCCATGCAATACGAAATAGATGAACCGTTTGAATTGGTTTTTGCAGTGGATGAACTTGCCGCCAAAGCCATGCCCGAAGCGTATGACCCGGTCATACTCGATGAAAACGGGCAAATTCATGTGGTGGATCTGTTCGAAGATGAGCTTATTTTGCATTTGCCGACGGTTGCCCGCCATGCGGAGTCCGATGGGTGCAAGTTGCAAGAGTTTGCGTATCGGGATACAAAAAGTGATGTTGCAGAGAACAGCGAAAGCGAGAAGCGTACGCCGTTCGATGTGTTGAAGAACCTAGACCTGAACTAATTTTTTACTTTACTGGAATTTATCATGGCCGTTCAAAAAAGCCGCAAGACTCCATCTCGTCGCGGTATGCGCCGATCGCACGACAGTTTGAGCAACCCGACTTTGTCGACTGACCCAACCACTGGTGAGTTACATCGTCGTCACCACGTAACTGCCGATGGTTTCTACAAAGGCAAGCAAGTTGTCGAAGTAGAAGTAGAAACTGACGAAGACGAAGACTAAAATACCGCAAGATTAACCGAACGCGGCAACCGTTTTTTGCCGCTTTGCCCACCCTTCGTCTAAAAAGTTTTGGCGCAAGGTTTCCACACGCAAGCATCTAAGTATTACGCGGCGCCAACGATATGAACAAGCCTTTTACTGTTGCTATTGATGCCATGAGCGGAGATGGCGGTACCCCTGTCGTCATTGAAGCTGTCAGGAAAGTGCTTGCCAAGCGCAACGATGTTGTACTTCAGCTGGTTGGCGACCCGCAAACTATCGAATCCCACATGGGGCAAAATCCATTGCCCAGTGATCGCGCACCGATTGTGCCTGCCGACCAAGTCGTTACTATGGAAGACAGTGCAGCCATGGCCATTCGTACTAAAAAAACCTCCTCGATGCGCATTGCGATCAATCAGGTTAAAAGTGGCGCAGCCGGGGCGTGTGTTAGTTCTGGCAATACCGGCGCTTTGCTTGCAATCAGTAAGTTTGTGCTTAAAACAATCCGAGGCATCGACCGGCCGGCTATTTGTACAACTATTCCGGCATTGGGTGGTAGTCACACGCACATGCTCGATTTAGGCGCGAACATAGATTGCGATGCGGATAACTTGTTTCAATTTGCCACTATGGGTTCCATCCTTACGCAAGCCATAGATGGCGTTGATGCACCCAGAGTGGGTTTGTTGAACATTGGTTCCGAAGATGTCAAAGGGAATACGGTGGTGAAGGAGGCAGCTAGTTTGCTGCAGCAAAGCGAGCTTAATTACATCGGCTTTGTAGAAGGGAATGAAATCTATGCCGACCACGTAGACATTGTTGTGTGTGATGGTTTTGTAGGTAATATTTCGTTGAAAACCAGCGAAGGTGTAGCGCGTATGATCTCCCACTATTTGCGTGAAGAATTTAACCGAACACCCCTCAATAAAGTTATTGGGCTTCTTGCGAAACCCGTGTTAAAGTCCTTCGGAAATAGAATAAACCCTGACCGTTATAACGGTGCCAGTTTATTAGGTTTGCAAGGCGTTGTAATAAAAAGCCATGGAGGCGCCGATGCCTTCGCCTTCGCCAATGCAATCGATATTGCATTATTAGAAATAGCCAAAGGCGTTCCTGCTTTAATAGCAAAACGTATGAGTGAATCTGTTCAAACAGCGTAAAAATGAATACATTTTCTAGAATTATCGGTACTGGAGGTTATCTGCCGAAAAATGTAGTAACAAACGCTGATCTCGAAAAAACCGTTAACACCTCCGATCAATGGATTCGTGAAAGAACGGGCATAGAACAACGCCATGTAGCCGAAGACGGCGAGCACACCGTCGATCTGGCCGAAAACGCCGCACGCCTTGCCATTGAAGCTGCTGGTATCAGTCCCCAAGACATCGATCTGATCATTGTAGCGACCACAACCGCGGATCAGGTTTTTCCAAGCACCGCCTGTTTATTGCAAAGCCGACTCGACATCCACGGTTGTCCGGCCTTCGATATTCAAGCTGTATGTACGGGGTTCGTTTACGGCTTGTCGGTAGCCGATAAATTTATCCGCACAGGCACCTCGAAGTGTGCTCTAGTCGTGGGTGCAGAAACATTCTCCAGAATAATAGATTGGACCGATCGCAATACTTGCGTATTATTTGGTGATGGGGCAGGAGCTGTGGTTCTGAAGGCCGATAACACGCCTGGCATTTTATCGACACATTTGCATGCCGATGGCGATTTTGCGAAACTTCTGCATGTGCCAAGCGGTGTATCAACCAATTATCCGGCAGTGCAGGAAGGCAGGGCCTATGTTGAAATGGCAGGCTCGGAAGTTTTTAAAATGGCCGTTAAAATATTGGGCCAAATAGTTGACGAAACATTAGAAGCCAATGGGCTTGAGCGTCAGGATATCGATTGGTTGGTGCCGCACCAGGCCAATATTCGTATTATTGTAGCCACGGCTAAAAAGTTACGAATGCCAATGGACAGAGTCGTGCAAACGATAGCCAAACATGGCAACACATCGGCTGCCTCTATCCCGTTAGCATTGGATCACGCGGTTAGGGCAAATGACATTAAAGCTGGAGAATTACTTCTGCTCGAAGGATTTGGCGGCGGATTCACATGGGGATCTGCATTAATTAGGTACTAATTTTACAATGCACGCAGGATCGTGGGCCTTGAGAATAAGCAAAATAAGAGGTGAAGCGTGGATCAGCAAATACCCGGACAGTTTTCAGTATTGGTGGTGGATGATCATGAACTGGTTCGAAGCGGTATGCGACTGTTGCTTGAAAGCATCGATAGAGTGCACACCATCGCCGAAGCGAGTTGTGGTGAAGACGCACTAAGACTCACAGCAAGAACATCGTTCGATCTTATTCTAATGGATGTCGATTTACCCGGCATGGGTGGGCTTGAAGCCACGCTCGAACTTCGCGCGCGGCACCCTGAAACCCAGGTCATTATTATTAGCGCCTTATTAAACCCGCCATTGGTTAGAAAGTTTTTAAAAGCCGGTGTTAGCGGTTATCTCACCAAAGGCAGCAGCGGCTTCGAAATGGAAAAAGCCATTGAGGCGGTGGTTGGTGGGCAAAGCTATTTTTCATCGGCAGTATCACATTCTATTTCCAGCAGCGTTGCACCCGAACACCAGAACGATCCGTTTGCCATTCTCAGTGGTCGAGAGCGTGAAATTGTTAATCAAATTCTGGAAGGTGAGCGTAATATCGAAATTGGCGCCTCTCTGGGAATCAGTGAAAAAACCGTTAGTACATACCGCAAAAGAGCGTTTGAAAAGCTCGGGCTTAAAAACTCCACAGAGCTGGTTCGATTGGCGGTTAAACACGGTTTA
>CALDTX010000239.1 GCA_937923565.1 uncultured Granulosicoccaceae bacterium | reverse complement strand
CCGCCGGATCAGTACAGTGAATTTCCGATTCCAGATAGCGCCCAACAATACCCGCGCACACTTTATGGGGTTTACAAAACGGCTAACGAAGAAGCAGCACGGGTGTATTGGGCCGACTGGCAAGTGGGCAGTGTTGGGCTGCGTCCGCACACCGTTTATGGCGTAACACGTGATCAAGGCATGACGGCTGATATCGCCAAGGCGCTATTGGCAACGGCTGCCGGTGAAGCGTTTCATATTCGATTCGATGGTGTGATTACCCTGCAACATGCCAGTGATGTTGCCAAGATGTTCATACAAAGCGCACAAGCGTGTTATCAGGGGGCCGCGCTTTGTAACATACGCAATGATGTTATCGAAGTGGCTGAGTTTGTGGGTGTGCTCAAGGGCATTTACCCAGAAGCGAAAATTACCTTTGAAAAAAATGCCGCCTTACCGTTCCCGGCCGATTTAGACGATGCCGGTTTGCGGGGGATTTTAGGCGAAGTACCGCACACGCCATTGGCTCAAGCGATTGAATCGGATGTTGAGCATTACGGGCGTTTATTAGCGGATGGGCGGTTGGATTTATCTCAGCTTGTTTAACGCTTGCGCTGGTGGTTTAGCGTTAGCATTGTTCCTTCAAAGTTAGCGCTATTTGCTAAACTATCGAGCTCGTTGTTAAACAATACCGTTCGCCGAAAAATCAAACTACTGAGCCGAATCAAAGTTATGCAGCGCCGGTACATAACGCGACAGTGCCGGATCATACAGGGCCGTACTTAAAAACGTGGTTAGCTCATTCACTTCACGAATGCTTAACCCCAACGGTGTAAAGCGTGCATCCAAATGCAATGCAGCGTCACTGTTTTGGGCAACCGCTAAATTTTTATACTGCACAACAGCCTTGATAGAATCAAAACTTGCTCCATGGCCAAACACTTTCGCATCGGCCAGGTTATACAGCTGCGGTACTTTAAACGCATAATTTTGAGCGTCGTTTTGCGTAAAACCACCTCGACCTAAACGTGCGCTGTCGGCAATGGGTCCGTGTATAGCCACGCGATTATTGTCGAAGTCGTCAAAGCCCACAGCGAAAAATAGCTCTGACTCTAACGCACCCGGTGCTGAACTTAACGCAGGCCCTGCATGGCATGCTGAACAACCCGCTTTGGTAAAAAACAAGTAAGCACCCCTTAATTCAGATTCATTCATGGCGGTTTCATCGCCTTTTAACCAACGTTGAAACGGCGATCGATTAGCAAATAGCGTGCGTTCATAAGCGGCAATGGCTTTACCAACATCTTCAGCGATATCAACAGAGGACGTTGGGTAAGCGGCTTGCCACAAGGCTCTGTAGGTGGCGTCGGTTTGTAACGGCGAGCGTTCATTAAAACGTAAGCGATGAACTTGCTGACCGATCACCGCTTGCGATTCGATGCCGGATAAACCGCGAGCGTTTACAGTGGAGGGTAAGGTGTTTGGCGTTAGTATGGTGTTAGGTAAGCCTGCGTTAACGACACCATTGCTGGCATTACCGAGTTGACCATTCCAGAGCACAACGTCTTGGTAGGCAATATTTAAAATACTCGGTACCGCGATGGGTTGCATATCAGGCTTGTTGGGTGCGTCATCGTCGGCTAATGGGTCGAAGCCTAAAATTAAACGTCGGCTCTCACCAATACCTTCACCGCCTTCACCAATGCCTTGCGCAATACCGGGTTTAAAACCCGATTGCATTTGATGGCAAGTAGAACACGACCAATCCGGCTCAACACCTGATTGACCGTTTAGTGCAAAGCGATGGTCGTGAAACAACAGCTTGCCCAAGGCAACTTTCTCGGCGGTTATTGGGTTGCTTGGGTCTTGTGGAATGGCATCGAAGTCATCACTCTCGGGCAAAATATACGCATCAATACCTTGGCCTGCAGAGCTGGCTATTAAATGGGCTCTAAGGTCTTGTGATAATTCTTGTTGGTCTGATAAAACGACTTGGTTTGTTTGGTTGTTGTTTTCTGTGCATTCGGTGTTTGCACAACTGTTAGATTGGCTTTGGGTGTCTAATTGTTTAGCGCCGGTTGGTGTGCCTGAATCGGCACAACTGCTTAGCAGCAACACAACGATAAGACCAAAGCCTGCTTTAAACCATTGGCATGTTGTTGTAGACGTGGATGCTTTGCTTAAGCATTTAAGCGCTGAAATATTGGATTCGTTCATGACAACCATAACGGCGTTTGCGATATGGTTGCCAGCATGGCATTAGCGTGGAAAAGTTGCGGCGAACTATGACAAGCGTAGCCGGGTAAAATTACCGCATCTGTTAGTGTTTTAGTTCGGGCTGTCTACAACAATGGCGCGAAAGTCGTTTACGTTAGTATGCGTGGCACCGGTTTTCACCAAGCCATTGCACGCGTTAAAAAATGCCCAAGCATTGTTGTTGTCTAAGTAATGGCTCATGTTTAATTGTTGTTGCTGGCATGCTTGAGCAATGGTGTGCGTCCATAGTGCACCGGCGTTATCCTCTGAACCATCAATGCCATCGGTATCGCATGCGATGGCTTGAATGTTGGGCTTGTTGCCGATGGCTTGCACAAACGCTAACAAGCATTCGGCATTGCGCCCGCCTTTGCCGCCTTTTTTTCGAACGGTCACCGTTGTTTCGCCACCGGATATTAAGACGACTGGGGCTTTAGCCGGGTGTCCGTACTGTTGCACAGCTTTCGCAATACCGGCCAATACCTTACCCACATCACGTGCTTCACCTTCTAATGCATCGCCGAGGATCATTGCTGTGTAGCCATGGGCTTGAGCAACTTCAGCAGCTGCCAGTAAGGATTGCTGTGGTTTGCAGATAACATGCACTTGCTGGTTAGACATTTTCAGTTCGTGGGCTTTAGGTGTTTCGGCAGCATCGGTTTTCAGAAAATGCATTGCAGCGTCGGGTAGTAGCATGTTGTAACGTTCAACGATGTTGAGTGCATCTGATGTGGTGGTGGCATCTGGCACAGTTGGGCCGGATGCAATCATTGATGGGTCGTCGCCCGGCACATCGGAAATGCACAGCGTGATGACTTTAGCCGGGTAGGCGGCAGCGGCGAGGCGACCACCTTTTATTTTTGAGAGGTGCTTTCTGACGCAATTCATTTCATCGATGGCCGCTCCGCTAGATAACAGCGCAGCATTCACGGCCTGTTTGTCGGCTAGAGTGAGTCCTTCACCCGGCAGGCTTAACAGAGCGGATCCACCGCCGGATATCAGGCTTATAACCAGATCGTCTTTGTTCAAATTTTGAACTAACTGCATGATGCGAGCAGATGCAGCTGCGCCTGCATCGTCAGGTACCGGGTGATTGGCTTCAACGATCTCTATGTGTTCGCAATCGAGCTTTGCCCCATGCGGTGTAATCACCAAGCCGCTTAACGGTTCAGGCCAATGTTTTTCAACAGCCTGCGCCATTGCAGCTGAGGCTTTTCCGGCGCCCACAACCAGAGTTCGTCCTGGCGGTGGCTCGGGTAGATAACGAGCAACATGTTTTGCAGGCAATGCTGCATCCACGGCCGCTTTGAACATATCCAGCATAAATTGCTGATGATCTGTTTGTTTTACTGCGTCTTTATTACCCAAGTTCTGCACCAGCGCCTGCACCATTGAGACTAAATTTCATTAGTCTATATAAATTTCGTCAAAAAAGAACTAGAATCAAACGGCCAACTATCGGAGTGTGAGCGATGTATTTGCTACGTTCTTATTGCGTTTGGGTGGTTTGTTTGTCCTATCTGATCGCGGATAGTTTAACCGCAAAATAGACAAAATTTTGGAGGAGATATACTAATGAAAGAACAGCAAAATCGTCGTAAATTTCTTAAAGGGTCGGCACTTGCCGCCACAGCAACTGCTGTTGGAACTATCACTGCACCGGCGATAGTTCGTGCAGCACCTGTCACATTGAAAATGCAAGCGGCTTGGGGCGGCGGTATTTTCCTTGAGAATGCTCAGTCTTACGTAAAGCGCGTCAACGACATGGCTGGCGATGCTCTGCAAATTGAATTGTTACCGGTTGACTCGGTGGTTAAAACCAGTCAGATGCAAGATGCCGTACACCGTGGCGTACTCGATGCTGCTCACTATGTACCTGCCTATTGGTATTCTAAGTCGCCTGTGGCTTCTTTGTTTGGCACCGGTCCTTGCTTTGGTTGGTCCAGCCAGGAAGTGATGGGTTGGGTTCAATATGGCGGTGGTCAGGAGTTGTTTGACGAACTCATGGGATCTCTCGGCTTAAACTTGGTGAGTTTCTTTAACAGCCCAATGCCTGCACAACCACTGGGTTGGTTTAAAGAAGAAATCAAAGATGCTGAGCAAATGAAAGGTTTGAAGTATCGAACCGTTGGTTTGGCTGCAGACGTTCTGTTGGAAATGGGCATGTCGGTAGTGCAGTTACCCGGTGGTGAAATTCAGCCAGCAATGAAGTCAGGTTTGATTGATGCGGCAGAATTTAACAACCCAACATCAGATCGCGACTTTGGTATGCAAGACGTATCGAAGCACTATCACCTGGCCAGTTTCCACCAGTCACAAGAATTCTTTGAAGTCACCTTCAACAAGAAGAAGTACGACAAACTGGCACCTGAATTACAAGCCATTTTGAAATACGCTTCAGAAGCTGAAAATTCAAACTTCTACTGGAACAACACCAAGCGTTATGCAGACGATCTGGTTACGTTGAAAGAAGAGCAAGGCGTTAACGTTTACCGCACACCGGATTCTGTTATGGCTGAGCAGCTTAAAGCATGGGATACCGTGGTTGAGCGTATGTCAGGCCAGGATGAGTTCTTCGCGAAAGTCATTGCATCGCAACGTGCTTATGCTGAAGTTGTTATGAACTACTTAAACCTGAATCAGCCTGATTACAAGTTGGCCTACGATCACCACTTTGGCTAAGCCGATACTGGCGATGTAAATAGGTTGTACTGCTAGCGGGAGCCAAGCGTGCTCCCGCTTCTGTTCTAGCAATCAGAACGTGTATTGAGTGAGTGGGAGTAATCGTGTGACAAAGCTGGTCTATTGGATTGAAAGCTTGAACATTTGGGTTGGGCGGGCTTTTGGCTGGTGTATTCTTATTCTCACCTTGTCTGTAACTTACGAAGTGGTTGTTCGTTATGCGTTCAACGCGCCCACGGTGTGGGCCTTCGACATGATGGTGCAAATGTATGGCGCACTATTTTTAATGGCAGGCCCTTATGCGCTTGCGCAAGATGCGCATGTACGCGGCGATGTTATCTATCGTTTGTTCCCCGTGCGTTTGCAAGGATTTATCGATTTTACGTTATACCTGTTGTTTTTCTTTCCCGGCATGATGGCTTTGTTTTACTACGGCGCTGAAATCGCCAGTGACTCATGGCGCTACAAAGAAGTTAGCTGGAACAGCCCGGCAAGAATTCAAATCTATTTTTTCAAAACGCTGATTCCTTTAGCTGGCTTCTTATTGATGCTGCAAGGGGTCGCTGAATTAATTCGTTGTTGGAAGGCGATGCGCACCGGCCAGTGGATGGAGCGTTTGGACGATGTTCGCGAAACCGACCAAGCTATTATCGCCGAGGCTGCTAAACGCGCCTAATTAATCCGACGTAAAAAGCAGCGCATGTTCAATACAGAATAGCGCTTTGCGTTTACCGAATTATGTTGTTAACCGAAAACACTGAGTAGAACATTGTGACCAATCCAGAAGTCGCCATTTTAATGTTGTGCCTTTTCATCGTTCTGGTGCTATTGGGGTTCCCGATAGCCTTTACGCTGTTGGCTATGGGTGTAGGTTTTGGCTATTACGCCTACTACGATGCCGGTTCGATCGAAACGCTGGCTGATGTGTTCAGTAACCAGATATTTTATCTGTTGAACCAAAATACCTACTCAGTGATGGAGAACGACACGCTGGTCGCCATACCGCTGTTCTTGTTTATGGGCTATGTGGTTGAACGTGCGAACATTGTTGACCGATTGTTTTCATCCCTAAATTTGGCTGCTCGAAATTTACCCGGTTCGATGGCTATTGCGGCGTTGCTTACTTGTGCGGTTTTTTCCACCGCCAGTGGTATCGTTGGTGCGGTGGTAACCCTTATGGGTCTGTTGGCTTACCCGGCCATGGCTGCAGCCAATTACCGAAAAGATTTTGCAGCTGGCGTTATCTGCGCCGGTGGTACGCTTGGTATTTTAATACCACCTTCTATTATGCTCATTGTGTATGCGGCAATCGCGGAACTCTCGCCGTTACGATTGTACGCAGCCGCTGTTTTCCCCGGTTTGTTATTAGCCGGTAG
>CALDTX010000238.1 GCA_937923565.1 uncultured Granulosicoccaceae bacterium | reverse complement strand
CTATTTGGCCACCGTTTCTGCCCGACGCACCCCAGCCAACTCTGTGTGCATCCAATACGGCTACAGTTAACCCATTTTGTGCAAGCGTAATTGCGCAGGATAAACCTGTAAAACCTGCACCAACGATACACACGTCGACGTCGATGTCATTTTCGAATTTTGGGTAAGTCGGTGTGTCGCAGGTGGCCTTGTACCATGAATTAGCATGGGTACCGACTTGATCATTGGCATGCAAAATTTTCATGTGCACTTACCAACGGCAGTTAAACGTTCAGTAGCAAATGCTGTCGTTCCCAAGCGCTGATAACTTGTAAAAATTCTTCAGCCTCGTGTTGTTTTATACAGCTGTAAGCGCTACAGAATTTCTCTCCCAGCAGTTGCGTAATAGCGGTATCTTTTTTGAATAGGTCGAGCGCTTCCAGTAAGCCACGTGGTAGTGAGTGAGGCAAATTGTAAGCATCTCCTCCAATGGGCGCACGGGGTTTGGCATTTTGTTGCATACCGAGCAGACCACATGCAAGGCTTGCTGCCAAGGCTAAGTACGGATTACAATCCATGCCGACCACTCTGTTTTCAACGCGTCGGTTATCAGGTGACGATACCGGGATTCGCAAGCCAGCTGTGCGATTGTCGAAGTCCCATTCCAGGTTAATCGGGGCTGCATCATCGCGAGCAAAGCGTCGGTAAGAATTTACGTATGGGGCCAGCATGCACATAACCGAGGGTAAGTGCTGTTGTTGGCCTGCTAGGAATCCATAAAACAGTTCGCTGGGTTGATCATTGTTATCGTTAAAAATATTTTTGCCTGAGTCAATCTCGATCACGCTCTGATGAATATGCATAGCGCTGCCGGGTTGATTCTCCATCGGCTTTGCCATAAAAGTTGCAAAACAATTATTCTTCAGTGCCGCTTCTCTTATAGAGCGTTTATAAATGAATATTTGATCGGCCAGGTGCACCGGATCGCCGTGCAGTAGATTAATTTCGATTTGACCAGAACCCGCTTCTTGCGTGATGGTATCGATTTCAAAACCTTGCGCTTCGGCATAATCGTATATGTCGTCTATGACGGTTCCGTATTCTTCTACGGCGCTCATGCTATAGGCTTGCCGTGATACACCTTGGCGGCCTGTACGGCCTACGGGCGGTTCTATCGGCAATGACGGATCGATGTTGGGTTTGGTTAGGTAAAATTCCATTTCAGGTGCAATAACCGGTTTCCAACCCAGCTGCGCATATTGTTCAACAATGTGTTTGAGTAAATTACGTGGCGAGTAAGGTACCGGCGACCCGTCTTGATAGTTTACGTCGTGAATAACTTGCATTGTGACATCACCCGACCACGGCACTGCGGTTGCTGCGGTTAAGTCCGGTGTTAGTACCACGTCAGATTCAGTCCATTGATCTGGCATATCTTCTAAGTCGGCGTAATCGCCGGTGATGGTTTGAAAGAAAATGGAAATTGGCAGGAATAGCCTGTCGGCTCTGGCGAACTTTTTAACGGGCATTGCTTTGCCGCGAGACGTACCAGCGATGTCGGCGACGATGCACTCCACTTCATCGAGCTTGCGTCCATCAAGCCAGTCGTTTAAAGCCGACGGCAGCTCGTTCATCCAGTTGTTATTCTGCATAAAGCATCCAATTAGGTTTAAACACCGATCGCGTCGCGCATACCGTACCACCATGAACCCATGGTGCTGTACTGAACTCTGAAGCGCTGCCCGCCTGGAAACGGTAACCACGGCAATTTGGCGAACTGGTCAAATTGCTGGGTGTCTCCACATATAGCATCTGCAAGCAGGCTGCCAAAAAGGTGTGTTCCAGTAACACCGTGACCGCTGTAGCCCATCGCATGGTAGGTATTGTCGGCCAGTTTGCCCAATTGCGGTAAGCGCGAGAACGACAAGGCGAAGTTTCCACTCCATGCATAGTCAATTTTAGTACCGACTAATTGCGGGAACACTTTGAGCATGTTTTTTTTGAGCTTACCTTCAATGTCGGCAGGGTCGGTGCCGCCATAAACGGTTCCGCCACCAAACAGGAGTCGCTTGTCGGCAGAAAGCCGGTAGTAATCGAGAATATATCTGATGTCTTCAACGCAGGCATCGGTAGGCAATAATGAGGCGGCGAGTTCATCAGACAAGGGTTCGGTGGCAATAATTTGCGTAGATACCGGCATAACCCGTGATGCTAGTGCCGGCACAGCATTGCCCAGATAAGCGTTACCGCATAGCACTAACGTTTTGCACCGCACTTGCCCTTCGTCAGTGGTAACGATGGGTTGCTTTGCTAAATTGTCGACGGCAATAACACGGCTTTTTTCGTAAATAGTACCACCGAGCTTTTCAACTGCAGCGGCCTCTCCAAGTGCAAGGTTTAACGGGTGGATATGCCCACCGGAGGTGTCCAGAAGGCCGCCTGTATAAAGCGGCGAGTTTACGTGTTGTTGCATTGCAGATTTATCCAGTAGTTGTAAATCATGCATGCCGTGTTTTTGCCACAGTGCTTGTTTAAGCTCCAAAGCCTTCATATGCTTTTGGGTTAGGGCTGCAAAAATATTGAGTTCTTTTAGATCGCACTGAATGTCGTAGTCAGCGACAAAACGCCGTATGATGTTGGCACCTTTGGTTACCTGAGAGCCAATAAAATTGGCGTTTTCTTTACCATAACGTTTCTCGATGGTATCCAAGCCTGCGTTTAGGCCGTGCACCAATTGCCCGCCATTGCGGCCCGATGCCCCCCAGCCCACTTGCGCACCTTCTAAGAGCGTTACAGTACGTCCTTTTTCCAGTAAATGCAGTGCTGTGGAAAGGCCTGAAAAGCCAGCACCGACAATACACACATCGGTTTCAATACTTTCCTGTAAGCGAGCGCGTGTTGGGCTATTGTTGGCAGTTGCCGCGTAATAGCTGTTTACGTGTTGCGTATCGCCAGCATAGTGAGGGGTGTGTTTGATACTTTTGCTTGACATTGTGCGCAGCCTTAAGCCGTTATTCAGAGGGTTTGTATACTTGCAAGTACACGAAATAGTGGTGGTTTGAGTATAGAGAAAGTCGTCGTATTTTACGCTATTATGAAGTTTGAATCATCACCAATTGTTGCGTTAAAGCGCGCCAGCTTAAAGGTTGTTCATGAAAGAAAAAACGTTATCCGCAAAATTGGCTAATATTCGTGCAGGGGAGTATCGCAGCGATCAATTTATCATCGCTGATGCCAAAGATGCAGACATGGGCTTTGGCTGCGCTGCACCCGGTGTTAATAGAGCAACAAACCAGTTTCACACCAAGGCGCATTACTTATCGGCTATGGAGGCAATGTGTCGTTCGGGTTTAATCGATATTATGCTGCTTTCAGCTTCCTCAGCTGAACAACTGTCCGGGCAATCGGCGCTGGATAATTCAGGGGTTACCACTGCCGTAAGAATGAACGATACTACCGATATATGGAGCGCACGAAACAGTGTTTATCGAGAACATCGTTCGGTTCCGTTTTCTAGCTGTAATGTCAGTACCGCCGCCGAGCTTTGCAATCTGGGTTTGTATTCGGTAACTTTTTCAAATAATTTAAACGCCGATTTGCATAGCCTAGAATGTTATAAAGCGTTTCGCTACGAAGCACGCGAACATCAGTTTCAACACTTCCTGGAAGTGTTTAACCCAGCAATGGATGTTGGTATACCGGAAGCCGAATTGGGTTTTTATATAAACGATATGATTGTCAAAGCGCTGGCAGGTGTTACGAAGCAAGACATGCCGCAGTTCTTAAAGCTGCAATTCAATGGCGCGAAAGCGATGGAAGAACTTAGCCAATATGATCCGCAAAATATTATTGTAGGCATTCTTGGTGGTGCAAAAGGCACAACCCGAGACACCTTCGAATTGTTAACACAAGCAGAAGCTGCCGGTGCTAGAGTGGCTTTGTTTGGTCGAAAAATAAATTTGGCAGAATCACCCATAAGCTTAGTCACCCTGATGCGCGAATGTCTGAGTGGCTCGTTCACACCAGAGCAAGCGGTTATTGAATACCATAATCAATTAGCTTCTCAGGGCATTGCGCCCGACACTGAACTAAAAGCAGACTTACAAATAACTGACCCCACCTTGAAACGTTAGTGAGCGGCGTTGTGTCAGAAAAACACATTAGTTATAACAACAGAAGCGGTTTTATCTGTGCGGGTTGCTGGACGCTCGATCATATTAAAGTGATCGATAGCTGGCCTGCTGAAGAAGAGCTTGCGTCCATTGGTGCTATGGACCAACAAGGTGGCGGTTCTGCGCACAATGTCTCTGTAGACTTATGCAAGCTCGATAACAGCCTGCGTGTAGAATCCATCGGCTTACTTGGTGATGATGCCGCCGGCGACTATCTTTTAGAACGCACGGTGCGGTTTGGCATGGTTAATAAACAGATGCACCGCACCAGTAAAGCGGCTACTTCTTTTACCGACGTGATAACCGTTGAAGGTACCGGCAAGCGAACCTTTTTCCACCATGCAGGCACTAACGACCTTCTAACACCGGATCATTTCGATTTTAGTAACAGCTACGCTAAAACTTTACACTTGGGTTTGTTGGGTGTGCATAGAACGCTCGATGCACCTTGGAACAACGATGCTAATGGTTGGGTAAGCGTGTTGAAAAAAGCTAAGCAAGCGGGCCTTGCCACCAATATAGAGTTAGTGTCGATAAACCCGGAACGTAATCGTGCTTTAGCGTTGCCCTGTTTGCCATATCTGGACACCTTAATAATAAACGACCATGAAGCGGGTGGTTTAGCTGGTATCGAAACGATAAACCAGGGTAAAACAGACGAAAAGGCCTGTGTGCTGGCTGCGCAGGCACTCATCGAGTTGGGCGCAATGCACCTTGTGGTCGTTCACTATCCAAGCGGCTCTGTTGCGGTCACAAAAACAGCAGAACCGTTGATCACACAAGCGGATAAGGTTGAAGACGATGCTATTGTCAGCAGTGTAGGTGCTGGTGATGCTTTTGTTGCTGGGCTACTGTATGCTCTGCACCAACATTGGCCTTTACACCGAGCGTTAGATCTTGCGCATAAAGTTGCCGCTAGTTCTTTGTATTCACGCACCACCACCGGCAGTGTTCAAAACATTGAATCCTATTTATAGCTATTCAATTTCGTTCAAACCTCTCAAAGAATATTTGTTCAAAGCATGTCATCACAAAAAATAAATACGGCAAATGAAGCGGCAATTTCTCAGAAAATAGCCGAACAGATTGAAGCCAATCCAAAACAAGTTTCTGCTGCTGTACAAATGCTTGA
This sequence comes from uncultured Granulosicoccaceae bacterium, assembly GCA_937923565.1. GTDB lineage: Bacteria > Pseudomonadota > Gammaproteobacteria > Granulosicoccales > Granulosicoccaceae > Granulosicoccus. The sequence continues at coordinate 909 of CALDTX010000238.1, read as the reverse complement.
CGCAGGCGATACGGTGCCGTTTATTTCGCGTTACCGAAAAGAAGCAACGGGTGGGTTGTCTGACACTCAATTGCGTCTGTTAGAAGAACGGTTGTTATACCTTCGTGAATTAGAAACCAGACGCGCCGCAATTCTGGGCACCATCGATGAAATGGGGAAGCTGGACGATATACTCCAGAGGCGTATCGCCAACGCTGAAACCAAATCTGAACTGGAAGATCTATACCTGCCGTTTAAGAAGAAACGCAAAACTAAAGGGCAAACAGCCATTGCCGCAGGGTTAGAGCCCTTAGCCGATAGCTTATGGCGCGATGCCTCACAAGACCCTCAGCTGTTAGCTGCTGAGTATATCGATGCAGAGTCAGGATACGCGGATACCAAGGCTGTACTCGACGGAGCCAAGTACATTTTAATGGAGCGTTTTGCAGAAGACGCAACTTTAATCGCCCGCTTGCGAGACCAATTGCTCGAAAAAGGCTATTTGTGCGCTGCTTTAATTGATGAAAAAGCAGCGGATGCAGAAAAATTCCAAGACTACTTCGATTACCAGGAACGTTATAGTCAGGTGCCAAGCCACAGAGCTTTGGCTGTTTTTCGAGGGCGCAATGCCGGTGTGCTGTCTGCGTCTATAAAGATGCAACAAGCCGATGGAGAGTTTGGAGATGAAGCTTGCGTTTCCACAGTGGCCTCGCATGTTGGATTTGCAGACGCGGGTGCGCCAGCCGATCGATGGCGAGAACAGGTTGTGTCCTGGACGTGGAAAGTAAAGCTTTCCACGCACTTAGAAACCGATCTAATGAGCCGCTTACGCACGGCTGCAGAAGAAGAAGCCATTAAGGTATTTGCGAATAATTTAAAGTCGCTGTTGTTAGCTGCACCTGCAGGTGAGCGTTGTACCTTAGGGCTAGA
>CALDTX010000237.1 GCA_937923565.1 uncultured Granulosicoccaceae bacterium | reverse complement strand
GTATTGGTGAAGAACTACTTCAAATAGTGACTAATGCATCCGTTGAGTTAGAACAAAAAGTTCCAGTAGCAATGATTGGTGCAATCCTGCCTAGTACTAATCCGGAAGAAAAACCACTTAAGATTAAAAAAGGTAAATTACGTGGTGTTTTATCACAGGGAATGTTCGGCGCTTTTCATGCAGCACGCATACGGTTCAAAATAAATAAGAGACAAATGGCGAGTATCGATGGGATAGGCGTTGAGCACGCTAACAACGGATGTTGCAATTATCTAAACTTGAAATTTGATTTTCAACAAACTTCAAATTACCGAGAAGTGTGCGCTGGTCTGAAATTTCTTAATTTGTCATGCTTTATCGTCAATGGTATATCCGAAGCGGCGTACGTTGAGAATATTGTTCAACAGCTGAAAATTAGTTTTGCTATTTTGCTTGCACGACCTTCCAGATGAACAGCAGAGGTTGTCTGATAAACAAGTGCAATAAGTGTTGACTGTATAATGGTCGTGCATAATTGGGATATGATTGTGATAAAGAGAATATTTAAAGTAACGATAAAGCCAGCGTTAAGAGAAGCGTTCGAAAACGATTTTAAAGAAATTTCCTATCAAGTGGTCACAAATTGCGAAGGGCTAATTTCAATTGAAATAGGTAAGCCTACACAATGGAATCCAGATGAATATTTGATGATCAGTAATTGGGTCGATGAAAGTTCCTTGGAAAAATTCGCCGGCATCGATTGGAATAAAGCTTCGATACCGGCTGCTATGAAAAAATATGCGCTGGCATACTCTGTTGATCATTTTATCTGTGAAGAGGCGTATTCATAGTAATATGATTTATTCTTATGCCTCTAATTTTTCATTCAGGCGTATCTATAACAAACGTTGTTTGCCTGTTGCCGGAGCCTTTTGGCTAAAGCTTTTCGAGTTAACATAACGCCGTTTTGACTCTTGAAATAGTCTACTCCCTGCGTAAATACCTCGATATTGGTGAGTGGAGGATCATCAAAAGACACTTGAGTTGCGTTAACATCATGAAAGCCCATACTGATCGCCGTGTTGCCGGTTTTAATTGCCTGCGCAACTGCTCGATCAATGTAATCTTTCAATTGTGAAACGGTATTGTAGTCTGCAAGGGCTGCGGTATTCGGAATTTCATGTAAATTTGCGTCTTTAATAAATTGAGTTTGAGAAATGGTTGGTGATTGGGGATCTAAACCTGTAACGCCATCGGGATACAAAGGATGTGTTAAGGAGTTGGAAATATAGGCTGGATCGTTGACTAGCGTTGAACCCCATTGTTCTTCGAGCCAGCTATAAAGCGGTAAAGGTTCCCGAGCATTAAGGCTTTTGAAAAACAGGTTAGGTGCACCTGATGCGTCGTAAGTAAAGTTCCCGGTCGTTTGCATTGCTTTAAGTACATTTGTAGATGCCACCCAACCGCCACAGCGGAATCCGACGCAATCTTTCACACGTTCAATCAGGCCGCTACTAACAAGTAATTCGAGTGAATTTGTAAATATCTTTAAAAGCTCTGCATCGTCGTAACTTCCGAGTGGTACGTCGTGGCCGAAGTCCAGCTCTCCGTTTGCTTTTTTAACTCCGGTGCCGGGGTCGTTATTTTTGTTCCATGTTGGTTTGGCGTGGTAAGTTACGCCAGCGGCTGTTATCAATGATTCCCAGCAATGAATATGCAGTGCGATTTCATCGTTCGGTTTAATAGCAGATTTTATTAATTCAGATATTTTGGGTGTATCAAACCCACGTGTGAAATAGGATGGGCAAATAAAATGTGTGAAAGGGACGTCATGATGCGATTCATTAAACTTTTTTATCGCGTCAATATTGTCTTGTTTAATCTCTGCGCCTTCCCAATCGATGCTGGCAAGTAGTATCAAGTTACTCATTACAATCTCCTTTTCGTTTTGATCAGTTTAGATGTCGAATATAGTTTCCTAGCGCACACCCTTGATTGTTAACGTTAATGATCAAAGAGCATAGAGTTGAGCAGCTCGTTGAATGCATTTCATTAACAGCTGGAACTTGGTGCGAGTGTTGTGTCCGCATTGCTACGGTATTAAACAGCGTTAAGTTTCTAGCACAGTTGTTTTTGCGTCGTTCAATAATTTGAGATGCTTAGTACCTCTGGGTAGATGTGGTCACTAGACTTTTCGGTAGCAGGCTAGTTGTTGTGGCTATTGGCAGACAATGTTCAATTTCAACCAAGTATTTGAGTTTTTCCTTAAACTATAGACCCAAAGGGCCTTTTGGGTAATGTTACTTATTTGATAATTATGTTAACTTCAACGGCTTTCGAAATGAGCGTGACTCTGCAAAACATACTTTGTGCGTAGGTTACATGGCCTTGCTTTTTTCAAATAATTCCAATTTATATTTTGGTTTTTCGATTTGGGCGGTGATGATTGAACGACTGTAATCGCGTTCGACTACCGATTATTCAACTTAACCCGATTTAAACAATTCAGTAAAAAAATTATGCGTCTCCAACCGATTCGTGTTCATGAGCAGAAAATTAGAGCATTTCATGCTGTGCAATTTGGAACAGAACTACATATACCTTGTTTGTTACATGCGTTCAGTGTATCGATAAGGCGTTTCAAATGAATGCGCTTCACAATCTACAAGCTTTTTCTAAATTGGCTGAATCCAAACCTAACTGGTCGCTAAGTGAATCGCAGCGTACATTAAAAAAATTCCTGTTGATTATTTGCGTGTTTGTGATGCTTGCTGTATTGCTTAGCGGCTTGTCTTTCAATGCGTTGAACCGATTGGATAAGCTTGCAAAAGCCAGTGACGCTCATTACAACGTATGGCAGGAGATATCACGCCATTTGGACTACGCATTAAGACGCTATTCCAATAATATTCTTACTCCAAAAATGACATTAAGCGCCAAAGCGCGAATTGTTGAATTAATGGATAAAGAGCAAAAGTTGAACACAAGCTTTAAGCAGCAAGTGCGATTTAATTTGTTCTCAAGATTAATTTTAGGTGCCAGTGTCGACGATATAGAATTTATAAAACAAGCAACGGTCCCAGCGAAGGTATACCAAAATATTCGTCAGTCTCAAAATGCACCGGTTGATGTGTTCCAGTTGGGGTACTCACAGTGGGATGTTCCCTCTTTAGTCAGCTTTCGAAGTGGAACTGCCTTTAACCCACTGGAGCAACGCGCTTTACGGCTTGAATCTTTTATTCGCAGAGGATACTCCATTGGCCCTTGGGTACTTATGACGCTGTCACTTGTGGTGCTGTCATTAGTGTGGTTGATTTGGTTAAGAGGTATTTCCCCGATATTGCAAAACCTTCATCGAGCGCTTGAAGAGAAGGAATATCAGAAAAACGTTTCAATGAATGCCAATAGTGAACTGTTATCTACGCAGTATCGCTTACGCACTACGCTAGAACATTTGCCAGCTATGGTGGTTAACATGGATATGAACTTCAAGTTTACCTCTGTGAATACCTTGTTTCTGGCTGAATTCGGATTTTCAAACAGTGCCGAAGTGGTTGGTAAAACCGTTGCGGAAATTGTTGGCGATGAAATATTTGGTGAGGTAAGAGGGTATATTGAACGTTGTTATCAGGGGGAGTCTCAAGACTTTGTTCAAATTCTTGATTTAACCAGTGGTCGCAAACGGTTAAATACGCATTACGCTCCGCTACACGATGAAAAAGGAAAAATATATGGCGTGTTGTGCCTTAAGGTTGATGTAGATAAACACTATCAAACTGAAAAATCGTTACGTCAAAGTGAAGAATACATTCGTATCGCGCTGAACTCAATTGGGGATGCTGTAATTGCCACCGATGAAAATGGGATTATTCAACAGTTTAATCTTGTTGCTCAAAAGCTAACTGGCTGGTCTGAGCAATCGGCATTCGGCCAATATATCAGTACAGTGGTTAGGATTTATGACGCGGACACTATGCTAGAGCTGGAGAATCCAGTGCTCAATGTACTGAGATCTGCCACTGAGTCTACGTTAATCAATCAGCTTAGCTTACATTCCAAACAGGGTGATGAATACTCAATAACACATACTGCTTCGCCTATCTTGGATGCGTCCGGCAACGTACGTGGTTGTGTATTAACCTTCAGAGACATTTCAAAAGAGTTCGAGCGTCGTTTGCAATTAATTCAATTGGAGAAAATGCGCGCTATCGGCATATTGTCGGGTGGTATCTCGCACGACTTCAACAATTTGTTAGCGGGTATCTCCAGCAGCGCCGAAATGTTAATGCTTAAGTGCGATGACAAATTATCCAGTGTTGAACTCACCTTATTGGAAAATATTATCCGCACAACCGAGCGGGGTGCAGACTTGGCCACAAAGCTAACGACGTTTTCTCAAAGTCGTGAATATGTTTTCAGGCCTATTGATATCAATAGCCTGATTGAAAACGTTTTAGGTATTTTCAGGCGCACTACGCGAAGAGATATTGTAGTTGCCATCCAGAAAATGGAGTTTTCAACCTTAGTGCTTGGCGACGAAAGTTCACTGCATAGTGCGTTTTTCAATATTTTAATTAATGCGGGGTTGGCAATGCCAACGGGTGGTAGATTATCAGTAGGGCTGAAGCGAATCTCGCTCGATGGAAATTACTGTGACGAATTGGCATTTGATTTAGAGCCAGGCGAGTTTGTGGAAATTACCATTCGAGACACTGGCGTTGGCATGAGTGATGAAGTGATGGAGCGCATATTTGAGCCGTTCTACACAACTCGTGAACAAGGTAAAGGTGCAGGTTTGGGGCTTTCTTCCACCTATGGCACAATTGTGGAGCACAACGGTGCAATTTTGGTCGATAGTGAACTGCAAAAAGGTACCGTGTTTCGCGTTTTGCTACCCATATCTGAAGTAAATGATATTCCAAGGCCAGCTTTGGTCAAATCCAGGGAGCGTTCTTTGTCCAGGACAGTATTACTCATTGATGATGAAAAAAGCCTGATAGACACTTTATCGGTATTTGTAGAGTCACTTGGGCATAAGGTTCTGGTTGCCTACGATGGCAAAATGGGCGTGGAAAAGTTTGCGAATTACGCCGAAAACATCGATTTGGTCATTATTGACATGAATATGCCTGTTATGGACGGCGCAAATGCGATTAAATCTATGCGAGCTTTGTCGAGTTCTTGCAAATACATTGGTATCAGTGGCCACGCGAGCGAAAACTTTCAGTCTAACGAAAATCAGTTGGGCGCTGACGCAGTGCTTCTTAAGCCTTTCCGCTTTAACGCCTTAGAGGAATGCATCGCATCCGTTTTAAGTTAAATTTCGACCTGTACCCCAGCGCTTCTGGCCAGCATTAGCTATCATTAGCGGATGAGCATTTCTTCCCATTTTAATGAGCCAGTCGCGCTGTGCGCGTAGCTACCTATTCAGACCCCAACGCGGCCGCCAAAGGTTCCGCATTTGCGGTGCTAATGCTGGTGCTGATTGTTGCGCTCGGCTCAAGTGCCTTGCACAGTTTAATGAACCATTTCGTACCGCAATTGCACACGTCGATTGCTTTGCTGTGGTTACTTACCTATGTTGCGGCTTTTTTCGGGCTCATGTTTAGCCACGGAATCAACTGGATTTCCTGGCTTGCGCGTTATCGCCTGCTACTGGTTGTGGTTCTGTTTGGCACGGCAATTTCTGTTTCTTGGTCGTTGGATGCGGCCGTGTCGGCAGAGCGGGTGGTGCATTTGTTGGGCAGCTCGATCATTGCTATTTATCTGGGTTTCATGGTGCCGCTGTTAACAACGTTACGAATTTCTGCCGTTGTACTGGGCGTCATAATGGTGGCATCTATTGCGGCTGCCTACATCATGCCCGAATTAGGCTTACAGGAATATGAAGGGCAAATTGTGTGGAGTGGCATTCTGAACTCTAAGAATGCGCTGGGTTTTTGGGCAGCGATCGCGGTACTTTTGTATGTCACATTAAGCGAATCCAGCAACACGTTCCTGCTAAAAGTGCTTTGTTATCTCATGGCAGTCGTTTCCTTGTTCGTACTGATTAAAAGTGAATCGGCTACCTCATTGCTCGCTATGTTAGTTGCTGGGTCATTGTCTCTTTATATCTATATTGCCATTCGTTTTCAGCTTGGGTTTGTACGCATGGTGGTGCTTGCCTTACTGATGGCAGGTTTAGTGGGTTTTGTTTTGAGCAATATCAGCACGGCTGAATTAGTTGGGCGAACCGGAGATCTCACCGGTCGGGGTGAGGTTTGGCGCCAAACCTGGAAATTGATCATGGAGAAACCTGTTACCGGTTACGGCTATGGTTCTATATGGTTTCCCAATGACGCAACACTCTGGATTCAGCAAAGCCTAACCGATTTTACTTGGGTGGTTTACCACGCACATAATGGCTTCTTGCAAGTGGCTTCGGAAATTGGTCTTCCGTTGTCTTGCATTGCGCTCATCATGGTTGCTCAGCAATTAATCGAAATTTTTTATTGTCAATATGAACGCCAACAAGTTGGCGTCTTGTTTGTGTTGGCGTTTGTAGTGGCTTATCTAATCAGCAATTTCTCTGAAGCCAGGTTTTTGGTGAATAGGGAGCTGTACTGGATTTTCTTTTTGGCATTGCCGATCAGCATGCTCAGGCAAATCAATGTGGTTTCGGTGGATGAACTAGAACCCGATAACACCGATAAACCGTGGGGTGCCGCCAAAGGTAGAGCTTGGGGACACCATCAAACTGTGCCAGGAAAACCTTGGTTAAACCCCAAGCCTCAGAACAATAATCCAGCGTTATCAGCGAACGCAGCTAAACGCGCAGCATTAGCGGCCGGTGCAGGTATCGGGGCTGTAGCAGCAGGCTCAGAACAGCTTCAGCTTGGTGTTGACGAAAGTGATTTAAATGCAAGTCTCGATAGTGCGACTGACTTTGCAATGAACGATGATATCGACGACTTTGATCTCAGTGATTTTGATGATGCAACGCTCGATAACACGCAATCGGCCGTCTTTGATGAAAGCCTTGCGCAAAATGATACCGCTCAAGAAGAATTACAAAACGATCCAATTGACCGGGCGCCTGAAGCCACTGAAATTACTGAGGCAGAAGAAGCTGTGGAAGCAGCGCAAGACACACGCAATAATGTCGATGAAGATCACAATGACTTCACGCTTGATAATACGGCGCACGTGGATGAGCTATTGCACGATGATCGAGTTATCGAAGTTGATGATCATTACGATGCCTTTGATGTCGAGGAAGAGCCTCTCGATGGTGATCGTTTCGATAAAACCATGTTGCCTGAAACGCCCTTACACGATGTTGCCTCCCTGGATATTCCGCTTGATGATCTAAATGATAGTGGCGATCACGCAGATGTTGAAAACTTCACAGATACTCATGACTTTACAGATTCTGGCGATTTTACAGATGCCGGTGATTTAACAGATAACAATAGCTTTTCTGACATCGAAGATTTAACTGATGCTGATGATACTGAAAACCTAGACGACACAAATCAGACTTCAGATAGCGCTGATCCTCCTCGTTCATGAAAGACAACTTCTATTTCGACAACGCCGCAACGTCTTGGCCGAAGCCCGAGCCGGTGTACGCGTTTATGGATTCGTTTTTCCGGTCGAATGGCGTCAACCCGGGCAGAAGTGGTCATATGCTTTCGCTTGAAGCGGAGCAAATGGTCTTTCAGACGCGTAAAATGTTGGCGCGTTTTTTTGGTTTTTCAGGGGATCCAAACAGAGTTGTTTTTACGCTGAATGGGGCCGACGCTATCAACATGGCCATTGCCGGATTGGTAAAACCCGGCGATCACGTTATCACTACCCGGCTTGAACACAATGCGGTTTTACGTGTTGCTAATCACCTTGAGCACGATGGCGTTGCACAGATTAGTCGTGTATCTGCCGAACCGTCTGGTTATGTATTGCCCGAGAACATCGAAGCAGCAATTCAACCGAATACAAAAGCTATTGTGTTAAATCATGCTTCAAACGTATTAGGTACGGTACAAGATGTTGAGGCTGTTGGTGCAATTGCTAAAAAACATGGACTTGTGCTAGTGGTAGATGCTGCACAAACTGCAGGTGTTGTCCCTATCGACATGGCTCTTGCTAATATTGGTGTTCTCGCTTTACCCGGACATAAAGGTTTGTTTGGCCCGATGGGGGTTGGTGTGTTAATTGTTGCAGAAGACGTAACGTTATCCCCGACCCGTTTTGGTGGTACAGGTGTCGATTCTGAATCGCCATTACAACCTGAAATTTATCCGCATCGATTAGAATCCGGCACAGTGCCTTTGCCAGGTATTGCAGGTTTGCATGCAGCGCAAAAGTGGTTTTTGGCGTTGGGAAAACAGTGCTTAGAAAAACAACTCGCCGATCAAGATCACACGGCAGAGCAACGCCTAACGCTTGCTGAACTTAATGAAAGTCAGAGCGAGCACGCTGTGATGTGCAAGCTTGCAATCGAACATATTCACACCACAGAAATGCAGCACATAGCGGAGATTGAAACGCTGTTAAAACGTTATCCTTCGGTCACAGTGTTAGGTGCAGCAAGAAATGATGCCAGAGTTGCAGCCATCAGTTTTATCGTTGACGGTATGTCTGCCCAGCAGCTGGGTGATATGCTGGATGCTGACTACCATATTTGTGCAAGAGCCGGGTTGCACTGTGCACCGTTGGTTCATCAAGATGCAGTAACGATAGAGCAAGGTGGTGCTTTACGTTTATCGCCTGGTTATTTTACCGACGAAGAAGATATGCGTAACCTCATTAACGCGTTAACGGAACTACTCGCTTAACGCTTGTTGGTCCATCATAATTTTAATTTTAAATAACGATGCCATCGCCAGCGCATCGGTAATTCTGCCATCCATAGCCATCTCAATAGCTGTTGTTATTGGCACTCGTTGTCGCTCCAGCACTTCGGTATCATCGGGCTCGGCTTCATTAAAACTTAGCCCGCGAGCTATATAGGCAATTGCCCGTTCGTCAGTAACGGAATTGGAAGTATGCAGTTGCAGTAGCTCTTGCCAGTGCTCGGCAACAATCCCGGTTTCTTCTAATAATTCGCGTTTAGCGGCTTCCAGAGTGCTTTCCGTTAAATGACTGCCACCTTCGGGTACTTCCCAACTGTAGCAGTCCAGGGTGTATCGATGTTGGCCAACCAGCCAGGTATAACCTTCTTCGTCGATGGGAATAACGGCCACTGCCACGTTTTTAAAGTGAACCATGCCGTAAATGGCGTCCTTGCCAGTAGGTGCTGTGACATTACGATGCGAAACGGTAATCCACGGATTGTCGTACACGATATCGGTACTATGAGTTACCCATGAGGGTTGTGTTTTATTGGTAGTCACAGCGCTCTATAGTGTTTGCCAAGCTATTGCTTTTGTAAATCCTGTAATGCTTTCGCACCATCTATGGCGGCATCTTTTGCTTTGTCTGCTAAATCACCGGCTTTGTCAGCGGCCTGATTCGCAAGTTCCGCTGATGCGGCAACGGTGTTTTTGTACGTTCCGGCAAGCAGTTCTTTCGAGGCCTTGGTGCCAGCTGAAAGTAACACTTTTCCGTCGACCGCCTGATTGTTTAACGCAACGCGATCGGGAGCGGTATCGATGGTGCCATCTTCATGTTTGGGGTAGTTGCAACTAAGCACATTGGATTGGCCTTGAGAGCTTGTAAAGCTCACTTTAACCACACGGTTGCGAACATTATCCTGTTCGCTGTTGCTATCCCAGCTTGAAACAGTATTGTTACTGAGTTGTTTCGCCACTGCCTGGCACATGGATAGTTGTGGATTATCTGAATTTGTACAAGCACCTAGTGTTATCGTGCTTGCAGCCAAGATCGTTAGTATGGTGCGCATTGTTCTACCTCAATAAATTTCCAGCATGCACTATACGGTGGCGGCAGTATTGCTGTCCATATTGCCGCCTTGCCAATTGCCCATGATAGTGTGTCTGAGTGTAAAAATAACGAGCTAGTTCGGTCGAAAAACTGCAGCCAGTATGACCACTGTTATTAATGACAAAGCCATAAGCCGATTAATAATGCGCTGCCATCGCGTCGGTAGGTTCATTTCTTTGAGTGCAATGCCAGCAAACATCCACAACACATGAATGGGAATCCAGATTGCGTTAATAAGCAA
>CALDTX010000236.1 GCA_937923565.1 uncultured Granulosicoccaceae bacterium | reverse complement strand
TATCAGACTCTTGCTCAGCAATAAAACCTAGGCTACTTATAAAACTATCTATCTCGGTTTCTTCGCCGGCAGGAATTTGTATTCCTACCAACACACGTCCATAAGCGGAACCATGGTTTCGGTAATGGAACATCGATATATTCCAGCGCTCTCCCACTCGGGTTAAAAAATCGATTAACGCACCCGGTCGCTCTGGGAATCTAAAACGAAACACATGCTCGTCTTCTAACGTTGCATGCCCACCGACCATATAACGCACATGCAGTTTAGCTGTATCGTTTTGCGTCATGTCGAGCACTTGATACTGGCCAGCTTCTAATTCAGCAATTACATGTTGGCGCTCCTCTTCACCACCATTAATTTCTACCCCAGCAAAAACCTGAGCCGTTTTGCTATCGGAATAGCGATAGTTAAACTCGGTAATACTGCGATGCCCGAGTGCATGGCAAAAATGTTTAAAGCTGCCAGGTTGTTCCGCCAAGGTAACACCCAGCAATACTTCACGGCTCTCACCAATTTCAGCACGTTCGGCGACATGTCGCAGCCGGTCAAAGTTAATATTCGCACCACTGTTTATTGCAATAAATGTTTGATCGTTGATTTTATTATCTTGCACGTAGCGTTTTAATCCAGCCAGTGCGAGTGCACCAGCTGGTTCGGTTAAGGTACGCGTTTCGTTAAAGATGTCTTTTATTGCCGCACACATTTCATCCACGGTCACTAAAACGATTTCATCAACAAACGCTTTACACACCTTAAAGGTTTCTTCTCCTGCTCGGCGTACCGCAACGCCATCTGCAAACAAGCCCACTTGGTCTAGATCGACGCACTCCCCTGCATCAAAGGCAGCTTTCATCGATGCAGCATCAACAGGCTCTACGCCAATTATGCGCACTTCAGGGCGTATAAATTTCATATAAGCAGACACACCCGCAGCCAGCCCTCCGCCACCAATGGGCACAAATATCGCGTTTAGCTTTTGAGGGTGTTGCTGACACAGTTCCATAGCAACCGTGCCCTGACCAGCAATCGTGTTTGGGTCGTCGAAAGGGTGAATAAAGGCATAGCCGTTTTGCGCAGACATCTGTTGTGCGTGTTCAAGCGCCGCATTGAAATCATCGCCATGTAACACGGCTTCGGCGCCTAATGCGCGTACAGCATCGACTTTAATAGAGGGCGTGGTTTGCGGCATAACGATAGTTGCAGGGAGTTTCAACACAGATGCTGCTAGCGCTACACCTTGCGCATGATTACCGGCACTGGCCGCGATAACCCCCTTAACGTTATCTGTTTGAGTTAATTGGTAAATCCGGTTAAACGCTCCACGGCATTTAAATGAAAATATTTGTTGTTCATCTTCACGTTTTAACAGCACCTGATTGCCCAGCCGCTTTGATATCAGCGGAGCAGCATGCAAACGGGTTTCCTGACTGACATCGTATACGCGGGCCGACAGGATACGTTTGATATACTCTTGGTGAAAACTGCTCATCAGATTAGTAGCGCAAAAAACCAATTGGTGTAGTTTAATTAATGTACTCGGTTTCCCTGTATTTGTGGGCAAACCCAATCGATATTCGGAAAATTTTAAGCAATGCATAAAGGTAAATTGGCTGTAGCTCAGGCTGCAGCAGAACTGGTTCAGCCAGACACCATTCTTGGAGTCGGCTCTGGCTCAACTGTGAACCTGTTCATAGAAGCGTTGGCTGCTCGTAACATCAAGCTCGAAGGTGCAGTAGCAAGCTCTGAGGCCAGCGCCAAGTTACTTCAACAGCACGGATTTGACGTTCTCGATTTAAACATGACAGGCGGGCTCGACCTTTATATCGATGGAGCGGATGAAGTTAACAAGGAAATGCATTTAATCAAAGGCGGAGGCGGTGCGCTAACCCGCGAAAAAATAGTGGCCGCAGCCAGCAAGCATTTTATTTGCATTGTTGATAACAGCAAACAGGTCGACGTACTTGGTGAATTCCCCCTGCCAGTGGAGGTAATACCCATGGCTAGAAGCTATGTGGCCCGAGAAATCGTCAAGCTTGGCGCCGACCCTGAGTTTCGCGAAGCACCACGCACCGACAACGGCAATCAAATACTGGACTGTGTTGGTTTTAAAATCATTGATGCTCTGACCATGGAAAACACCATCAACAATATTGTCGGTGTGGTCACTGTTGGTCTATTCGCGGCCCGACCAGCCGATCAATTGCTTGTGGGCTATGAAGACGGGCGAGTTGAATCTTCCAGTAGATAATTATCAGACGCTTTCAACGGCAAGGTCATGGCAATGCGCGTACCCACTCCGGGACTCTCTGCGCGCACTTCGCCGCCGTGCTGTCGAACAACTTTGGCAACAAGCGCAAGGCCCAGACCGATACCTTTAAACTTTTTAGCAATGCTTGCATCGCGCTTAAAACGTGTAAATAGCTCGCCCATCATTGCCGGGTCTATACCAACCCCTTCATCACTCACTATCAATGTTAGAAATTGTTGACCTTTTTTAAGGTGAATAGTGACGTTATCGCCGTCTTCTGAGTATTTGATCGCGTTACCCACAACGTTTACAACGGCTCGTTCCAAAGAAGCGGCATCGCCATCCATCCAGCAGTCTTCATCATCAGACTCTACCAGCAGTTCTATATTACGGCTACGAGCTTGAGGCGCCAGTTGGTCAATCGCGTTATCCACAACTGAATTAAATAAGACTTCTCCAAAACCTTCGGCCGTTAAACTATCTGCACGGGCTACGTGTAGTAAGTCATCCATCATGCGTAGGCTACGGTTTATATTGGATATGATCCGTTTGGAGCTTTCTCTCGGCACATCATCTTCTTCTTCATCGGCTTCCAACAGATACAACGCCGAGATCAGCGGAGAACGTAAATCATGCGATAAATAATCCACCATTTCTGCCCTACCGCGTTCAGCCGTTCTTATTTGGGAAACGTCAATAACGGATGCACACACTAGCCTGTCGGCCATGGAGTCGCCCACTGTATTGAAGTTGATGATAGTTTCCCGATCATCATCAACATGGGTCATTTGCCATGATTCCGACGACAAGATAAGCGACTGCATGCGAGCCGGTATTTGCTCTTCATTGGCAAAAGCATCACCTGAGCGCGCACTTACAGAACGAATAAAATCTATTAGCACGGGTTTCTCTCCCACACTTGGCAACAACTCATAAGCGAGTTCATTACTTCTCACCAATTCGCCAACGGCATTCCACACCAGATAACCAGCAGGACTGCCTTCAAGTATGGAGTCGTTAAATACCCGCATGCTGCGCAACCACGCAACTTGGTCGCTTAAAGTCAGTGTATTAATTTGCAGCCGTTCTATCGAGCCTGAAAGCTTTGAAGGCTTAGTACGTGATTGCACCCTGGCAAGCGTGTCCACATAGGCAACAAACTCCTGCGCAAGCGCCGGGTTATCGATAGAGAGATGAATTTCAAGTTTGCCGGGCGTAAGATATCGCTTGCAGTATAAATTGTTGCTAACAGTCCAACGATTTAGCGGCAGTACACCTGCAGAGCCATCAAGACGTTGTTTACCACCGGAAAATACTTGACCCTTCGCACTGAAATACCAACCATTGATGGGTAAGTGCAGCTCCGCGTTTCTGAAAAAATCAGCTAACAGATTATTTTCACTTGGGTCGTTTGGCGTTAAAGGTTCGAGCAACGCCGTTTCACTTTCCAAAAATCGGTTCAAATAATTTAAGCGGTTCCAACTCCAAAAAACATAACTGACCACAACTGGCAAGCTTGCTGACAAAGGCGCATACCATAGCCCGTAAAAACGGTACAACACATAGCTAAGCAATATAGGCAAAAGACCGCCCACAACAGCAATCAGTAACCCCCATTGCGGCTTTGCTCTTGAATAAACCAACAGCATTAATGGCAAAAGCAACAATGCCACCAGTATGTTGAGTCGGGAGTCAACCAAACCAACCATGCAACGTTCGAGTAAACCGGAATAAATATTGGCGTGTATTTCCACGCCTGGTAGCGGCTGATCCAATGCCGATACCGGTGTCGGAACAACATCACTCAAACCAGTACTGGTTAATCCAACGAATACCACCTTACCGCGCAATGCATTAGCATCTGCCTTCCCACTGATTATGCTGGCAGCAGAAACATTAGGCACAGTGCCGCGTGGTCCGAAGAACGGAATCAGTGTTTCGTAGTCTGTTTCCCATTGGTTAGCGAGTCCGCTGGTCTCTATACGATTACCGGGCAGTACGTCGTAGGGCTTATTACCTTCAATGCGCTCATAAGCAGACAACGCTAACGCCGACCAATGCGGGCTATTGAATCCAGATTTTAGAAATACTCGCCGCACAAGACCATCATTATCGATGGGTAAATGGATATGGCCTAAGTCGCTGACTTGGCGAGTCATTACAGCCAGAGGTAACTTTTCACGTGATGATTGGCCTGCCATACCTTCCGTCAGTATTGGCAGAATAGTTGTGGGGATACTGCCAATAGCAGCCGCTAATCGGCGGTCGATATCGCTGCTATCGGAAGGCTCAATAAACAGCATATCAATAACTGCAGCTTTTACTTCGTAAGCAGCCAATTGCTCGAAAAGAATGGTTTGTAATTCTCGCGACCAAGGCCAGCGACCCAGCTCGGCAAGACTAGCGGGATCTATAGCGGCTATAACAACTTCTTCTGGCACGGCACGTTGATTCGCACGCACCCAGTTATCATGAATGAGCTGATCAACTTTTTCGGTGGCCTGACTCCAGTGCAATACCCAGGTAAAAGCAAGCAACAGACAGAAAAAACCTAACAACCATAAGATGGTTATACCGCGCCGTTTTGGCTCGGGCGAGCTAACCATTGATTAGTCGTTGCTCGTATGTTCCTCAAGCCGGTAACCGTGTTGGTAAATCGACGTCAGTTTCCAACGCTCGGAAGCGAGAAGTTTAAGTTTCTTTCTTAGCCGACTGGCATGGGTATCCACTGTGCGCGTGTTCAGTTCTGCAGAGGTTCCCCATACTGAGGTCAGCAGATGTTGACGCGACAATACACGACCTCTGTTGCGGAATAAAAACAGCGCAAGCTCATACTCTTTTTCCGTGAGTTTGATAACTTCATCGCCTAAACGCACTTGTCGATTGGAGGTATCAAACGTATACGGTGGGCATTCAAGCATTTCTGTTTCAGGTTGTGCACGACGCGCCAAAGCATACAATCGGGCGAGCAACTCATGTTGACGCACAGGCTTAGCAAGATAATCGTCAGCACCCGCTTGAAGTGCAGTCACGATATCTTCTTCGGCTTGTCGGGCTGTGACAAATATAATTGGGATATCGCTAGTAAGCGTTTTGCGAATCCAATGCAGCACTTCCAGACCGGAGCTACCTGTTTCCAGAGTCCAGTCCAAAACAACAACATCGTAACTGGACTTTCTGAATGCACGCTGGAAGTCTTCAGCTGTATTGAAAACGCCACAGTGATAGTCTTTTGCTTCAATCCATCCACTAACTCGAGCCGCCTGTTCGGCGTCATCCTCGAGCAAAGCGATGCGAAGTTTTTGTCGCTCTGACATAGCGCGTAACCTTTTTCGAAACGAACATTAGCGCAGGCGGTGCCCTGCCAAGCCATGAACGTTTTATTAACTAAATGAATAATGGAGTATTTTGCCCTTTTTCCACCGTTGATGGTACAAATTTCGGGCAACGAGCCTGTGCTAAGGGTCAAGACTCGGTATTAGCGCACACTATAATACATCAGACGATAATTTAACCGCCTGATTTATATAAGTTTTATGAATTTTACAATACGCCGCACAGATAACCACGACCAAACCGCGCTAATTACCTGAACTTTCGCTAGGAAAGCGACGCACTGGCGATGGGGTTAAAGTAATGTCGCCCACCTTCTATGTTCTTAACCTGCTCCACTAAGCGCGCCATATCCTCTGGATCGTCAGCCAAATTAATATCGCTGGCATTGACTATTAACAGCGGTGATGCTGCGTAGTCGTAGAAAAAGCGCTCATAGGATTGAATGAGTTGCTGTAAATAATGACTATCAATGCGCTGCTCATGTTTTAAACCACGCCGCTCTATGCGTTGAATCAGCTTCTCCAATGGCGCTTGTAAGTAGATGACCAAATCGGGTTTGACGGTATTTTGAGTTAGACGTTCGTATAGGCGTTCGTACATCCACCACTCGTTTTGATCCAGCGTAAGCTCTGCAAATAGTTTGTCTTTGTCTAGCAGAAAATCGGCAACCACAGCTTGCGTTCGCTCTACGATAGCAGGATTAGCTAATACCTCTAAACGCGACAACAAGAAGTGCATTTGCGTATGTAAGGCAACCGATTTCGGGTCTTTGTAGAACTGCTTTAAATACGGATTAACAGCTTCTGTATCCCGTAAATAATAGGCCTTGTAGGCCTTACTGATGATATCGGCCAACGTACTCTTACCAACGCCGATCGGCCCTTCTATTGCTATAAATTGATGCTTCATACCGTAGATTGTAGTCGTCTGATTCCATACTGCGGGCATTTAGGTGCAAGTTCGCTAACGATACCTTTACCCGGTATAACTAAGTTCGCATCCAATTCAGCCAGCGGCCAAAGCACAAAAGAACGATCAGCAATACCCGCATGCGGAACCGTTAAACGGGGCGTCTTGATTTGATGTTGACCATAAAGTGCAATATCTAAATCGAGTGTTCTGGCACTCCATTGCTGATTCGTTCTCACGCGACCGAACTCGGCTTCTATTTGCTGCAGCTTATCTAAAAGGTTGTGAGCTTCACAAGCGGTGTAAAACTCACAAACCGCATTGATATAGTCTGGTTGGTCTGACGGCCCCATCGGGTCCGTTTCATAAAAAGATGACACTCGCAGAGCTTGCGTATCAACTAAGTTCTCAATAGCCAACACAGCTTTTTGCAGGCTTTTAACACGATCCCCGAGGTTACAGCCCAGCGCCACAAATACACGTTGCGGCTCAAGCTGCGCAGGCGCTACCTGACTAGCCATCCGAACCTTGTTTTTTACTGACGTCAGAAGGCGTTTTCTTGGCTGCCGTTTTTTTGGTTGATCGCCGCCGTCTGCGTTTTTTCGATCTTGCGGCACCCGGTGCGTTGCCTCCCCATAAACCGCTGACAGTCGGCTTGTTAACTGCAAATTCGGCTTGCGCCTCTTCATCGAGCTCTTGCAGTTCAGTCCACCAGCGTGCAACCGGCGTTAATAAAGGCTCTGTTTTCGCGCGCAAGCATAAAAAATCGTAAGCGGCACGGAATCGTCGATTCTCAAGCAGTTTAAGCGAACGATTTCCTCGCCATTGCTCTAAACGTGGTTGCAACAGCCAAATTTCGCGCATCGGACCCGAAAATCGTTTGGGGATGCTAATAGCCTTTAGTTGAATCGCCATGACTTCATCGGCAGCTCCGTGCAACGCATCGCCTATATGCGCCCCGTCAGCAATAGCTTTGCGAGCGCGCTCTTCTACATCAGGCCACAACATAAAGGCCAGCAAGTAGGCCGGTGTAATTGGTTTATTTTGCGCCACTCGTTTATCGGTGTTTTTCAGCGCCGCATTGAGCATGCTCATCAGCTCCGCAGATTCGTTGGCTTGCAGACGCTTGTGCAACAGAGGAAACAAATAAACCAGCAATTCGTGTTCGCGTACGGCATGAAAGCTACGCTGCGCATAGCCACCTTGAAACAGCTTAAGCACTTCTTCGAACATTCTTGCAGGCGGTACATCCGCTAGCAAGTGAGCGGTTTTACTCATGGCCGACAGCGTTTTTTCGTCGATGTCGAATTCCAGCTTTGATGCTAACCGAACCGCTCGAAGTACCCTTACTGGGTCTTCTTCGCAGCGTGTTACCGGGTCGCCGATTAAGCGGAATACTTTGCCATCAATATCCTCTAAGCCACCGGTGTAATCGACAATCGAGTGATCTGCGATGTTGTAGTACAAGGCATTTACTGAGAAATCTCGGCGCAGTGCATCTTCCTCGATACTGCCAAACACGTTGTCTCGGACGATTCTTCCTGACTCACCAATTTCGCCTCCGTCCCCTTTATTGTGGGCGGCTCTGAAGGTGGCTACTTCGATAATGTCTCGGCCATAAACAACGTGTACTAAGCGGAATCTGCGACCGATGATGCGCGAATTACGAAATAGGGCTTTTACTTCTTCTGGGCTAGCATTGGTCGCAACGTCGAAATCTTTGGGTTTAAGACCTACCAGCGCATCGCGCACACCGCCCCCAACCAGATACGCAGCAAAACCACCTTCGTGCAGGCGATTAAGCACTTTAAGCGCATTGTGACTAATCAACTTGCGGGATACTGGGTGTTCGGCTCTGGGCACAATCAGCGCAACGGGCGCAGGCGCATTGCTGCTTAGCATGGTTCGTGTTTTATCCAACATGGATTTCGAGAATCCACTGATGCGCTTTAACAAGCGTGCCTCCATAGGACTGGCAAAAGTCTAATTATTAGTATCTGGCAGCTGGGCGCCATCGGCGGAACTTTCATTGGTTTGCTGTTCAGATTCGTGATCAATATCGTTTCGATTCTGAAATCGAATTATTTGACGCCGCTGCTTTTTACTTGGTCGGCCGGCGCCTGCCAATCCAGCACTCATTTGCCGGTCCATACGCAAATTGGTTGCTAATGTGTTTCTTTGTTCGATACTTTGCTCAGACTCCTGATAGAGCAACGATGCCTCTGAAGCTGGGCGACGTTGATCGTTTAAGCCGAGTACGGTGACATCGAAAACATAAGGTGGCTTTTCGATCTGTACCGTGTCACCTATTTGCACTGTGCGAGAAGGCTTGATACGTTGAGAGTCTATACGTACACGGTTTTTCGCTATAGCATCGCTGGCCAGGCTACGTGTTTTGTAGAATCTTGCCGCCCACAACCATTTATCGACTCTCAGTTTTTCCATCACATTGGATTTATCGTTATTCATTCAACTGCTGTAACAGGTAAACTCCACAACCTTAGCACCTCAATGATGCGCACCAAACCGAAAAATCATTAATTATTATGTTAGTCAGCGTATACAGAAGCAATAAGAAAGATGGTATGTATTTGTTCCTACAAAACAAAGACATACTAAACGAGCTACCCGATATTGTTGTAAAACAATTGGGTGAAATTGATTTTTCCTTCGAATTTGAACTCGATGAGTCCCGAAAGTTGTCCAATGCCAACCCAGCAGATGTCATCAAAGCGATCGAAGAGCAAGGGTTTTACATACAAATGCCAGCCGACATCGAAGACATTCTGGCAAATATTTCTAAAAACTCGGTAAAAAAAGTTTGATGCAAAGCTGATTTGGTATTTTCAGCCAAATCAGCTCCGCCCCAACTAGCCCCCTAAAGGGTTAGTTATCGATCTCAATTAACGCGCTTCAAGCGTTTTCAGCACACTGTTGTGCGATGCAAACCATGCAGACAATTCTTTTATTTGATCGTCGCTAAGTGCCGCTGCAAAGCCCGACATAATGGCGTTTGTTCGATCCTTTGAACGGTATGATTTTAATGCCTGCTCCAGATAAGACTGATACTGACCAGCTAATACCGGATTAGTGGGTACTGGAGAGTTACCGTCGGCACCATGGCAAGCTGAACAGGTTGCGGCCGCTGCCGGCATCTCACGATCGTCGCTGGTATCGACTTTGTCTTCCCCTTGTGACGCAAAATACGCGGCCAAGTCATCGATATCTTGGTCGGACAGTAACGCCGAGTTGGCTTTCATGGTTGCATGAGCACGTTCGCCGCTGCGATAGCCTTTTAGTGCGGCAATCAGATAGGCTTCGTGCTGACCACCCAATTTAGGCACATGATAAGTAGGGTACGTGTTTACGTAATGCTTAACCCCATGACAACCCAGGCAGGTAAATGCCTTTTGTTCACCCGCAGCAGCATCACCTGCCGCCTGTACAGCGCCACTTGTTGCAACCAGCAATATGCTAGCACCGAGCAATCGGGCGAAGCCTTTGTTCAAAATTTTCATGACCGCTTGAAAGCCTTTCATTATTAAAAACTAGTGGGCGCTAAACGCCCTAATCTGCTTAGTCTAGCCGCTCTAAGCCTGCTCGGCTACCACCTTGCTTAAGTTGATCGCTGATGAAGCGCCATGAACATCTCGTTCATCCGCTTTACAAAGCCAGCACTGTCTTCAAGCTGACCGCCTTCAGCGAGCAAGGCTTGATCGAGCAGCAGTCGGGACCAACTGGCGAATTGATCTTCATCTTGCTCCTCATCTAACATGGTTAGAATCGGGTGAGACGGGTTAACCTCCAGGATGGGCTGACTACCGGGCACTTCATGACCCGCCTGCTTCATTAATTGTTGCATGTGAAGGGCCATTTCATGCTCACCCAACACGATACAAGCTGGTGAAGAGGTTAAACGGGTAGATGCTCGAACATCGCTGGTTTCTTTTTCGAGTATGGCTTTAATGCGCGCAATGAGCGGCTCAGCCTGCTCGGCTTTCTCTTCTTTGGCCTTATCTTCGGCTGCCTTTTCTGCATCATCCAAACCAATGCCGCTGAGATCGAGGTCGCCTTTGGCTACCGATACGAAAGACTTACCTTCGTATTCGTTTAAATAAGACATCATCCATTCATCGACACGGTCGTGCATTAACAGCACTTCAATGCCCTTGTCTTTGAATATCTCTAAATGCGGGCTATTGCTGGCAGCGGTGTAGCTGTCTGCCGTGATGTAGTAAAGCTTCTCCTGACCCGGCTTCATGCGCGCGATGTAATCGTCGAGGCTGGTAAGCTCGCCCACTTTAGCGTTTTGCGTGGTGTCGAAGCGGTAGAGCTTTGCCACTTGATCTTTATTGGCGAAGTCTTCGCCAGGTGCCTCTTTCAAACATTGGCCAAACTCAACCCAGAATTCGCTGTATTTTTCTGGCTCTTTTTCTGCCATGGACTCAAGCATCGATAGTAATTTCTTTACTGATGCACGACGGATACTATCGATGACTTTGCTGTCTTGCAGAATTTCACGCGACACATTCAGCGGTAAGTCGTTGCTGTCTACGAGCCCACGAACAAAGCGTAAATAACGAGGCATCAGCTTTTCAGCTTCGTCCATGATAAATACACGTTGCACAAACAACTTGATACCGTTGCGTTGGTTACTGGCGTCGTATAAGTCGAATGGTGCTTTCTTGGGAATGTAGAGCAGGGAGGTATATTCTTGCGTGCCTTCTACCCGGTTATGCGTCCACATAAGCGGCGCTTCGTAGTCGCTGAAAACTTGCTTGTAGAACTCTTCGTATTCGTCGTCTTTAACTTGCGACTTTTGTCGTGTCCAAAGCGCAGAAGCGGCGTTGACTTGCTCTAATTGCGCCTCTTTTGGTGGCTCCTCAGGCTCTTCGCTGTCTTCACTGGGTGGTGGAGGCGGCGGTAGTTGTTCGAGCATCATGATCGGGAAAGTAATGTGATCAGAATATTTTTTAATCACACTGCGCAAGCGCCACGCACCGGCAAAGTCCTTATGATCATCTTTTAAATGCAGCACGATTTGCGTACCACGATCGGCTTTTTCGATAGATTCAAGCGTGAAACCGCCCGTACCATCGGACGTCCACTTGACCCCAGCATCACTGCTATCGCCTGCACGCCTGGTACTCAACTCAACTTTGTCGGCAACTACAAACGCCGAATAAAAACCAACACCGAACTGACCAATCAGTTGAGAGTCAGTTTTTTGATCGCCAGTGAGCGACTCCAAGAATTGCTTGGTTCCGGACTTAGCAATGGTGCCAATGTTATTAATGACTTCCTCGCGATTCATACCAATACCGTTGTCTGTGACGGTAATGGTTTTGGCCTCTTCATCGCAGGCCACTTGAATACGAAGATCGCTGTTATTTTCGAGCAGTTGCTCGTTGGCTATCGCTTCAAACCTGAGTTTGTCGCAAGCATCTGATGCATTTGAAATAAGCTCACGTAGAAAAATTTCCGGGTTGCTGTACAGCGAATGAATCATCAGCTTCATAAGCTGACTGACTTCAGCCTGAAAATTCATTTGTTCTTGTGGGGCACTGGATTGACTTTGTTCGCTCATGCTGTTTGTCCTGACAGATCGGCTTGTTTTTTCACAATCGCAACGACTAAGGCAGTCGCCACGGCACTTTCTAGACGAGTGGGTACACTGGGAACGCTACATACTGCTCTACCAACTCGCCGCACTGAGGATGTGCGGTCGGCGCGTGGTAATTTCAAGCAAAATGTGCAGCTCGCGAAGAGCTGCACATTCAAAAGCCAATTATAACTTTTCTTTGATTCGAGCAGCGCGACCAGTAAGTTCGCGAAGGTAATACAACTTGGCGCGTCGAACGGCGCCACGTCGCTTAACTTCGATACCAGCAACCAACGGGCTGTAAGTTTGGAAAACGCGCTCTACGCCTTCGCCGTGCGATATTTTTCGTACGGTAAATGCGGAGTTCAAACCACGATTACGCTTGGCAATAACAACACCTTCAAATGCCTGTAAACGCTCACGTTCACCTTCTTTAATGCGAACCTGAACTACGACAGTATCGCCGGAAGAGAACTCAGGAATTTCCTTTCCCATTTGCTCTGCATTAATTTGATCGATGATCTTGCTCATGTTATTACCTATCGCCAGCGGGCTCGTTGTCCTGCTGTGCTGCTTCAAGTTGTTGTAAATACTGTTTATCGGAGTCAGACAATGTGGCATTTGCCAATAAGTCCGGACGCCGTTCCCATGTTCTTTTTAGTGCCAGTTTTCTGCGCCAGATTGCAATGGCTTGATGATCCCCACTGAGCAATACAGCCGGCACTGACTTCTCATCAAACTTTTCAGGCCTCGTATAGTGCGGACAATCCAGCAGTCCGTGATCACCAAATGAGTCTTCCAACGCTGAGTCAGGATGCCCTAAAACACCAGGAACAAGCCGACTTATTGCATCGATAACAGCCATGGCAGCAATTTCACCACCACTTAAAACGTAATCGCCGATCGATACTTCTTCATCTATATGCGTATCGATAACACGTTCATCGATACCTTCATACCTACCCGCCAACAGGATCAAGGATCCGCCACCCTGCCACCGACGAATTGTGCTTTGACGCAGTGGCTTGCCTTGTGGCGATAAATAAACCACTGGTGCTGCAGGCAAATTCTTTTTTAGGCTGGCAATGCACTGAACCAACGGTTCCGGTTTCATCACCATGCCCGGACCACCCCCGAAAGGCCGGTCGTCTACTGTGCGGTGCGCATCGTTGGTAAAGTCTCTTGGCTGAGCAAACTCCACGCTTATGCGTTGTTGCTTAACCGCCCTACCCACAACACCTACGTTCAGCATAGGCTCAATAATTTCAGGCAGTAGCGATATAACCCCAAACTGCATGTTAGAAGTCTGGATCCCAATCAACCTCTACACGCTGTGCCGCTATATCCACCTGCGTAATAACGTCCGGTCTAAGCCACGGTATCAATATTTCGTTACCGAATAGCTTTTCGCCTGAGCGATTTTCACGCTCATCGTTTACCACCATGACATCGTTGGCGCCGGTTTCAAACAAACGCTTCACGGTGCCTAACAGCGCTTGGTTTTGATCAACAACCAAGCAGCCGATTAAATCTGTCCAGTAAAATTCGTCGCTTGCCAGTGCTGGCAATTCGGTTCGCAGTACAGCGATATCTAACCCCAGGTAGTTCGCGGCCTGCTCACGAGAATCAACGCCTTCAAGCTTTGCAATCACGTTTTTTCCCTGCTCTTTGCCGTTAAGCAACACAACAGGCGACCAGCCTGCTGCACTTTTCAGGAACCAACGTTTGTACTTGACGATGTTTTTACGTGGATTGGTGTCTGAGTGGACTTTCAGCCAACCTTGCACACCAAAAAAACCAACGATTCGGCCAAGAACAATGTGCTCTTCGCCGACAGGATCAGGCGGCTGCATGCTCCTTACGATAACTTTTAATGATGTTCTTAACGCGGTCGCTCATTTGTGCGCCAACGCCTGTCCAGTAAGCTAAACGCTCCAGATCAACAACAGTTTCAGTTGCATCGCCACGCGCTACCGGGTTGTAGTAGCCGAGTCTTTCGATGTAACGGCCATCTCTGCGAGAACGGCTGTCAGTTGCAACAATATGATAAAACGGCTGCTTTTTAGCACCGCCACGAGACAAACGAATGGTAACCATTAAATATTCCAGCTCTAAATCTGACTAGTGAACCATGCGCTAACACACATGCTTCAGGGGTAACTCCCAATTATACCTGATGTGGAGCTACATGCCAAACCCCGGTGGCAATTTTCCTTGCATGCTACGCATCATTTTTGCCATGCCACCTTTTGACATTTTTTTCATGGTTTTGCTCATGGTCAAATGCTGCTTCAGCAACTTGTTAACATCTTGCACCTGCAGCCCGGCACCCGCAGCGATGCGTTTTCGCCTAGAGCCTTTAATAACAGCGGGATAGCGCCGTTCTTGCGGCGTCATGGAGTTAATTAACGCAATTTGGCGGGAGAATTCTTTGTCGTTAACTTTGTTTTTTACCGCATCAGGCAAGTCTGCCGCGCCCGGTAGTTTGTCGAGCATGGCGGCCATGCCACCCATATTGGCCATTTGTTCCAATTGGTCACGCATGTCTTCTAAGTCGAAATTTTTGCCTTTTTTCATTTTTTTGGCAAATTTTTCGGCCTTTTCGTGATCCACCTTGGCCGAAACTTCTTCAACCAGGCTAAGCACATCACCCATGCCCAAAATGCGCGAGGCAATGCGATCAGGGTGGAACGCTTCTAATGCATCGGTTTTCTCACCAGCACCAATAAATTTAATCGGCTTACCCGTGATCATGCGAACCGATAACGCGGCGCCTCCACGAGCATCACCGTCCGTTTTAGTCAAAACCACACCAGTGAGCGGCAGTGCCTCATCAAATGCTTTGGCTGTATTTGCAGCGTCTTGCCCGGTCATGCTGTCTACAACAAACAGGGTTTCGACAGGGTCTAGCGTTTTATGCAGGTTCTTTATTTCCGCCATCATGGCATCGTCGATAGCAAGTCGACCCGCGGTATCCACCAAAAGCACATCCATATATTGGGTTTTCGCCGCTTTTAAGGCAGCCTGGGCAATCGCATCTGGGGTTTGCTCGATATCGCTGTCGAAAAAGGTTACGTCAATGGATTCAGCCAGTGTTTGAAGCTGTTTTATGGCAGCCGGACGATAAACGTCACAACTCACCACCATGACTTTCTTGCGCTCTTGCTCTTTCAAGCGACGGGCAAGCTTGCCTACGGTGGTGGTTTTACCAGCACCTTGCAAACCTGCCATCAGCACCACAGCTGGCGGTTGCGTGGATAAATTGAGCCCAACGACTTGATCACCCATGATCGCAACCAACTCATCATTGACCACCTTGACCAAAGACTGACCCGGCGACAAGCTGCCCATGACTTCCTGACCCAGTGCTTTTTCGCGCACCCGGTCAATGAAAGACTTCACCACGGGCAATGCAACGTCGGCTTCCAGCAGCGCCATGCGAACTTCGCGCATGGTATCCTTGATATTGTCTTCAGTAAGACGACCTTGCCCGCGCAGGTTCTTTATGGTGCGGCCTAGGCGTTCACTCAATGAATCGAACATTTTTTTGTTTCCACATCGATAAGCCGTTAATTATAACGGGCTGAGCTGATTACATATTCAAGTTATTCAATAATTATGAATCACTTTATCCTGACAATTTTAGCGGTGGCACTTTATGCGTTTGCCAGTGTGCGCTTATTATTAAATTTGTTCCGACAAAACGGAACAACAAGCACCGCTGCAAATGCAAACGCCTCCGCAAATTCAAGCGAAGCCGCGTTAGCAGGTGCAGCTATAGCCAAAGTTTCTGCACCGAGCAACGTATCGGTAAGAGGCCCGAACCGCCGAGCAAGCCTGCTCGCTGCAACGGTTGCACTGGCGCTGCATGTATTCGTGGCCTTTCAACAAGCAGGACTCCCGCAAGCATTAAGCCTGCCTTTTTTTACCGCTTTGAGTGTTATGGGGGCAACCATTGTAGTTATTCAACTACTCATGTGCGTTTGGCAGCCAGCAGACTACCTCGGATTGGCGGTTTACCCTATTGCAGGCTTAAGCATGCTTGCCAGTACATCGGGCAGCCCCACAACGGCTAACCTGCCCCCTGAAATTCAAATGCATGTGCTGTTATCGATCATTGCTTATGCGGTTTTGGCATTGTGTGCAGCACAGGCGGTTCTGGTTACGGTGCAACGGCGTTACCTGCTACAGCACAAGCCCGGTGGCTTTATTCGACTGCTACCACCGCTAACGCAAATGGAAAGCTTGCTGTTTATTTTGCTGTTTGCCGGCTTTTTCTTGCTGAGCTTGTCGCTGTTAAGTGGATTTTTCTACCTTGAAGACATGTTCGCTCAGCATCTGGTGCATAAAACCGTGTTGTCGTGCCTGGCCTGGCTTATTTTTGCGCTGCTATTGTTGGGCCGATGGTTATTCGGCTGGCGTGGCAAAAAAGCCGTTTACTGGGTGCTGGGCGGGTTTGCTCTGCTACTTTTAGCGTATTTTGGCACCAAATTGGTATTGGAATTAATACTGCAACGCACCTAGATTAAAAATATCACTAATTGCTAACGACCTCGGGTGCAAGGTTGCTATTATGCTAACTAATTCGGCTAAATGAGGGCCCACTTTACTTGAACGCCATTCCAACGAGTCTGCTAGGCCTACTGCTAGTGGTGCTCGTACTAATATCAGGCTTTTTTTCAGGCTCTGAAACAGCGCTCATGTCATTGAACCGTTATCGACTGCGGCATCAGGCAAATCAAGGCAACAAAGCTGCGCAGCGCACGGCCAAACTTCTCGAACAGCCCGACAGACTAATCAGCATGATTTTGCTGGGCAATAACTTCGTTAATATTCTCGCATCTGCCATTGCCACCGTTATCGCTTTACGCCTCATGGGCGATGCCGGCATCGCCGTTGCCACCGGACTACTCACCGTTGTAATTCTCGTGTTTGCAGAAGTCACCCCGAAAACATTCGCCAATCGCCACGCCGAAGCTGTAGCGTTTCGGGCGTCGGCCGTGTTCGGCCCACTAATGACGGCACTGTACCCGCTGGTTAGCTCGATCAACTGGATCAGCAAAAAACTCTTGGAGCTATTGAAAGCACCGCATAACAATCACACCGACGAACACCTCAGCAGCGAAGAATTACGCACCATTGTGAATGAAACCGGCGGGCTAATTCCGCCTCGGCACAGAGACATGCTGCTGAATATTCTTGATCTTGGTTCAATTTCAGTTAACGACATCATGGTGCCGCGGAATGAAATAGTCGGCCTGGACATGGACGATCCCTGGGATGAAATCTTAAGCAATATCAGCCAAAGTCCGCACAGTCGTTTGCTGATATATCGGGAAACGGTCGACAAAGTAGAAGGCTTTGTTTACTTGCGAAAAATGCTTGATGGTATGCGTACCGGTACATTAACGCTGGAGTACCTTGAGTCGGTCGTCAGAGACCCTTACTTCATTCCCGAAGGCACCAAATTAACAGTGCAGCTACTGAATTTCCAACGAGAAAAGCGTCGGATCGGCTTGGTGGTTGACGAATATGGCGATATCCAGGGCTTACTCACTATAGAAGACATACTGGAAGAAATTGTTGGTGAGTTCGATACAGACCCGCATCGCGCACCCGCCGAAATTCGGCCACAAGCCGATGGCAGTTTTATTGTGGACGGCACAGCCCAAATACGACATCTGAACAAAACGCTGCAATGGAATCTTCCGTCTGATGGCCCAAAAACACTGAACGGAATTGTGCTTGAGCATTTCGAAAACTTTCCACCCGAAGGGGCAGCGTTTGAATTTAATGATCACCCAATAACGGTTATATCGGCAGAAGAAAACCGCGTTTTGCAAGTGCGCATCGACCCTGCGTTATCAGCCGATCAAGAAGACGATACACCACCAGCCGCAACCGGCAGCCTTGGATAATCGTTTCATTTAATGTCTAAAGCCAAAACGCAATACACCTGCACTGAGTGCGGCGCCCTGTCGAACAAGTGGAACGGTCAATGCGCAGACTGTCATGCCTGGAATACACTTGAAGAAACCACAGCGGCAACCAGCGCACCCGCTACCGTGCATCCTCGCTTTCAGGGTTATGCCGGTGCCGCTGATATCACCAACGCATCCGATGTTTCTTTAAGAGCCGAACCCAGAGTTGGCACCGGACTCAGCGAACTCGATCGAGTGCTAGGCGGTGGTTTAGTGGTTGGTTCGGTAACACTGCTGGGCGGCGATCCTGGCATTGGCAAGTCAACCTTGCTGGTACAGTGCCTGGCAAATTTATCGGCGCAGCAACGCACGCTGTATATCACCGGTGAAGAATCTTTACAGCAAGTTGCCATGCGCGCCAAGCGCTTGGATCTGCCACAAGATAATTTGCGCCTGCTGGCTGAAACACGGGTTGAAGCGATACTCGCGCACGCCGACAAAGAAAAGCCTGACGTCATGGTTATCGACTCTATTCAAACCATGTACACCGAGCTGCTTAACTCAGCACCAGGCGCTGTTGCACAGGTGCGTGAAAGTGCAGCCAAGCTGGTGCGCTACGCCAAGCAAACCGGTACCGCCATTTTTCTA
>CALDTX010000235.1 GCA_937923565.1 uncultured Granulosicoccaceae bacterium | reverse complement strand
TGGCCTATGTTGTCTGAAACCATGCCGCAACCAGCGCAAGGTTGAGTATCAGCGGGCTTTAACATGTGGTGGTATAGAATAAGTTGCGATCGCCCCTCAAACAAGTCTGCCAGAGTGACAGAACCGGTAGGGCTTTTAAATACGTAGGTATCAGTAACAAGCTCCCAAGGTAGCCGGCGCCTTTGGGCCGCCAGCTCGTCATGAGCACGAGTCAGGGCTTTTTCTTTTTCCAAAAATGCTTTATGCGTTGCGTTCCATTGCTCTCGGGATACGATGTTTTGTCTGTTCATACACGTCGCTCTGTGTCAGAGAAAACAACAGAGCCGCCCCTGAACAGGAGCGGCTCGTTGGTAAGACTTAAGCTAACAAATCAAAACGATCTGCATTCATGACCTTAGTCCAAGCAGTGACGAAATCGCGTACGAATTTTTCACCGTTATCGTCTTGAGCGTACACTTCTGCGTAAGCACGCAATATAGAGTTAGAACCGAAAACCAGATCAGCACTGGTTGCAGTCCATTTAACTTTGCCACTGCTACGATCTCGAACTTCATAGCTACCGTCTGATTCAACCGGGTGCCAACTGTTGCTCATGTCGGTTAAGTTAACGAAGAAATCGTTCGTTAGTTGACCTTCACGATCAGTAAACACACCGTGCTTAGAACCGCCGTGGTTAGTACCTAATACGCGCATACCACCCACTAACACCGTCATTTCAGCTGCTGTAATACCTAACAGTTGCGCGCGATCCAGCATCAGCTCTTCCGGGCCAACGGCGTATTTTTCTTTCTGGTAGTTACGAAAACCATCGGCGATAGGCTCTAACACAGAGAAGCTTGCGGCATCTGTCATTTCATCAGTGGCATCGCCACGGCCAGCCGCAAAAGGTACCGCCACGTTATAGCCAGCAGCTTTAATGGACTGCTCTAGACCAACGTTACCGGCCAACACAATGACATCTGCAACCGATGCACCTGTATCAGCAGCAATTGACTCTAAAGCACCAAGTACTTTGCTCAAACGTGCTGGCTCATTGGCTGCCCAGTCTTTTTGTGGTGCTAAACGAATGCGTGCGCCATTTGCGCCGCCTCGTTTGTCTGAACCGCGGAAAGTTCTGGCGCTATCCCATGCAGTTGCAATCATTTCAACAGCTGATAAACCACTATCTGCAATTTTTGCTTTAACGGCATCCACATCGTACGAAGTGGAACCTGCAGGGATTGGATCTTGCCAAATAAGATCTTCAGCGGGTACGTCAGGGCCGAGGTAGTTAGCTTTTGGCCCCATATCACGATGCGTTAACTTGAACCAAGCACGCGCAAACGTATCAGCGAAGTAGTCAGGGTCGGCCATGAATTTCTGACAAATTTCGTTGTAGATTGGATCGACTTTCATGGCCATGTCGGCATCTGTCATCATGGGGTCGTGTCGGATTGACGGATCGGACGCATCAACCGGCTTTGCATCGTCAGGCATATCAACCGGCTTCCACTGGTTAGCGCCAGCTGGAGACTTAGTGAGTTCCCACTCATAGTTAAAGAGGTAATCGAAGTAGCCCATGTCCCATTGAGTTGGGTTTTTAGTCCACGCACCTTCAATACCTGAAGTAAAGGCATTCGCCGCTTTCGCGCCATGGCCAGGATTAGCCCAACCAAAACCTTGCGCTTCAATACCTGCACCTTCAGGTTCAGCTCCAATGTTGGCGTGATCACCACCACCATGTGCCTTACCCACTGTGTGACCACCACAGGTTAGCGCTGCTGTTTCTTCGTCGTTCATTGCCATCCGTGAAAATGTTTCAC
This sequence comes from uncultured Granulosicoccaceae bacterium, assembly GCA_937923565.1. Taxonomy (GTDB): domain Bacteria; phylum Pseudomonadota; class Gammaproteobacteria; order Granulosicoccales; family Granulosicoccaceae; genus Granulosicoccus. The sequence continues at coordinate 9,444 of CALDTX010000235.1, read as the reverse complement.
GGACATGCAATGCAGTGCGCGCTGGATCAGGGTTACCGTTTACACCTTCAGGGTTAACGTAAATCAAACCCATGTGAACGGATGCCAACGGGTTATACATGGTAGACGGACTGTCCAAATCTTCGTAACGGTTAGCACTATCAGCCAGCCATTCGTCTTCTGCACCCCAGTTAACATCAATTTCAGGGCCCCAAATATCTTCACGACCAAAACCGAAACCAAAGGTTTTCAGACCCATGGACTCATAAGACATGTTGCCAGCCAGGATGATAAGGTCGGCCCAGGAAAGCGCGTTACCGTATTTCTTTTTGGCAGGCCATAAGATACGACGTGCTTTATCCAAACTTGCGTTATCGGGCCAGGAATTCAATGGGGCGAAACGGATATTGCCCGAACCTGCACCACCACGGCCATCACCCATGCGATAAGAACCAGCAGCATGCCAGGCTAAACGGATCATTAAGCCACCATAGTGACCCCAATCTGCTGGCCACCAGTCCTGACTAGCAGTTAGCAGAGCTTTAACATCGGCTTTAACAGCCGAGTGATTTAAAGCTTTAACAGCGCTGCGATGGTCGTAGCCTTCATCCATCGGGTTAATACGAGCACCGTGCTGATGCAGAATGTCTAGGTTCAGCGCATTCGGCCACCATTTGGTGACTGGCTTTTCAGTTGATGTGTTACCGCCATGAGCGAAGGGACAACCCCCTTCGATAATACCGTCCATATGGAGCTCCTTATTCAGCTAATTTTATTGGGTTAGTGATGAGTAGAATTTTTAGGTTGGCACAGTTGCCAACCCAGTGTTGACGTGCGGCAAATGCAGCACAGAAAGTCTTGTTGTTCAGCTTGAGCCTCCATGACTTAGACAATCCGGGCAGATGCCCCAATAAGTGACTTCGGCTTCATCAATCTGGTAACCGTGATCGTGCTCTGCAACCAGGCACGGCGCTTCACCTATTGCACAATCGATATCGATGAGGTTGTCGCAGTTCCTGCAAGCAAGATGGTGATGGTTATCTACCCGGTGTTCGTAGCGGGCTGCAGAACCTGCGGGTTGGATGCGACGTATTATGCCGTGTTCAGACATCGCATTTAGCGCATCGTAAACCGCTTGGCGTGAGATAACGCCAAGCTCAAGCCTGACGGCCTGGCAAATTTCATCAGCGATGGCATGAGGGGTTGCCTGCACTGCATGATAAACAGCCAGACGCTGAGCAGTCACTTGCAAACCTGCTGCTCTTAGCGCCTCGGCCACATCTAGCTGATCGTGACTAAACTCAGATTGATTCATCAATCCATATTATGACCAATTCTTTACACTGTCAAGAATTAGCTGAATAAGATTATGAGCCCACTTTCAGCCGACAAAGCACGGTGTTGTTGGTTTCCAGATCAGGGCCCCAAATAAGCTGGGCCTGATTGTCCCATGAGATCTTATCGTAACCGCCCTTTGGGCTTACATCACTTTCATTGTGCACGGTGGCATTCAACCATCGACCATCATCGAAGTTGGGTTGATCCCAACCGGCAGGTTCGGCAATAGCCGTGTATCCACAATAGCCGGAACCTGCGACCGGGTTTTCTTCTTTTTCGCATCGTTTATCCACGGGCGCATCATGAATGACTAAACAGCGCCACTGCGCATTACTCACCGCAACCACGTCGCCACTGCTGTTTTTAACCTGAACGATTACCCCGCCGTCGCCCATTTGTTGTTTTCTACTGCCGATATACTCAAGCCCAGAATCGTTCTCTTTGAAGTCTTTCAGGATTAGCCCAATAGTGAACGGTAATGAGCCTTCAAACGTAAAGCTCTCTGCATTAAAAGAGCGTTCGGTGGTTATCGGGACAGAGTCTTCCTTAACTTTTTCGCCGTTAACATTAAATTGAAACCAATTATCCGCCCATACATCTGCCGAAAAGGTATCAGCTTCGGCGTTCTGACTAAACAAGAGTGCAATAGAAACGGGAAGGATCGAAAGTCGCATACAGATTATTCCTTAATATGACGTTTATTGAAACTACATAAATTGTATTCCCAAATTGTGCAAAGAATATGACCCGGGTTTTCCCTAAAAAACACCAAGCCCAACCTGCCTTTTTCACTGACTGCGTTTTGGCATTACCCAACACTATTCGTTGCAATGCTCAGTGCTTATAAAAAGAATCATCCGGTGTGCCGCTAAAACACCCAAGCACATAAGGAAACTCATCGGTGATGTAATAGCGGTAACTGCCTTCAACCACCATACCATTGCAAGCGTCTAGATCTCCTGCACCGGCTATAAACTCGTAATCGTCTCTAAAAGTTCCATCATAAACACCACCGGGTTGTCCTGAACCGCTTGGCCGCTCACCAGACTTTAGCCGATAACTCGATCGCACTTTTCTAACGGTGCCATTGTCGATGAAATAGCTACCAAAAATAGGGAACCCGTCTGCGGCAAAACCAACAACCGGCGATTCAACAACTTCTGTTGCAGAAAACAAGGCGTTCGGCGCGCCGTGATAATGATAAGTACCATCGGGCTGGGTGTGCGCATTGTGGGAGTCTACGCGGAAACCCGATGCACTAAACAATGGATCATAACGCCAAGGCTGGCTTATATCGTCGCAACCGATTTTTCCATTGCCAACACCAAAACAGCCGGCAGCCAAAATGTCAACTTTTACACCGTTGAGCATAATGGCGTTATCAACGCTAAGCGACAATGGCGTAGTATCAGCTGCACGTTGAGGCGATAACGGAATCCGGTATTCATCGAACTGCTCTGCAATACTATTGGGAAAACTTTGAGCTCCGTCATTTAAGTTATGATTAGGAATTGCATTAGTGGTAAAGACACACTGTTCATCTAATACAGTTATCTTGAGATCTCCTTTATAGTTTTCACTAGTAGCAACATCCAGGGCGTTCGACTTATAATCATTAACATAGGCAGCACAGCTACGGGTTTGATTGACCAAGTTGGCATTTGTAATATCAATAACAGCATTGGCATTATCTGTTTGATCTACAAAACGAATAGTGTTGCCATACGTTTCAAGCGCTGCTATTAGTTCAGCATACAAATCGGTTTGTTCAATCAAATTGACGAGCTCACGTGGATCATCCGTCAAATTGAACAACGCTTTTGTACCATCTGCATTCACCATTAATTTAAAGTTAGCGTTTCTTACTGCCCAACCATGGGTAGTGCTACTCACATATTCGCTGTAGTTATACGCTCGTGTAGAGCTATTCGCACTTGACAGTAAATCCAGAAAACTTTGGCTGTCTCTATCAGAAGGTACTGCCATTCCAGCTGCCTGACTAACGGTTGCAAACAGATCCGTGGTGTTTACCAATGCGGCCTCACGCTCATTAACTCGACTAACGCCTTTACCCGACACAACCATAGGAACCCGAATACCACCCTCATACAACGAGCCTTTCCCGTGCGTAAGCTCATAGACATTTGTATCTATTACTCTTCTCGGCGTACCGTTATCTCCGAGGAATACAATCAACGTATTATCTCGCTCGTTCTGCGGTATCGAATCTAACAGCCGCCCTATTTCAGTATCCATCGCCTCTATTGCGGCAAGATAGTAAGCCCGAGGATTGCTTTGTATGTTGTTAGTGTCGCCTGATAAGGTTTGAGTGTGTAAATGCGCAGGGGGCAAATGAAACGGTGAGTGTGGGCTAACGTACGCCAACCACATAAACCAGGGAGAAACTTGTTGTTGAATCCAGTCGATGGCTAAATCTGTTATCTTGCTTGTGTGGTAGCTTGTTTCGGAAGTCAGATTGCCATTGATGTTCAAGGGCCAGTCGAAGAAACTGTCTACAGTGCCGCTGATATTGCCAGCATAGTAGTCAACACCGACATCATTTGGGTGGCTCAACTGATCTGTTGCATTGCCACCCGCTAAATGCCATTTGCCAATCACAGCCGTAGAATAGGTAAAAGCGGTATGGGACTTAAGGTAACGCTGCAGCGTCAACGTGTTTGGATCCATTAAGGCAGGCGTTGTTGTTACCCCACTGTTTATGCCGTGCTGCCCGCTAATTATGGAGCCACGCGTGGTTGTACAGGATGGGGTTGCCCAAGCGTTATCGAACACAATGCCTTTTGCCGCTAATGAATCAATAACCGGTGTATGCGGTACGTCTTGACTAACGGCGTATTGTGCCGACGCATCTAAACCCTGATCATCTGAGATGATAAACAGAAAATTTGGGGCTTCAGCGTCATTTGTTTCCGCAATACTCTGACCGTCACTGCAACCGCTGAGAACTATGCAAAGCATCGTCAGATGTGCCATATTGAGTCGGTAACCCATAGTTTATACCCTGTTTTGATTTTTCGTTTAGACACACAATAGGTTAATAATGTGTAAGAAAAATGAATAACATGCGTCTATAAATGGTTAGCAGCACATAAACCAAGTGAAAGACTCAATCAAGATTGCTGTCCGGGTTTTCAAATAGTTTGCAACAACGTGTTGCTATTGCCTGCTTTTGCAACGAATCTCAAAATAATGTCTTCAGAAATTAATCAAACATCCGCCAGCTATATCAATTCATCTGTTGTGGAATGGATTGCTCAGCGCAGTGGGAAAATATTCGGCTTCCCGATAACACCCACTACCCAAGACGACATCGTAGAAATCACCGCGCTAAGTATTCAGAACCAGCAGCAGTTAATCATTGCTCATCAAAACTTACACGGTATTTATCTGGCACTGACTAACGACGCGTTCACCGAGCTACATGAGTTGCCGCAAACGATGGTTCACATCGATGGATTCCCAATAGTCTACCTTGCATGGCTTCATAAACTACGTCATACACGCATGAAACATCGAACCGCTATTCATGATTGGATGCCACATTATGCGCAGGTCGCGTCAGAAAAACGCTGGCGATTATATTGCCTTGGTTCAGACGCAAACGTTAATGCACTGGCCGTAAAAAAACTCAGCGAGCTTGGCCCCAACGCTTCAATAAAAGGCCATGATGGATTCTTTGATGCCAGTCATGGCAGTGCAGAGAACCAAGCAGTGCTAAACGACATTACCGCATTCAACCCACACATCATTGTTGTTGGTATGGGGATGGGCCGCCAAGAGCAGTGGATTCTGGACAACCATAAAGCGCTGGGTAGTCGCTGCATTGTTGCCGTTGGCGCTTGCCTTGAATATATGTCGGGTGAAATGCAGATGTCTCCACGTTGGTTTGGCCCCTTCGGCTTGGAAATGCTTTGGCGTCTTGTTAGTCACCCTCGACGTTATGCACATAGATATTTAATTGAACCTTGGTTGTTGTTAGGGTTACTCATTAAAACTGGACGCCTGTTTGGTCGCGAGCCAAAATAATATTTCACAAACAACGCAAACATAGTCTATGCGCTAAACTAAAGTATAAATTGTTTAATCTTTTAATCTAAATAAGACACTAACGTTTTATTACAAAACTCTATTTTTTCACATTAAAACAATTACCGTCCGTGTCATTTTAAAAACAGCTGCTAGTCTTTTTAGACAGCTCTAAGAATGATGACGATTATGAAAATTCTAGTAACCGGCGGTGACGGTTTCTGTGGTTGGCCTACGTCCTTGCACTTATCTAACGCAGGCCACGACATTCTCATTATTGACAACCTTTCCAGAAGGTCAATATCAACTGAACTTCAGTACGAATCGCTAACCCCTATTGCCTCAATAAGTAATCGTATTGAGAGATGGTACGAACTAACCGGTAAAAGAATTCTTTTTAAACATATGGATGTTGCTAACAACTACGCAGCGTTACTCGATGCGGTTAGCTTGTTTAACCCCGATTGTATTGTGCATTTAGCCGCACAACGCTCGGCCCCCTATTCGATGATGTCAGTGGAAAGCGGAAACTACACGCTTAATAACAACATCACCGCCGCTAACAATGTTTTGCGCGCTATACAACAGCACAATAAAACAATCAAACTTGTGCACTTAGGCTCTATTGGCGTTTACGGCTACGAAGATAGAAGTTATGAAATACCAGAGGGTAAAACCAAATACGTTGGAATAGACAACAATCAAAGCAAATATACGATTGAAAGCCAGATACCATTCAATCCAACTTCTTTGTATCATTTATCGAAATCGCAAATTACTGCATTACTAAATTACTACGCTAATAACTTCGGCCTTACTATTACTGATCTTTATCAAGGTATTGTATGGGGCACACAAACAACAGAAACCAACATGGACGAAACTTTGTCAAACCGGTTTGACTATGATGAAATTTACGGCACCGTGCTAAATCGATTTGTTGTACAAGCACAGTCTGGCATGCCTATATCGGTTTACGGTAAGGGCATGCAAACCAGAGCCTTCATACATATTCAGGACACCGTAAAGTGCATAGAAACAGCGGTTAACTCTCCTGCAAGCACGCTTGGCGAAGTTGACGTTATCCATCAAATTTCAGAAACCAGAACCGTAAAATCGGTTGCTAACTTTGTTTCAACTCTAATGAATGCGAAAATAAAGCACATCGTGAACCCACGGGATGAAAAAGAAGAGCACCGTTATCACCTGACCAACAGAAAGTTTTCAAAACTCGGGATGGATCGGCTAAATAGCTTGGAAGATAATCTGGTGGACGAAATTCAAAGCGTTGTCAGTAAAAATCTGCACAATATTGACAAAGCCTGTATTGCACCCAAAGTGAACTGGAGCAAGGTACATGCTCGCACACCCGCCGTGCGTGAAAACACCAAGACCGAATTTGAATTTAGCTAGACTAACTGCTATATCATTGATCCCCCTGTAAAAATAACTTCGAGCCAGGAGAGCTGAGTGTCAACTCTCAGAACCGTAGAGAAAAAAAACAAGAAGAAAATCACGGAATTGGTCAAGTTAGCGGACCAACCGAGTCGTGTTGTCTCTAAACACGATCAAAGCGCGACCGTGGCTGTAAACCACGGCACAATACAAAAAACACCGATTCTTGGCTTTGATGCGGCCTTTAAAAGAATTTGCGATTTACTGATCGGAGGTATCGCGCTTCTGCTTCTCATACCCTTTCTGGCTGTATTGTCCATTCTGATAAAGCTGGACAGTACGGGTCCGGCGCTGTTTTATCAGAAACGACGCGGCCGAAACCAAGAGCTGATAAAGGTGTATAAGTTTCGCACCATGTATCAGAACTACAGTACGCCGGTTCCCACAGAAAGTTCATTTAAGCAAACGCAACGCAACGATCCACGTATTACGCGTATCGGTGTTTTTCTGCGTAAAACCAGCCTGGATGAATTACCGCAGCTGTTCAATGTGATGCAAGGCACCATGTCTTTGGTGGGTCCACGCCCGCACCCTGCTCCGCTGGATGAACAATTCAGGCATGTTATTCCAGGTTTGAACTCGCGCTATGCAGTAAAGCCGGGCTTAACAGGCTGGGCCCAGGTCAACGGACTCAGAGGTGAAACCGTTCGCGTTGAAGACATGATTGCACGCGTTGAGCATGACTGCCATTACATCAACAACTGGAGCTTTTCGCTCGACATCAAAATTATCGCAATGACAGCCATCATGGGTTGGACACACCGCAACGCCTACTAAACCAAGCAACGGCGCAAGTCTGTTACGATTACCGCCTTGTTCTGCCAAAGTCAAGCCAGTAAACATGAGCCTTTTAGCGCCTGCAAACCCACCGTTTGCAAAACGCATTGCATCAAGCTGTTCAATCCACGATAAACAATGGCTGGATCACTATGCATGGCTAAAGGCTGATAACTGGCAGGAAGCAGTGCGTGATCCTGCCAAATTACCCAGCCCTATCGCAAACTATCTAAAAGCTGAAAACGACTACTACGAGCAAGCAACTGCAGGGCTTGCGCCAATGCATGAAGCACTCATTAAAGAGCTACGTGGCCGTATAGCCGAAGAGGTAGAGTCAGTTCCGTTCATCAGTGGCACTTTTAAATATAAATACCGTTATATCGAAAACGCCGAACACGGCATTTATGTACGAACCGATCTCAATGGCGATCACGAGACAATATTATTTGATATCGATAGAGAAGCCGAACGCTTTGAGTATTTTGATATTGGCGAAATAGAACACAGCCCAGATCACAGCAAACTTCTGTGGAGTTGCGACACCAATGGATCGGAATACTACACGCTTTACATTCGTGACATCGCAAGCGGCAAAGATTACGACTACTGCATTGAAAATACCGACTCAGTCACCTGGGCTAATGATAAAACGATATTTTACACGCGTCTCGACAGCTCTCATCGAGCACTGCAAGTCTACAAACATATACTGGGCAGCAACCCTGCAAACGATGTTCTAATTTTCAACGAAAAAGATGAACGCTTCTATTGTGGCGTTTCAACAAGCCTTTCACAGAAGTTTGTTTTTATACACACATCAATGAATGATCAAGACGAGGTGTGGTTTATACCCATCGACGATCTGAACGCGTGTCCAACTCTCATTCAACCAAGAACAGAGGGCCTTGAATACAATGTACTTGACCACCAAAACGATCAATTCGTTATTTGCACCAATGCCAATGAAGCAACCGATTGGAAAATAGTAAATGCGCCCATTAGCACGCCATCGATAAACTACTGGACAGATGTGATAACACATCAAGCTGGTCGGATGATTGAAGACGTATTAGTTCTGCACGACTGGATTGTCTGGGTAGAAATGGTAAACGCTTTACCGCAAATTGCTTACCGAAATAATCACGGTGATGTACAACGAATACGGTTCGACGAACAAGCTTACGATGTTGGCATCTATGAAGGATATGAATATCGAACCCACAACATCTTATTCTATTATTCATCGCCAACCACACCCACTGAAACGTACGCATTCAATCTGCAAAGCACGAAGCGGAATTTGGTGAAACAAGAAGTCATACCGAGTGGACACAACCCTAAAAACTATATAACGCGTCGGTTTAGTGTGGCGTCTCACGATGGCGCCCAAGTGCCGGTCACCTTACTTTATCGGCATGACACTGCCATGGACGGCACAGCCCCAGCCTTGTTATATGGCTACGGCTCCTACGGAGCATCAACCTACGCAGAGTTTGATCATACATTGTTTTCATTGGTAGACCGGGGATTCGTGTATGCCGTAGCACATGTACGAGGCGGCGAAGAGAAAGGCTGTGCATGGTATGAAGATGCCAAGCTTGAACGCAAAACAAACAGTTTTCACGATTTTATCGCCGTCGGTGATGCTCTGGTAGCGCAAGGTATTTGCGCAGCCGACAAAGTGGTGTCTTACGGGGGATCCGCAGGCGGATTGCTGGTTGCTGCTAGTTTGAATATGCGACCCGACTTGTTCGCAGGGGTTATTGCAGACGTGCCCTATGTTGACGTTCTGAATACCATGCTCGACAGCAAACTCCCTGGCACACCGGGTGAGTATTCCCAATGGGG
>CALDTX010000234.1 GCA_937923565.1 uncultured Granulosicoccaceae bacterium | reverse complement strand
CAAGTGCAATGCCGGCACGCTGCGCTTCAATTTTGTCTTTCCACTTGTAGAGCATGCTTGTAGCAACTCCGAGTGATTTGGCAGCTTCTGCAACGCTGTAACCCTGTTCAAGCACTAGCGCGACAGCTTCTTCTTTAAATTAAGTTGTATATTGCCTGTTGCTTCGTCTCTCGTTCATAATGACACCCTAATAGTTAACTGTAATTGTCTCTCATTAGACTGTCCTGTTCAATTAGACCGGAACAGTGTCGCTTTTTATATTCTAATATCTAAAATAGGTTATAAAAACTCGAGTCAGAAACGTCGATGCAATTACCTGCTGGATAATTTACGAAAATCCGATATGTCAGTACTAGTAAATTCATACTCCTCATTTCATTCCGGTTTTAAAGAAATATTAACTCTCGAAGGTTTTAGGCTGATAAGCAAAAAGAGTCACAATAAATATGGGTATGAATTGCCCAGTGAAATAAAAGTCGTTCGCGGCCTGTCGAAAGAGATTGAGGAACGATTAGCCGGTGTTATTTAAGTCGGCAATCAACAAGCTGCGCTTGTGCATAGACTCTGCTGGTGACGCTAAAATTCAAATTGTTAAGAAAACTGTTTTTGATATTGTTTTAAAAGTGCTAATTCCGACACATAACTATTTGATATAACGAGAACCGCTTCCCTGCGATTCCTGCTAAACCACTGAAAAATAAGAACTAAATCACAGAGAATAGTACATATCAAACTCAACCGGATGAGTAGACATTCTCAATCGAGTCACTTCTTCCATCTTCAACTCAATATAAGCATCAATCTGATCATCAGTGAACACGCCACCTTTTGTTAAGAATGAACGGTCAGCGTCAAGGCCAGCTAATGCCTGATCCAATGAAGACGCAACCTTAGGAATCTGTGCTTCTTCTTCTGGAGGTAGGTCATACAGATCTTTGTCCATAGCATCGCCAGGGTGGATCTTGTTTTGGATGCCGTCAAGGCCTGCCATCATCAATGCAGAGAATGTGTAGTAAGGGTTACCTGTTGGATCAGGGAAACGTACTTCAATGCGTCGTGCTTTTTGGCTTGAAACCCAAGGTATACGGACCGATGCGGAACGGTTACGTGCTGAGTAGGCCAACATTACTGGTGCTTCAAAGCCAGGTACTAATCGCTTGTAGCTGTTAGTAGAGGCGTTTGAGAAAGCGTTGATCGCGTGAGCGTGTTTGATAACACCACCAATGTAGAACAGTGCTGTTTCAGACAAGCCGCCGTATAGGTCACCAGCGAACATGTTTTCGCCACCTTTAAACAATGACTGATGCACGTGCATACCACTGCCGTTATCACCAACGATTGGCTTAGGCATGAATGTGGCTGTGCGGCCATATTGGTGAGCCACGTTTTGGATAACGTATTTCATGGTTTGTACGGCATCGGCACGTTTTACCAGTGTGTCGAACTTAGTACCAATTTCGCACTGACCAGAAGTACCAACTTCGTGGTGGTGTACTTCAACCGCCACGCCCATTTGCTCGAGTACCAAACACATGGTTGCACGTAAGTCGTTCAGTGAATCAACTGGTGATACTGGGAAGTAACCGCCTTTAACACCTGGTCGGTGGCCTGTGTTGCCGCCGTCGTATTTTTTGCCGGAGTTCCATGCTGCTTCTTCTGAATCAACCTGGTATCCCATGCCTTTCATGTCGGTGTTCCAACGAACATCGTCGAATACGAAAAATTCTGGCTCTGGGCCGAAGAAGGCTTGATCAGCAATGCCTGTTTGCTGCAGGTACGCTTCCGCGCGTTTTGCAACGGTGCGTGGGTCGCGCTCGTAGCCGTCCATGGTGTCGGGCTCGACGATGTCGCAACGTAAGATCAGCGTGTTTTCTTCAGTGAATGGGTCCATCACGGCAGTGCCGGTGTCGGGCATCATGATCATGTCTGATGCGTTGATGCCTTTCCAACCGTTGATTGAAGAGCCGTCGAACATGTTGCCATTTTCGAGCGTATCTTCGTCAATCGTGTTAGCAGGCATCGAGAAATGCATCTCTTTGCCGCGTGGGTCTGTGAAACGGAAGTCGACAAATTTTACGTCGTTGTCTTTTATGGTTTTTAGAACGTCATTGGCTGACATGTGCAGCTTTCCCCTCGGTTATCATTAATTGAGTTAGTTTATCGGATGCCTTGGTAGGCAATCGTGTCTTTGACTGTTTAGTGTGCAGAAGTTGTTCCATGCGGGTTAGATCGCTAATTCGCATAAAAAACAATAAGTTAGGTGGCTGAATGGATTTTAAAGTGCACCAATTAGGTGCGCTTATAGTGTTTTGCGCTCTATTTTGGTGCGTAAAATCTTCGGTGCGACCTATTTGGTCCGAGTTGGGCCAAAGCTGCACTTTTGCCACAAATCATAGCTGGGCGGTAGTGTATCCGAATACATAGCGGCGCTCGCCAAATCTGTCTGAAAAACAGTTAACCGTTGTGTGAAATTGAGGCAACTTTCGCCGTTGTTTCACCATCCACCCGGTTTAACCCACGGTTCAATACATTTTGCGCGCAAATAACGACTGTTTTAGTGAGTCGTCCAGTAAACTGCATGCCATTGTTCATACGTTTATTCATTAGGGGGAACTGGTTTGTCGCAGCATCACGATGTGAAAACCTTTCAAGGTATGGTTTCCATACTGCAGCAGTACTGGGCGGAGCAGGGTTGCATAGTGCAACAGCCCTACGACATGGAAATGGGTGCGGGTACATTCCACAGCTCAACGTTCTTGCGTGCCATCGGGCCGGAGCCTTGGTTTGCTTGCCACACGCAGCCTTCCCGGCGCCCAACCGACGGTCGCTACGGCGATAACCCCAATCGCTTGCAACACTACTACCAATTTCAGGTAGCCATGAAGCCATCGCCTGCCAATATGCAAGCGCTTTATTTAGGCTCGTTGGAAGCCTTGGGTTTTGATCTGCTGGAGCACGACGTTCGCTTTGTTGAAGACAACTGGGAGTCGCCCACCTTGGGTGCCTGGGGTTTGGGTTGGGAAGTGTGGCTTAACGGCATGGAGGTCACGCAATACACGTACTTTCAACAGTGCGGTGGTTTGGCGTGCAAACCGGTGTTGGGCGAACTGGCTTACGGTATCGAACGCTTAGCCATGTACATCCAGAAAGTAGAAAGTGTTTACGATTTAGTGTGGGGTAACAGTGCGCAAGGCGTGGTTACCTACGGCGATGTGTTCCACCAAAATGAAGTTGAGCAATCCACTTACAACTTTGAACATGCCGACACAGATGCGTTATTCCACGGCTTCGATGTTTGCGAAGCGCAATGCCAAAGCTTGTGCGAAAAACAATTGCCGCTACCAGCTTATGAGCAAGTGCTGCGCGCATCGCATTCATTTAATTTGCTCGATGCGCGTCACGCTATCTCAGTAACAGAGCGTCAACGTTTCATTTTGCGCGTTCGTACGATGTCTCGCTTGGTGGCGCAAACCTACTATGAACGTCGTGAAGCCTTGGGTTTTCCATTATTAAAAGAGGGTGATCAAGCTGCCAGTGTGGCCGCTGCCAATGCGGAGAACGCCAATGACTGATTTGATTATCGAATTAGGTTGTGAAGATCTTCCCGCACACTCAGTGTTACCGATGGCGCAGCACCTTGGCCAGTCCATAAGCGCCTCGTTTAAAGCTGCTGGGCTTTGCGATGCTGATGCACAACTTTTTGCAACGCCTCGTCGCATCGCCGCTCTGTGGTCAACAGTGGGTGAGCGTCAAAGCGATCAACAAATTGAAAAGAAAGGCCCGTCGAAAGCAGCAGCCTTTGGTGACGATGGTGCGCCCAGTAAAGCGTTGGCCGGTTTCTTAAAAGGGGCAAAAGCCACTGAAAGTGATATCAGTTATGTCGACACCCCTAAAGGTGAATGGGTTGTGGTTAAACAAACCGTTGCCGGTAAAACTTTGGCCGAGGTGTTGGCAGTTGCAACCGCTGAAGCGTTTAAAACCATGCCAATGCCAAAACGCATGCGTTGGTCAGATCGGCCGCATGAGTTCTTACGCCCGGTGGTTTGGCTTTTGGCCATGCATGGTAGCAACACTGTACCGTTAAGCTTATTCGGTTTAGATGCAGGCAATGCCACTTACGGTCATCGTTTTCATGCACCGAACGCTATTACCTTAAACAATGCATCTGATTATGCCGCGGCATTGCGTGGTGCAAAGGTAGAGCCAGATTTTAACGAACGCAAAACCATCATTCAAAAACAGGTTGCAGAGCTGGCCAATGCGTTAGGTGGCAAAGTCGTTTCTGACGATGCCTTGTTAGATGAAGTGTGTGCTTTAGTTGAATGGCCGGTTTCGGTTGCCGGAAAATTTGAACAACAGTATTTAGAAATTCCTAAAGAAGCGTTGATTCAAACCATGCAAGAGAATCAGCGTTACTTTGCACTGCTGGATAACAACGATAACTTATTGCCTGCGTTTGTCACGGTTGCCAATATTGAGTCCAACAATACCGCAAGTATCGTTGAAGGTAATGAGCGCGTTATTCGGCCGCGCTTTGCCGATACGATGTTTTTCTGGGAACAAGACAAACAGAAAACACTCAGCGATCATCAGGCGCAGTTAGGGTCTTTGTTGTTTCAGGAAAAGCTGGGCAGTGTCGCCGATAAAGTATCGCGCATGAAAAAAATCAGTGCCTGGGTTGGTGCTAAAGCAGGTGCATCGCTTAGCGATTGCGAACTGGCCGCCAGCTTATGTAAATGCGATCTAAACACTGAAATAGTCAAAGAGCTGGCCAAAATGCAAGGCATCGCCGGGCGCTATTATGCGCAGCGCGATGGCCATAATGACGATGTCAGTGCCGCCATGGAAGAGCACTACTTTCCTAAACAAGCCGGTGGTGCCTTGCCATCGAATGCTGTTGCGCAAAGTGTCGCGCTTGCCGATAAGGTTGATACGCTGGTGGGTATTTATGGTTTGGGTTTAAAACCCACCGGTGCAAAAGACCCGTTCGCGCTGCGCCGTAGTGCTTTAGGAGTGGTGCGAATTCTGAACGAAAAACAACTCGATATCGATCTGTCAGAGTTGTATTCACACACGGTGGGTATTTACGGAAACGTTTTACCGGCAGACTTCGATCAGAACACCTTGGTGCAATACACCTTGGAGCGTTTAAAAGGCTATGCCATCGATCAGGGTTTCAGTGTGGATGCTATCGATGCGGTATTGGCAAACGAGGTGTCGAACCCTTTAGATATCTTTGCACGCCTTGAAGCCATTAAACAATTCAGAGACTCCAGCGCTGCACCGTCTTTATCGGCAGCCAGTAAGCGTATTGCAAATATCTTAAAGAAGGCCGGTAAGCTTGAATCTTCGCAAGTTGATGAAAAGCTCTTGCAAGAACCTGCTGAAATTGCATTAGCGAATACCTTAAGTGGCATGAGTGCAAAAATTGACGAGCAAATGCAAAGCCGCCAATACCAAGAAGCCATGTTGTTATTGGCAACCTTGAAAGAGCCGGTAGATACGTTTTTCGATGATGTGATGGTGATGAGCGAAGATGATGCCGTGCGTAACAATAGGCTTGCCATGCTGCAGGCGCTGAATGGTCTTTGCACACGTACTGCAGATTTATCTCGCCTTCAGCCGCAGGAGAGTTAATTGAAACTGATCGTATTGGATCGAGACGGTGTTATTAACGAGAATATGGATGAGCCTGTTAGTTCACCGGACGACTGGCACCCCATAGACGGCAGTCTCGATGCTATCGGCAGGTTATGTCAGGCCGGTTATCAAGTGGCTATTGCGACGAACCAGTCGGGTATCGCGCGTGGCAAACTCACTATTGAAAACCTGCATGCCATCCATCGCAAAATGAAAGAGCAGCTGGTACAGGTGGGTGGAAGAATTGAAGCTGTGGTGTTTTGTCCACACAGCGATGCAGACGATTGCCATTGCCGCAAACCTGCACCGGGTATGTTGTACAACTTAAGCGAACGGCTCGATATCGATTTAACGTCTGTGTTTGTTGTGGGTGATTCGCTGCGCGACATTCAGGCGGCTATGGCCGCGGCTGCAAAACCAGTATTAGTGAAAACAGGCCAGGGTGAAAAAACGCTGGAGTCGAATAAAGGCCTTGAGCATATCCCGGCTTACGAAAATCTGGCCCAATTTGTTGATGAACTCTTATCGCCCAAGCAACATGACAACTAAAAAACACAACAAACCCTTGTTGGTGCTGCGTAGCTCTATCTTTTGGTTATGGTCCATCTTTAGCACCCTGTTAATGGGGTTGCCGGTTTTAGGTAGCCGGCTTATCTCTTACGAACTCAGCGCGAAATTCAGCGTGATGTGGTTGCGGTTGAACCTGTGGGGCTTGGATCACATATGCGGATTAACTTGCAAGGTGCAGGGTATGGAGAACATTCCCGATAAACCGGTGGTGGTGATGGCTAAACACCAGTCCACATGGGAAACCTACTTTATTCCCACTCTATTAAAGCGTGCTGTCTATGTGGCGAAGCGTTCATTGCAATGGATACCGATATTTGGTTGGTCGTTGGTTGCGTTAAAATTTATTCTTATTGATCGCACCAGCGGGCGTTCTGCAATATCGCAAATGGTGGAACAGGCGCAAGATCGGTTTGCAAACGGCATAAGCGTTATTGTTTTCCCGGAAGGTACGCGCGTACCCGTGGGTGCACCACCTCGTTATCGCATCGGTGGTGCTATTATCGCTGCGCAAACTGGTGTCGACGTTGTACCCATTGCTTTAAACGCCGGTGAGTTCTGGCCGCGTCATGGTTACATCAAATGGCCGGGAGAAATCACTGTGATCGTTGGTCCGGTTATCTCTTCAAAAGGTAAGTCAGCAGAGCAAATCCTGCAAGAGGTTGAAGCCTGGATAGAAGGGCAAATGCAGGTAATTACAGTGCTGGATCGATTTACTTAAGCGCAAATAACGTGCGGGCATTCTCAGTGGTTGCCTTGGCTATTTGAGCTTCGGTTTCGGTCCGTAGCTCGCTGATAAAACTTAAGATGCTTCTAAGGTATGCTGGTTCGTTGCGTTGTCCTTGGTATTGCAGCGGCGGCTGATCCGGCGCATCGGTTTCTAATACAAAACTATCCAGTGGTAGCTTGGCAAGTGTTGCTTGGCGCTTGTGTGCCGTGGGGTAGGTTATGCCTCCGCCAAAGCCCAGCGTAAAACCTAAGTCGATTAACTTATACGCCTGCTGTTCTGAACCTGCAAAACTGTGCACTAAGCCTTTGCTGTGTCCGGAGAGTTTTATAAGTTTAATGACATCGTCAACAGAGCGCACCGCGTGTATCACTATCGGTAAACTGAACTCTCTGGCCAGTGCCAGTTGCGCCTCAAACAAGTGTTGTTGTTGCTGTTTGTTGTGGTCTTTAACGGCGTAGTCCAGCCCGCATTCGCCCACGGCAACCGGTCGCTCTTTGCCCAGCCATTGGCTTAAGTCCAGTAAGTCGGACTCCTGATGCTCGCTCATAAAGTACGGATGCAGGCCGTAGCAGGCATGTAAATCATTGTGAGCATCACACAAATGCTTTACTTGCGGCCATAGATTACGACTGACTGATGGGACTATCTGTGCAACAACGCCTGCGCTGCGTGCATAGGCCAGCACATGGTCAATATCTGCATGAAAGCGTTTATCATCGGTGTGAACATGGGCATCGATCAGAAAAGGTGCTTTTTTAGAGGGCATACAGCGTTTTGACGGTTAAACAGGCTTCCAGAACGTGAGAGAATGCCGCATAGGCCAGCGATTTACAACTTCACAAGTACGGCTGGCAGTAATAATGATTTGGAGTACATCATGCGCTGGAAACGTGCAAGAAAAAGTCAGAACGTAGAAGATCGTCGCGGTCAGGGGCCGGGCCGTCCCCGACGCGGTGGTGGTGCCATGAAAGTCGGCGGTGGCGCTGGCATTATTTTATTGCTACTCAGCCTTTTCTTAGGCCAGGACTTAACCGGCCTTGTTGGTGGCGGTGGTGGTGGCACAGCAAACTTGCCACAGCTGGCACCGCCGGGTGGTTCAACCAGCATCAGAGACGACGATGAAGCCGGGCAGTTTATTGCCAGTATTCTAGGTACCACTGAAGACGTTTGGGGCAAGCTGTTTCAAAACGCCGGCCAGCAATACCAGGTACCTAAGTTGGTGCTGTTTAACGATGGCGTTAATTCTGCGTGTGGTTTTACCAGCTCTGCTGCTGGGCCGTTTTATTGCCCTGGCGACTCCCAGGTTTATATCGACTTAGGCTTTTTCAGAGAACTGCAACGCATGGGCGCCGCTGGCGACTTTGCGCAGGCTTATGTGTTGGCACACGAGGTTGGTCATCATGTGCAGAACCAGCTCGGTGTTTCAATGGCGGTTCAACGCAAACAACGCACCGTGCCTAAGGTGCAAGCTAATCGCCTGTCGGTACTCACGGAGTTGCAAGCCGATTGCTATGCCGGTGTTTGGGCGCATCATGCGCATAAGCAATTTCAATTGCTTGAACCGGGCGATCTGGAAGAAGGTATGAATGCTGCAGCTAAAATTGGCGACGATGCGCTAATGCGCAGTGCTGGTCGACGTGCACACCCCGATGCATTTACGCACGGTTCATCGGAGCAACGTCAAACGTGGTTGTATAAAGGCTTGGAATCTGGCGATCCGCTGGTTTGCGATACTTTCGGCGGTGCGGTATAACGGTTTAAATTCTGTAATGAAAATGAGTGCACAGGCGTTTCTTGATTGCCCCAAGAAGCGTGTAACGTTATTGGGCATGTCCGGCGTTGGTAAAACGCGTCTGGCAAATTTATTACGTAATCATAATTGGTTTCATTATTCGGTGGACTATCGCATTGGTACGCGATACATCAATGAAGCGATTATGGACAACATTAAAACCCAAGCCATGCAAGTGCCTTTTTTGCGTGACTTACTGTTGTCCGATTCAATTTATATTGCGAATAACATCACGTTCGATAATCTGGCACCTTTGTCGACGTTTTTGGGAAAGTTAGGCAACCCCGATTTAGGCGGTTTGCCGTTAGCGGAATTTAAGCGCCGTCAGCAATTGCACCTGGATGCAGAAATTGCAGCCTTACATGATGTGTCGGCCTTTATCGATAAAGCGTATTCCGTGTATGGTTACGATCATGTGCTAAACGATGCCAGCGGTAGCTTTTGTGAAATCGACGATGAAAGTATCATCGCCGACACGGCTGAAAAAACGCTCATGATCTACATTGAAGCCGATGCGGCGGATGAAAAAATGCTGATCGAGCGCGCCGATAGTAACCCGAAGCCGTTGTATTACCGCGAGGCGTTTTTAAACGAACATTTACAAGTGTATAAACAGGAAAAAAAATTAGAGTACGTTGCGCAGATAGACCCAGACGACTACGTTCGTTGGGTATTTCCGCGCTTGTTTAAAACACGCGTACCCCGGTATAAAAACATTGCTGATAAATACGGCTATACCATAAAAGCACGCGATGCTTTTGAAGTCAGCAGTGCCGATGAATTCGTACAACTTATTGCATCGGCGCTCGACTAACTTTTTGCCATGCCATTAGTTCAATTAAATAATCTGCCAACGTACCAAAGGCTCAGGCAAGAAGGTCATCATATCCTGACCCCTGAGCGGGCTGCGCAGCAAGATATCAGAAGCTTGCATGTTGGCTTGCTGAACATGATGCCCGATGCCGCCATCGCTGCAACTGAGCGCCAGTTCTTCAGATTAATTGGATCGAGCAATCCCATTTCACAATTTTGCCTGCACCCGTTTACCGTGCCTGAAATACCACGCTCAAAAGCGGCTGCCGAACATATTGAAAAATACTACGACTCGCTTGAAACGGTTTTAGAGCAGGGGCTTGATGCGCTCATCATAACCGGTGCAAACGTTCTAGAGGCAGACTTAACCAAAGAGGTATTCTGGGAACCGCTAAACGAGGTGTTTAATTGGGCGCAGCAGAACGTCACATCCACCTTGTGTTCTTGTTTAGCAACCCATGCAGTGTTGCGAAGCCAGTTTGATATCAAGCGTATTGGTTTACCCAAAAAATGCTGGGGTGTGTACGATCACAAAGTGATGCTACGCGATCATCCTTTAGTTCACGACATCAACACCACCATAACGGTGCCTCAGTCGCGCTTTAACGAAATCACGAAAGAGCAGTTTGAAGAACACGGTTTGCATGTGTTGGCACACAACGACGAATCCGGTGTGCAGCTGGCCGTAAGCCCGGATGGTTTTCGAACGGTTTATTTTCAAGGCCACCCTGAGTACGACCACGTTAGCTTGATGAAAGAATATAAGCGCGATATCGGCTTGTTTATTGATGGCAAGCTGGATGATTATCCACCCATGCCTCACAATTATTTTGATAACTACTCTGCTGTATTGCTGGATGAGTACAAGCAAATGGTGATAAGCGCAAAGGAATCAAACAGTAAGGCACCGCATTTCCCGGAGCCGCATTTAATACCACGGCTTGAAAACACCTGGCACGACAGTGGTGAGTCAGTTGTAGGAAACTGGATTGGCTTGGTGTATCAAATAACCAACAGCGACAGACGCCTTCCGTATATGGAATCAATTGACCCGAGCGATCCCCTGGGTTGGTTGGCAAAGTCTACCAAGTAGCGAAGCCGATCAAACATAAGCTGCGTGAATTGAGCAGTCTTTGTAACGCTAAAGCCGCAATAGCTGCGACCGTAAAGCCTACATAATCAGATTCAACATCAGCAAGCTCACGATCATAAACAAGATCGTCATGATGCCGCCAGCGCGCATAAAATCGGCTACCTGATAACCACCCGGACCCATAATCAGTGCATTCACCTGATGCGTCGGAATTAGAAAGGAGTTTGACGTGGAGATTGCCACGGTTAAAGCGAACACAGCTGGGTCTGCACCCACGGCTACAGCGATATTAACGGCCAGTGGCACAAGCAGTACCGTGGCACCGATGTTCGACATAACCAGTGTGAAGAACGTGGCTAGCCCTGCTATGACCACCTGCAGTACCCAATTAGGTACATCGCCCACCAAGGTAAGAATTTCCTGTGCTATCCACGCAGCGGTGCCGGACTGATCCACAGCGATGCCAAGCGGAATCAGGCTTGCCAATAAAAACACGGTTTGCCAGCTGACGGCATCATAGGCTTCATCGATGGTGAGTACGCCAGAGAGCACCATACCCATTGCGCCGGTTAGCAGGGATATAGAGAGGTTGTCGGTAATTAAAAACAACGACAAAGCCAGAATAAAGAAAAACACCGCTTCGCGAATTTTGTGCGAACGTAAATCTTCGTATTTCACTTCTGTGGCAATAACAACGTCGCGGTTTTTAGAAAGCTTAAGAATGTCTTTCCAACTGGCGTGAACCACGAGCGTATCGCCCGGCTGCATTTGCTGTTCACCGAACTCTCTTTTTATCACTTGATCGTTGCGGTAAATCTGCAAAATATTCGTACCGAAGTTCCGCCGTGGTTTGATGTCTTTAATGAGTTTGCCGATCATCGACGAACCCGGTGGTACTACAATTTCGGCGATGCCACTGTGTTGCGAGTTAAGTACATCGGAGAAGCGATCGGGCTCGCCCAACACTTCCCAGTTATGTTCTTCGCAAAAAGTTTCGATATTGCGTTTCTCGCCCATTAGACCTAAGTGCGAGCCTACCCAAACCACTTCTTCCCGGTCGGGTGGTACTTTGACAACGTCACCGCTGTAGAGCGCCAAAATGTTTGGTGTGTTCGAGTAGTTTTCTTCGATCTGTCGGATGGTCATGCCCACCATCGGGCTGTCGTCGGTGACGCGGCACTCCATTAACTCACCGCTAATGCCATACAGGTTTTCGAAATAATCAGAGGCACGTGACGTACGGTTGGCATCGGTATTACGAATTTGCGGCAACACAAACCGACCCGCAACTACAAAGTAAGCAATACCGGTTAACACCAACGCAATGCCCACAGGTGTTACGGCAAACAAGCCGAAGGTGTCCATTTGCTTGTCGGCTGGCAGGGTTTTGTTTGATGAAATTAGAAGGTCGTTCAGCAGGATTAACGGGCTGGAACCGATCATCGTTGCGGTGCCGCCTAAAATGGCGCAAAAGCCCATTGGCATTAACAAACGCGACATCGGAATTTCGGCACGGGCGGATATTCGGTTAACGACCGGTAAAAATAAAGCCGCCGCACCAATGTTCTGCATAAAGCTGGAGATAAACGCAACCGTGCCAGACACTAACGGAATAATACGACCTTCGGTTTTACCACCCTTTTTTAAGATAAGCGAAGCCAGCTTACTCATCAGGCCGGTTTTATCTAAGCCTGCGCCGATAATCATGACGGCGATAACCGACATGACTGCGTTACTGGAAAAGCCCGAGAAAAGTTCTTGCTGTGAAAGTAGTGGTTCTATGCCAGGGGTGAGCGTTGATAAGCCCAGCAAAACCATAATGCAGATAGCGGCAACATCAACTCTGAGTAACTCGAATGCAAATAGAATGATGGTAATGCCCAGCAATATGAGCACTAAGACCATTTCCAAATCTAGGGAAATTGCATCGATCATTCTTTATTCCAAATCCAGTGCAACAGCTTGCATGACTGGCGCGTTGTTGTTCAAAATTGTGTTGCTGTGGCCTAGCATCTGGCGTAAAGCAGGTCGTATACTTTGTGTCCCAGGCGAATGCCGCGTTGCTCAAACCGAGTTTGCGTTCTCCATGCTGGTCGTTCGCTGTAGTCGTTGGGTTTAGCCAAGTTCGACAGTGTGTCGCATTGGTCTAATTTTTCCAGCATCCAATGAGCGTAGTCTTCCCAATCGGTAGCGCAATGCAATATGGCGTTTTCGGCTAATCGAGCGCTCACTAATTGCAGAAATTCTTTTTGCACAATGCGTCTTTTGAAATGCCGTTTTTTGCGCCATGGATCTGGAAAAAACAGCAATACCCTTGCCAGCGAGTTGGCCGGTATCATTTTTTCGAGTACTTCTACGGCATCGTGCTGAACAATGCGCACGTTACTAAGCTGGCGTGCCTGAATGCCCATTAGTGCTTGCCCCACACCCGGCTCGTGTACCTCTACGCCAATAAAGTCAAACTCAGGGTTTTGTTGTGCCATGTCCAGCAGGGCATCACCGTTGCCAAAACCGATTTCCAGCCAAACAGGGGCAGTTCTCCCAAAAACGGCTGAGTAATCGAGTGCCTGGTTAGAAAAGGAAAGGCCGAACTGGGGTAATAACTGCTCAATGGCTTGAGCTTGTGCTTTGGTGAGTCTGCCGTTTCGAATGACGAAACTGCGGATGGATTGGCTGGTGAGTCGTTGATCTTGGGCTGCAGACTGGTTATTAGACTCAGTTGCATTTTGCTGATCGATGTCGAATTGGTCTGGGGTGACCATCGATACTCCAATTTTGTCCGCTTTGGGGTTTTAATAACCTAGAGCAATAATTATAGTTGCCAGTTGGTGTAAGTGGCGGCTACTGCTTGGGGGCAATAGTCAACTATGGTTGCAGCCAGTGGCTTTGGAAAGCTTGGCCGCAATCAAAGTAGACGAAAGCATAGGGTGGTTAACGGCGACCACGGCCTCGAGCTTTACGTGGTTCTTCAAACTGAACTTTCAGAGATTTGTCACCCATGATTTTGCCGTTTAATGCCGCAATGGCTGCACGCGCCTCATGACCTTCCATTTCAATAAAACCGAAACCTTTGCACTTGCCACTGAAAACGTCAGCTGCCAGTTTGATGGATCGCACTTTTCCGTATTCTTCGAATAATTCGGTAACCGTTTCTTCTGTAGATTCTAGCGGCAAGCCACCAACAAACATCTTTTTCACGTATGAGCCTCTTTTGTTAGTTAGACCATGCCATAGGGCGTGCATCACCGGCCGAAAGCCTGTGCGGTCTAATATGTGCAGCATGTGTTGCGATTTACTACGCCGGCAACCTGGTGGGGCGGCGCGGCAGATTGCGTGGACCGAGAATGTCGGCAGCACCAGGAGGGTGAGCTATCTGCAATCAGTAGCAGGCTAGTAGTTTACAGTCATCTGGCCAACTTTGCTATATGCCCTGTGCGGTATTGCGCTGAACCACACAGGCATGAAACCTATGGGGTTAACTCAGCGATTCAAGTGTTTTTAGGTTTCCTGATTGATATTCAGTAATCAAATTTTGTTTGGCGGAACGCGTTAGTCGTTTTATCTTTATTTCAAGCCGACTGGCGCTGGCCCGATTCTCGGTTTCAAGCGTAAAAACCAAGCAAACAGGGCGTCTGCCGCGGGTATAGCTGGCGCCTTTGGGCGATAGATTGTGCTCATCGACACGGCGGCTCAAATTAGTGGTAATTCCTGTGTACAAGCTGTTGTCTGCGCAGCGTAGAATATACACATGCCAACCGCCCTGTTTATTTGCTTTTTTCCGTACAGTCACAACAGATAATGACTCCTTCTTCGCCTTCCCCATTTGCGCCCGATCAAGCTTTCTCGGCATTGCCAAGAGTGTATGGAGAAACCGCGACTAAGCTTTTGCCCGAATTGCGACTGTGTGTGGTTGGCATTGGTGGTGTTGGTTCCTGGGTGGTTGAAGCACTGGCTCGCACAGGCGTAGGCCACATAACAATGATAGATCATGACGATGTGAGTCGTAGCAATATTAACCGTCAGTTACACGCGCTGAATTCCAGCATCGACCAATCGAAAGTGGAATTAATGCAACAACGCGTGCTCGATATCCACCCCGGCTGCGATGCCGTGGCTGTTGATGATTTTCTGGCGGAAAAAAACCTCGATGCCTTGCTCGACCAACAATTTGATGTGGTCATCGATGCCATCGATAACATTCGCTTCAAAGCCGCATTAATCAACTATTGCAAACGCCGCAAGTTAAGCGTTATTACCACCGGCGGTGCTGGTGGCAGAATCGACCCGCTTGCTGTCAGTGTTGCTGATTTGTCACGAACCTGGAACGATGCGTTGGCCGCCAAAGTGCGCTCGCGATTACGCGCTGAATACGGATTCACTAAAAACCCGAAGCGGCGGTTTGGTATTGAGTGCGTGTTCTCCACCGAACAGCCGGTGTTTCCGGATGGGCAAGGTGGCGTTACACATGCAAAGCCCGGTGTGCCAGCCGCCAGACTCGACTGCGAACAAGGCTATGGCTCGGTCAGCTTTGTCACCGGCACCTTTGGGCTGGTGGCCGCATCGCGTGGCATAAAGCGCGCGCTCGCAGTCCGCATGAAGCAGCAATAACCGTATTCGCACTGGCTCAGTGCCTGAGTAACTCATGTCTTGATTGTTAAGTGCGGGTAAAATGCGAACCACTTCAAGTTTGCAAGCTCAGATATATCGCTGTTCACCGCTAAAACCTGTACGGACGGCTGCATAGTGAATCGTGTGTGTTGAACACATGCAAGCTGACGACATTTATCGTTTATTGAGTGTTTGGGTATGATCAACAAATCGGTGCAGTATTCTGGTTTCGGTGTTTTGACACAACGGCTGTTGGGCTGCCTGTTACTTTCAGTGTTCATCAGCGCTTGTAGCAGTGGTGGCGATTTGCCCCTGAACGAAGATGCCAATGCCAGCAATGACCCCGTCACTATCGGTGAGAAACCCGCTGAAGACCCTACCGGTTCTCCGGGCCCTGAAACAATTGCAACCATAACGGCTGCTGAGAATGGCTTGCAAGTAAGTTACATGACACAAGCGCAGCAAGACAGCATCGATACCGATTACGTCGCATCGCAATGGACACACATGCAAAGCTGTTTGGATATTGTTGCACCTCCACCGCGCGTTATCATTGTTAGCGGAACCATCTCATTACTGAGCCCGGAAGACGATGCCGTGCGTCATTTTGACGGTCGGGTAAAGGCGGCATCCAGTCAGCAGGAAACCGGTGTCATTATGCAGGTGAGTGAAGACGACTTTGATGGTACATTGGGTGAGGTTGGTGGCTACTTGCGTTCAATAATGGGACGGTTTCTGTGGTTATCAGAACAATTGGCTGAAAGAGACTACCCCTACAATTGCGCGAGTAATGGCTAACGAATCAAACCCCACAGCGGCTGTTCTTCTTATTGGTAACGAGTTACTAAGCGGCAGAACCAAAGACACTAACCTGGCCTATATAGCAACGCACCTAGCCGATAGAGGCATTGTGTTACGCGAGGCCAGAGTTATCCCCGATATCCAACCCATTGTTGTTCAACACCTTAATCAGTTGCGTCAGGAAAACCAGTATGTGTTTACCACGGGTGGCATTGGTCCAACCCACGATGACATTACCGCAGACTGTGTCGCTGAAGCGTTTGGTGTTGAATTGCCCATTAATGCAGAAGCAGAACAACGCTTACTGGCCTATTGGCGCGAAAAAAATGTAGAGCCCAATGCCGATCGTTTACGTATGGCGCGCATACCTGTTGGTGCCACGCTTATCGATAATCCGGTATCGGTTGCCCCCGGTTTTAAAATGGATAACGTTTTTGTGATGGCGGGTGTACCGCGCATCATGCAACAGATGTTCGATTCCATACTACCCACGTTGGCTCAGGGCGAAACTATCCACAGTGTTTCTGTGCGTTGCAATTTAGGCGAGGGTACCTTAGCTGCCGGGCTTCGCGCTTTGCAAAATGAATATCCCGATGTTGATATGGGCAGTTACCCAAAAATGATCGACGGCAAACCAGAGGTTAGCTTGGTTGGGCGTAGCACCAACCAGCAAATCTTAGCTGACGTTGAACAGCGTTTCTTGCAAATCGTGCAAGCGGCGAATGGTCAGGTTTTGTCGTAGTAGCTATTGATTGTCAAAAGCACATCGGCGCAATTATCGTTTATTTTTAAACTGGCGATACCATCGGCTCGGGTGGTACCTCGGGTAACGATCATTATCGGAATGCCTGCTTCATGGGCTGCTTTACAAAAGCGGTAACCGGAATACACCATCAAAGACGAACCGAACACCACCAGTGCTTCGGCTTCGTGAAGTGCTGCCATTGCCTGTTGAACCACGGCTTTGGCAACATTTTCGCCAAAAAAAACCACGTCCGGTTTTAGCAAACCATCGCAGTGCGCACAATTGGGAACGATCAGCTGTTCGAAATTAGCGTTATCCAGATCGGCATCGCCATCGGGTGCAAAGGCAGCATCCAATGTGCTCAGCCATGGGTTAGTGTGCAGTAAGGCGTCTTGGTATTTATCGCGGCTCAATGTTTGTTGGCATTCGACACAACGCACCAGATTTAACACGCCGTGTAAGTCGACAACCTGCTGATGGCCGGCTTTTTGGTGAAGGCAATCGACGTTTTGCGTTATCAGCGTATGCGCAATGCCTTTTTGTTGCAGTTTTACCAGCTGGAAATGCGCCTCATTGG
>CALDTX010000233.1 GCA_937923565.1 uncultured Granulosicoccaceae bacterium | reverse complement strand
CAGCCGTGGTATGAAATTGGAGCAGGTCAAATGGGTGGTCTGTTGCAAATCGAACGGAATTAGTATAGGATTCGTTTCAATCCAGAGATCCGACAAGTTTCTCTGACGAAAGGCTCGCAAATATGCGGGCCTTTTTTGTTTCCGGGGTTTGGTTTCCGACCTATCAATCAAATTTAAACTATCAGGCATTAAATCAATGGAAGATTTTGGGGCGCTTGTCAGCGTCTGGAAAGAACTAAGATCTAACGTTTATTTGCTCGGGTTGTCTGGTGTCGCTGGCGCATGTATACGCGTTCTATTTGCTCCTGAGGGGCAGATGAAGCGACGAATGGTGCAGGGCCTTGGCGGCGCAGTGGCGGCCGTATTTCTCGGTGGTCCTTTGGCTCACATCATTAACATCATTTCAGACTCTGGCGCTTATGCGTTTCTGGCCTCCGGTTTTCTCATGGGTAACGGTGGTGAGTTGGCTATACGAGCGATGCAAGACAGGTTCTTTGGTAGGTCCGATCAATCCAACAATAACGGAATTAAAAGCTCATGAGCGATGAAAGTAGGGTGTACTTGACTGCTGAGCCTTTGGATCTTTACGTGGCCAGAGGGATTGCGCCTGGCACTGTTGTTGACGTGCAGAACTCTGTGGGTTGGTCCAATGTTGGTATAAAGGCAGGTGCTACTGCAGCCACAGATAAAGAGCATTACAACCACATGCAGCCATCAGATTGGCATCAGTATGTCGGGGATACTTTGATGGCGTTTTCGCACGGTGGTGTAGACGGTGCTTACGTGATAGTCAACGAGGCCCCGGCGCTATAATGAACGGTCGACTATTTCCTGGTGCGGGCGCTGCATCATCTGCTGATGTGGATGCGCTAACCGCTCAGCTGATTAAAGCGGGACCGAATAGCACGCCTGAAGCTCCGACGATTGTTGTCGACAATACGGTTGGTGGCTCAAATGTGCCGTCGAATGAATATCCCCTACCACTTAGCCCGTTGACAGCTACTTCGTATGAAACGCTAAGCACAACCACTAGCGGTTCAATTGCAGCGGTGAGGGACGCGCCTGTGTTCATGCAGCGATTTGAATTAACTGGTGATGCTGTATTAGTACCGACAATGGAAATAGGCGACACGCTTGTCGGCGTTGCCTATCTAAACACCTTTGCTTTTGATATGCCTGCTGGGACTATCTTTCTGCGAGGCGAGCTCACAAGCGGTTACGAAAATCATTTTCAACTGCGAAAAGTTGCTGAAAATGTTTACACGGCCGAAGTGTATCTAATTCCTATTTTGGTAGAGACGCTCGTGTTTAGTCACGACTTAGCAGTTGGCGGGTTGTTTACCAGCATTGCAGAAGTTAACAGCGTGAATACTGCCGGTAAGTTTTCAATATTGGATACGCTGGAAGATTTTCGACTTCCAGAAGGTAACTTTAGATTTCGTCTTAAGTATCCAGATACGAATATAGACATTCTTTTTGTGCAAGACACTAATCCGGTAACTGGAGCTGCGGACTCAACAACTGGATTCAGCATAATTGAAGGAACTGGCTACGGCCCTAGCTTTAAAGGAATGGCGTTAAGTAGCTCTGCTAGCGCGGCCTACAATGGCATGCTAGGCAGTAGCTCGTGGTGGTATCCAGTAGGAGTATATACAACCCATGCTGGCGGCATTCCTGCTTCCGATAGCCCACAGACAATTGCTCAGCTAACCGAATTCTACGCATTTAAGGCTTCCGCATGACCGATAAGACATATATAAAAGAACTGGGCATACGCTTGCCTTCGTCGTTATTTGCTAATGCAGTGACTGATGTCGCTTTCAATGCCCCAGTTTTTTCCCCATACGAAGTTTGGCTGAAGATAGGTCAGTCAAATTCTGTTGGCACAGACGGCACTGGGCCGATTGACTATTTCGGCGAAGACTCCCCTAACTCTCGCGTGCTGGAAGTTTCTCGCGGAACTAACAAGGAGTATTTCGCAGCGCCAGTCAACGAGCTAATGCTGTATAAGCAGCCAGGGCAGGACGACGGCACAGGTATCGGCTTCGGGCAGATGTTTGGCAAGGAGCGTGTAAAGCTCAACGTGGGAATCAAAGAGCTTGCAGTTGTTAATCGCGGTGTCGGCGGTACTGGCTTTGCTGGTAATCGCTGGAATAAAGGCAACGATTTGTATGAAGCGGCTGTCTTGCAAGTCAATCAATTTCTAGAGAAGCATCCGCACTATAAATTCGCTGGGTTTGTCTGGCATCAAGGGGAGTCTGATGCAGGCAATGCAGAAAACGCTGATGCTTATGCTGTAAATCTTACCGCAATGGTGGACAACATGCGGATCGACATTACAGGTGGCGCTGACGCACCATTTGTATGCGGCACGATGGTTCAGTCGTGGATAGGTACAGATGTAAACAGACTTACTGTTGATGCTGTACATCGAAACGTTTCTGATTACATCAGCAATTCAACGTTTGCTGATTTTTCTGAAATGACAGACTTTCAAGACAGCATTCACTTTGGCACTGGCTCGCTTCGTGAAATGGGCAAAATATATGCTCATAAGCATCAAGAACTGGCGTATGAAATGAATCAAAGCGCTCCGGCGCACATGCTCACTTTTGACACCGGAGAAGTCGTTGATAAAGTTGGCGGCGGCAGGGTTTACGACCCAGTTTTTGTTTATGACGCAGAGCGTGGCTCCGTGCTTAAAGTGGATGGAACGGGGTTTAAAACTGATCTCGTTATTAACTCCGACGCTTACACAAAAGCGTGTTGGTTTAAGCGTGACTCTGCGCCAAGTGGATTTAATAACATTATTTCGTGTGCGTTTGGCAGCGGAATAACTGATGCGCACTTTTGGGGTTTGGGCGGGGCAGGTCACGATACTGTTAGCGGAATTGGTGGAAACCTTAATTCCGTAATTAGCGCTATAGGCGTGTGGGATCACCTTGCGGCTACTTACGACGGTTCTGAATTCAAAATCTACGTTAATAGCGTTGAAGTTGCCACGTCTACAGGCGCTGCTGAACTGCTGACGCAAAAGTTACATGGTGTCGAATTAGGCTCTTTAAACGGGGCCAGTGGTTGCGATGCTCGTTTAGATGAAGTTGTGATCCTGCCTTACGCCGCTAGCGCTGAAACGATTGCAACATTGGCGGGGTTGTAAATGGGAAAGCACACAAGATTCATTATTGATGATGGGGCAGACAGTAGCTTGAGCTTAGAAGCAATGGTTCTGGGATAGCTGCGGCTTATGAGCGACAGGGCGCAGGCCGTTGATACTGGTAATTTCGACAGTTATGCAGACTGGGTTTTATTTGCAGAAGGTGAATATGCCGATGATGAAGCAGATCGCGGAGGCGTAACGCATCACGGATTGTCTAGACGTTTTTTGCAGTCAATAAACTGGACAGGTGGTGTGCCCACTGCAGAGCAGGCTAGAGCTGTTTATAGGGCTTATTTTTGGGATGGATACCAGTGTGAAAGCATGCACCCTTTGGTTGCTTGGTGCGCTTGTGATGCGTACATACAGCACCCTACAAAGGCCGCGGCTCTGATGATTCAGCAGGGGCTAGGTGTTGAGCTTGATGGAAAGATAGGGCCGATTACGCTGCAAGCTTCGCAATCGCCTAATTTGTTGCTTTTTTGGCGGCGTTATCGATTGGCTAGGGTTCGTTATTACAACGATATAGTGCAAAACGATGCAAGCCAAAATGTGTTTATTGATGGCTGGCACGACAGATTGCACAAGCTGACAGAGGGTATGTTCTTCGCTGGATTGAT
>CALDTX010000232.1 GCA_937923565.1 uncultured Granulosicoccaceae bacterium | reverse complement strand
CCTAAGCAGGCGTAGTCGGTGGTTTTGTCTTCGATGCTAACATTGTTAAAGCCGTGATCGTCAGCGATGCGCTTCATCCAGATAAAGTCTCGATTGCCTGAGTCGCCACCATCGATAACACGGAAGTGATCTTCACCCATTCTAATAACGGTGAGATCGGCTCGAACTCCCGCCGTGTGATCCAGAAAATGTGTGTATACGCCTTTGCCAATGGGTGTGTCGCCAGCCACTTTGGCCACGCAGGTAAATTCCATCATTGCGGCAGCATCCGGGCCACTGACATCGTAAATCGCAAAATGCGACAGATTCACCATGCCGACATCGTCTGAGAGTTGTAGGTGTTCAGCGTTAGAGACACGCCAAAAATGGCGGTTATCCCATTCGGCTTCTCTTACGGGGACTTGATCTGCAAATTTTTCCAGAAGATGTTCGTTGCTAGCATAGCCATGTGCGCGTTCCCAGCCAGCAGCTTCCATAAAGTAGGCGCCCAACGCTTTTTCTCTTTCATAAAACGGGCTGCGGCGAACGCCACGGCCTTTGGTATAGGGTTCGCGATTATGCACAGCCGGGTTGTAAATTTTAAAAGCCGTTTCATAGCAGCGGTCGTGAATGTATTGTTCTTCTTGTTGGAAGGGGTAGTAACGCGACACGTCGATACCGTGGTGATCGTATTCGGTAACGCCATCGGTCATCCAATCGGCAATGACTTTGCCAGTGCCCGGACCATCTTTAACCCACACTGACACGGCGTACCAAAGGCCGCGAACCTTGGCGGATTCACCGATAGAGGGTCCACCATCGGCGGTGACTTGTAGCAGTCCGTTGAAGGAGCGTTTTTCATCAAAACCTAACTCGCCAAGTATCGGCGTGAGTTCCATGGCTTTTTCCAGCGGCGCCATGATCTGATCCATTTCCAGATCGCGTTGCGATGGCGATAAGCGAGCTTCTTCTTTTTCCAGTAAGTCGCGAGGGTGGCACATACGTGGTTCTGATTCTTCGTAGTAGCCCCATTCAATCATGCCGCCTTCAGCGGTTCTTGGGTCGCCGGTGTCGCGAAGGTAAGCTGAGTTGCCTTGATCGCGTAGCAGTGGGTAGCCGATCTCTTTGCCGGTGTTGGCGAACTCATCGTACGGACCAAACCATAGCAAAGGGTGATCAACCGGCATAACGGGTAGATCTTCACCGGCCATTTCAGCAATTAAACGGCCCCATAGCCCGGCGCAAACAACAACGTAGTCTGCTTTGATATAACCGCGAGTGGTTTCAACACCGACAATTCTGCCGTTTTGGATATCAAGCCCGGTGGCGGATGTGTTGGCAAAGGCTTTTAATTTGCCGGTTTTTTCAGCCTGCTCAACCAGCTCACCGCTAACCACTTGCGAGCGAGGTATCACCAAGCCTGCATCCGGATCCCACAATGCACCTTGAATCATGTCTTCTTCGAGTAGCGGCATTTTCTCTTTGGCTTCAGCTGCGCTAATCATCGTGGCACGGGTTCCAAAAGCTTTGCCTGAAGCCACTTTTCTTTGCAATTCGGCCATACGATCGTCATCGCCAACTCGTGCAACTTCTAACCCGCCAACTTGTGCATAACGACCCATTTTTTTATAGAAATCGATGCTGTATAGCGTGGTGTGGCAAGTCATTTGATCGTGCGCTGTGGCGTAGCAGAAATCAGACGCGTGCGCGGTTGAACCGATGTCGGTGGGGATGGCCGATTTATCGATGCCAACGATATCGTCCCAACCGCGTTCGATAAGGTGATGAGCCACTGAGGCGCCTACGATGCCTCCTTGGCCAATGATGACGACTTTTGCGCTTTCTGGAAAACTTGCCATTGCAATATCAGCTCGGTGTAAGGTGCCGCTAAGCACGCTCTTTTAGGTATTAAGCTACTATAACCTAAGGCATTGCGGTTGTTCTAACAGGGGAAACGCCGTAGCGGCATTGGCTTCGCCTTCAGCGACTCTGTCCTATACCTCCACTTAACACCGAGCTTGTTCAGGCAGTGGGTTCGAGCGCATTCGGTTTGTAGGCGTTTTTCAGATAAAATGATCTGATTCGCTTTTTAATACTTGCACAGGCTTAAAAAATTGCCATGAAAATTGCCATACTCGACGACTACGCCAATGTAGCAACAAGCACCGCAGATTTTTCGCAAATTGAGTCTGCACAAGTTACGGTGTTTAACGACACCATTACCGATCACGATGCGTTGGTGGCGCGCCTGAAGCCGTTCGATGTTATTTGCATGATGCGCGAACGAACGCCGTTTCCTGCAACCTTGCTCAATGCACTGCCGCAGTTAAAACTATTGGTTACGTCCGGGCCCAGAAACTTGTCAATAGACCTAGCTGCTGCAAAAGCGAATGGCGTTGTGGTCTGTGGAACGCAGTCTCGTAAAACCACCACCTCAGAATTAGCGACATTGCTTATTCTGGCGTTATCCAGAAACCTGATACCAGAGCATGCTTCAATGCAAAGCGTGGGTTGGCAAAGTGGTTTGGGTCGTGACCTGCACGGTTTATCTTTAGGGCTTATCGGTTTAGGCAAAATCGGACAACAAATGGCAACTCTTGGCCGTGTGTTTGGTATGCGTGTTGGCGCGTGGTCGCCCAACTTAACGGCCGAACGTTGTAACGAACACGATGTGACTCACCATGCCAGCTTGAACGAACTAATGGCAGCGTCTGACGTGGTTTCGGTGCACATGGTGTTATCCGATAGAACTCGGCACCTGGTGAATGCAGAAGCGTTCGCAGCCATGCGAGAGCGGGCGATTTTTGTTAATACATCGCGTGGTGCGTTAGCCGACGAGCAAGCCTTGTTACAAGGTTTATTGCAAGGGCGCCCGTGGAAAGCCGGTTTAGATGTTTACAGTGAAGAGCCGTTGCCAAAAAATAGTCCGCTCCGAGAGCAGTCGCTTATTGATAGCGGGCACTTATTGCTGTCGCCGCATTTGGGTTATGTAACCGAACAAACCTGGTCTGTGTTTTACACACAAACAGTTGACGCCATTGTGGCATGGCAACAGGGTAGTCCGATACGTGAGCTAAGTTAAGAGCTACGCAAAAAATTGATCAAACGTTTCTTTAGTGGGCGTGGTTAGTTTGGGGTGCAATTATTTTCAGTTTTTTCACACGCCATTAAGGTTGTGCCTTTAACTGAATTTGTGCATCTCTAATAAGCGCTACTAGGCGAAAAAATCCGTGCACCATTTTAGAATAAGGCATAAGCAGAAATAAACTTAAAACGCAGCCTAAATGAACGGCCAAGGCTAACGGTACCCCTGCGGTATCGGTTAGGGCAACCAGCAGTAATCCGGTAAGGCCGGTTAAGCCCAGCAATAGTGAGAACGCCATTTCCGCACCCCATGTGCTTGTATCGCCTAGTGCGCTGTCGGCTTGCAATTTTAAGCCTGCCAAGCCAAAGCTACCGATAACCAAAGCCAACCCACCCGAGATGCCAAGTATTTTGGGCACTGAGAGTAATGGGTAGGGTGCTTGAATATTTAAAGCATAGTGCATGATCGTTGCGCAGCTGGTAGAGGCGAAACACAGTAAAAAGCCAAACATCGCCAGTTGATGTAGCCATTTTCTTTTGTTGGAGTATCGGTCTTCGTCTTCAAATTGACAGCCCTGTCCTTGACCACCGGATAAATTTTTCATGGTGGC
>CALDTX010000231.1 GCA_937923565.1 uncultured Granulosicoccaceae bacterium | reverse complement strand
ATGGCGCCTGAAAGAATAAACGGCACTACGATCATGCCTTGCCCGCGACTGGAGTATACGCGTATGGCTTCGGTAACGACCTTGTCGACGAGCAGTGGTGAGTTTGTATTAACGTTACCCATGATAACGCAGTGCTTATCCATGACGTCTTTACCGAATACAATCTCTGCCATATCCACACTGTCTTGAGCGCGGCTCATTTCAGTAATAGCGCCTAGGTGTGGTTTGTCGGAGAGTGTCATGTGGGCATACAACATATCCAGGTGACGTTTACTGACTGGAATGTCGCAAGGTTCGCACGTAACAAAGCCCCCATGATGCAAGTTGGGGTGCATGTAGGTGAGTCGAACCAGGTTTTCAAAAGCTTCCAGATCGCCATAGCGTCGACCTTTTTCAAGATCACGCACAAACGGCGCACCATAAATGGGTGCGAACACTTGATGGTTACCTCCGATGGTAACCGAGCGCGTTGGGTTTCGGGCTAATTGAGTAAACTGTGAGGGGGCTTTGGCGCAAAGGCTACGAATCCAGTCGGCGGGCGCTTTAACGATATCACCCTCTACTTTAGCGCCAGATGCTTTCCAAAGCCTGATGGATTCTGGGTCGTCACGGAATGCGATACCAACGTCTTGCAATATCCAGTCGACCTGCGCTTCCAGGCTTACAATCTGCTCTTCTTGTAGAAATTCAAAGAATGGCAACGTGCGTTGAATATACGGCGACGGTGGTGCGCCTTTTTGTACATCGAGCGTCCGTCTGGTTTTTCTCACGCGTCTGCTCATTAGCGCTACTCACTCAACAATGAGAGGTAATTTTACAAAATGCACTAAACGCTGTATATGTTTAATTTGTGCCTGTACTTAATCATGATTAGCGATGCTAGCGCGTAGGCAACCGCTTGCATCTACTTGCAATGTCATGGTGTTTGATGCTGTTGTGCAACACCATCCGGATGCTCGAATTTTAATTGCTGGTCAGGCACCGGGGGTCAAAGTGCATAATCCTAGGATGAGTAATCTTGCGCTATAAACTGCGCTGCTCTATGCCCAATCATAATAGACGGTGCGTTTGTATTCGCTGAGGTTACACTAGGCATCACAGAAGCATCTGCAACCCAGAGTCCGTCAATGCCTTTACAGCGTAAGCGAGGTGAAACCGGTGCTGTCCCTTCACCCATCCGTAGCGTTCCAACTGGATGGTAGGCTGTGCTTAGCCGGTTTCTAATATGTTGTTCAATTTGCTCATCTGTTAACACATTTTTAGCGGGGAAAACTTCTGGTGCATGCCTTGTACCCAGCGGTGCATCTTTCAAAATATTCCTTAAGCGTTTAAAGCCTGCTATTAATGTTGTTAGATCGTCGGGATGATTAAGTAAACCAAAGTCAATCGCAGGCTTTACGTTCGCATCGGCAGAGCGCAGTTGAAGACTGCCTCTCGACTTTGGCCTACAAACACCCACATCAGCAAAATAGCCTGAACCCCACACGCGTGTTTTACCCTGCCATCCCATCATGTATGGAATAAAGTGCACTTGTACATCGGGTTTAGTGCTGGTTTCTCGAGCATTAAAAAACGCACCGGCCTCCACAAGGTTTGATGCAAGCCGGCCTTTTTTCGAAATTAGATACGTCAGTGGTGCAATAAACCAAGCGGGCAATTGTGCCAGGGTAAGTCCGTAACCGGACGACGGGCCTGCATGGTGCACACCAACAACGGGATGATCGTGAAGGTTCTGTCCAACTTCGGGCGCATCTTTAATTACCGGTATACCGAGAGACTTTAAATGCGCCGCAGGGCCAACACCTGAGCGCATTAATAGCGCTGGCGACTCAATGGATCCCGCTGACAGCACAACGCCTTTGCGTGCGAACAGTTGTTGACCGCTGAGTAGTTCAACACCCATTGCACGTTTATCTTTAAATAACATTTTTGCCACACGAGAATCAGTGCGCACAGTGAGTTTGCCACTCGCTTTTGCAGGGTGTAGAAAAGCATCAGCAGGCGAGCGTCGTTGACCATTCTGAATGTTAACGTTAA
The DNA here is from genome assembly GCA_937923565.1 of uncultured Granulosicoccaceae bacterium. Taxonomy (GTDB): domain Bacteria; phylum Pseudomonadota; class Gammaproteobacteria; order Granulosicoccales; family Granulosicoccaceae; genus Granulosicoccus. The sequence continues at coordinate 5,861 of CALDTX010000231.1, read as the reverse complement.
ACACCCCTGCACCTTCATACTCTGGTGACGGGGGTGTTTGGCCATCGCTATTTAATGCACGCGCAAAGCCTTCAGCTAGCGGGTGTGGCTGAGCTAACCTTTTCGGGTGCATACGAGATTCTATGTGCTCAAACGCTGGCAGCACATCAGCGGAAGACCAACCGTGAACGTCCCAGTTATCAAAATCGTCCATGCGACCGCGGAACCACACCATAGAATTAATGGAGCCGGAACCGCCGATCATTTTACCGCGTGGAATCGCTAAGACTCTATCGCCTAAGGCCGATTGTGGGGTGGTTTCAAAGCGCCAATCGCGATTGCGACTGCCCATCATGAACATCAGCGCGAACGGCGTTTTTATGAGCGCTGAGCGATCGGCACCGCCGGCTTCGAGTGTGCATACGGTTCCTGCATTTGCCTCTATAAGACCTGCTGTGACAGCACAGCCTGCAGAGCCTGCACCCACCACAATAAAGTCAGCAGTCGATTCACGCATGTGGAGGGCTCAGTATGTCTAGGGGTATTAACCGCCGGTTCTGGCAAGCTCCGCACCTTGCGCCAAACTGCCTAACTTGGCATACGCAATATCCGGGTCCACCGCACCAAAGCCTGCGAAGGTACCAAAGCCACAATCGGAGCCTGCCTGTACACGATCTGCGCCCACAATGTTCACAAAGCGCGTTAAACGCTCTGCAACCAACTGCGGGTGTTCCACAAAATTAGATGTGGTGTCCACAACACCGGGGATCAAAATTTTATCGTCGGGGATTTCGTTTTTCTTATCGCGAAAAACGGTCCATTCATGGCCATGTCTTGGGTTGGCGGTTTCAAACAACACATGATTGGCACGCGTGTTCATGAGCACATTAAATACGGTCGCCATATCGATATCACACACATGTGGCCCTTCATAATTGCCCCAGCAAATATGCACACGCACTTTCGCCGGATCGATATCGCGTAGCGCATGGTTTAATGCTTCTACATGTAAGCTGGCAATTTTTACAAATTCGGCATCGCTTAAATCACTGAACAACATATGGCGCGACAATGCTAAATCCGGGCAATCCAATTGCAAGGTTAGACCAGCTGCCACAATGGTTTCATACTCTGTTTTCATGACATCAGCCAGTGTCGACAAATACTGCTCGCGCGTTTTGTAATAGCTGTTTTGCAAAAACAGAGAAATTACACCCGGAGAGGCTGCATTCATAAAGCCGCTGGTGGCACCATGTTCAGCCATTGCCGCTGTTAAGTTTGCGATATCTTTTTCCAGTTCGCCCTGCCCTTTAGACACCACTTCGCCCGTGCACATGGGGCGTGCGTATTGGGGTGTACCGCCATCGTCGGCTAATCGTTTTAAGAAACCAGGAAACTGTTTTAAGTCGGCAGGTGCATTACGTTCGCTGTCGCCTGAAAAACCGGTGTAGCGATCTTTAACGTACGTGGCGTAACTGATCTTACTGGTTTCGCCGTCTGAAACGATATCAACGCCTGCCTCTACCTGGCGTTTGACTGTTTCAGAAACCGCCGTTGTCATGCACTGGTCGAAGGCTGCTTGGTCGAATGGCGTTTCATTTTCGCGAGCAAAAATAAAGTCGACAACCTCTTGTGTGCGTGGCAGCGAGCCTACGTGTGTGACTGGAATGTGTTTCATAAAAGTGCTCTTGTTGGGCCTGCCTGGTCGGCGGTATTGCGTACGCGGTATAAGCTAGCCTCGCCGCTCATACTGGGTTCAATGGCGTGTAGTAAGTTGGGTGGTATCGCGCAGGTATCGCCGGGGTTAAGTACGGTGCTGCCACCTTCCCAGTTAAGTCGCCAGTGACCGCGCATTACCATTAAAATTTCATGTTGCGGCACGCTGTACAGTGCGCTATCGATCGATGTGCGACTAATGAAGTCCACTTCAAAACCGGGACGGTCCTTAATTAAAGCTTCTGCGCCAATCACATCGCACGGTGCTTTGGCAGAAAATGCCATCATGTCTTGGTAACGCGCCACGAATTCGTTAACAACTTCATCAACGGATGGCTCGATAAGCTGCGCTATTTGTTCTTCGGGCATCAGTGGCATTGGCTTTACACCATTGGGTAATTGCTGGCCTTGTTTGCTGTCATACAAGGCGCCGTTGTCCCCTAAAATTAAACCGTGTGCGCTGGCTTCTTCGATGACTTGCGGTGCCCATAACACACCTCCACCGGCATCATCGCCGCCTAACACGGCCATAATCATGGCGTAGTCGGTGCCGATGTTTTCAAAACCGCGGAACATACCGGTAGGTATATTAATGATATCGCCTTCGTCTAAAACCACTTCACCGGCAGTCCCATAGCGACCCCAGAAAAAACGCCAACGGCCTTTGAGTACAAAAAACACTTCTGCGGTTCTGTGTGTGTGCAATGAATTACGCACACGCGGTGGTTGGCCTGCCGCGCCTATGTTGAAGCCGGGTGATTCGTTAATGTGTACATGTTGGTCCGGGCTTTCAGATACGCCACCACCAATGATGGTGAAGTTTTCTTTTTGATCTGAGCCCGGTGTGTGTGCATCGATAAAGGCGGTACGGCATGGCATAAGTTCGCCATAGCGAACAATACGTGCGGCCATTTCTTGAGGAGTCATCTAGGGTTACCCGGTTTTTAACACAATTTGTTTCCAAACGGCCGTTTCATCAAACAGCACGAACTCGCGACGTAAACCCCATGGACCAAACTCTGCGTGGCAAGCACCCATGATGTAAACATCGGCGCCACTGGGTTTGCCAAAAGCGCCCCATCCATCATGCTTACCTTGCAAGCTCCAACGGATCGCCGCACGTGGTGGCATCATGGGATCATCACGGCCAATCTGATGTTCAATCTTAAATTCTGCATACGGGAAGCTGGAGCGTAGTGATGTCCAGAAGTGATCGGCATCCACGTGTGAGTGGCCAGTCACACCACCGGGGTATTCGAGTTGGCAAGCACGGTCATATTCTGTAGGGATAGCTGCCAGGTCTGCCGACATAATGCGATGGAGTAGATCTGCATAGCGTTGACCCCATTCGTTATCGTTGCCTTTACTGGTATAAGGGCCTACTTTATCGATGGCTGGAGTAAACACAGTTGAGCAGTTGTCTGCACCACCTTCAGATTCAATTTGCTGACGGGCGTAGTTGTCGGGCGCCATACCTAATTGCCGTACAACGGCGCCTTGATCGCGAATTAACCATTCATCGTTTATTTGATTATTAATGGCATGGCAATCGGCGATTATGCGATAGCGTAAAGCTGTGCCCGTGGCCGCGCCATAAACACCGTTACCACTGTGCGTAGCAGTTGAGAATAATCGGTGCGACGACAGCATGCCCGCTTCAGGTGTGCCACTCCAGATAACATCTTCACCCAACAACGTACGGTCGGGGAATTCAGCAAGTGTGGCCATGGTTGCAGCGATTACGCCTTCGTTGCCAACAACAATTGAACTGGGTGAACGCACGATGATGTCGGGTGCGTAGTAATGGTGAAGTGTGGCGATGCCGCGATCTTCCCAGATCTCTTTGGTGATACCAATGATGTAGTCGGGAAAGTCTTTAAATTTAGGATCAAAGCCTTGCATGTAAAATTTCCTATTCGAGTTTAACGCTAGAGCTTCGTACCACCAGCGGGCCATCGAGAGCCAACCGCAGTGGTGGTGCATCGGCGTCTTCAATTTGGGATAACAGCGTGGCAATCGTTTGTTCAACCATTCTGTTGGCGGGTTGCCGAACACTGGTAAGTTTGTAGGAACCCCACGCGGCAGCCGGTACATCGTCGTAACCAACAACGGCAACATCTTCGGGGATGCGTAAGCCAAGTTCGTCACGCAATACATCCATAACGGCAATGGCCATGTGGTCGTTACAAACAAACACAGCATCCGGTTTTTCGTCGACTGAAAACATTTGCCGGGCCGCTAGCTTGGCTTGTTCAAAATGAAAGTTTCCGTCTTCGCGCGCAAACAATTTACGCCCGGCTGCAGCTAAGCCTTCTACAAAACCTGCTTCGCGATCGCGTTGTGTGGATGCACCACTCCAGCCTGCAATGTACGCAATACGCTGGTAGCCTTGCTGGATTAAATGTTCGGCTATTTTGCGTCCGCCTGCTACGTTGTCAGACGTAATAGACGACAGTAAATCGTTATCTTGCGTTCGGTTAAATAAGACGACAGGCACACCTTCGGCACGGCAACGCGAGGCTAATTCTGAAGACATCGACGCCGATGCGAGCACAATGCCGTCGGCTTGATAGTCGAGTATTTTCTCCAGCATTTCATCGGTGTTGTTGGCGGTTTGTTCGGCCATCAATACGAGTACGTGATAACCCTCGGCTTGCAGTCCATTGGACAACTTCTCCATTACGTCGGGGTAAAACTGATTATTAAGATAAGCGACTACTAAACCGATAATGCGCGACTTACCCGTCATGAGTGAACGAGCCAGTACATTCGGTCGGTAACCAAGCTCATCAGCAGCGCGACGTACTTTCTCGATGGTTTTAGATGACGCGCTTGCACCAGGTGTGAACACACGAGACACCGCAGATTGGCTTACGCCTGCAGCCTTTGCTACTTCTGCTGACGTGATTTTCTCGCTTGGCATTAGTCAGCCGTCCAGCCGCCGTCGACCATTAGTGCAGTGCCTGTAACCAGCGATGAAGCATCGGACGCCAGGTACAACACAGAGCCCATGATATCTTCCACCACGCCTGTTCTACCCAACTTAATTTTTTCTTTTATCCATTCGACCCGTTCTGGTTGATCGAAGGTTTGTTCAGTGAGTGGTGTACGAATAAAGGTTGGGCAAATGGTATTCACACGAATACCGTGAGCGCCCCACTCTATGGCCATGGCTTTGGTAAAACCTTCCACGGCAAATTTTGATGCGCAATACACAGCGCGATCAATGCCACCCACATGGGCCATTTGCGAAGAAATATTAATAAGCGAACCACGCTTGCCGGAAGCTTTTAGCCCTTTGGCAACAGCCGTTGTAAGAAAATAAGCACCCCGCAAATTGATATTCATGACGGTATCGAAGTCGGCGATTTGGGTGTCTAACGCGGGGCTGTGTATGGCAAGCCCTGCGCTATTGACCAATACATTGAATGGCGGTTGCTGTTCAATCGCAGCTTGTGTGGCCTCAACTTCTGCAATATCCAGTTGTAGGGCTTCACAGCTGAAACCGCGTTCGCGAATGGCTGTAACCGTATGGTTTAATCGGTCAATGCCTCGAGCCGCAAGAACCACATGTGCACCGGCTTCGGCAAGTGCCACCGCACAAGCCTGACCAATACCCGATGACGCACCGGTGACTAGTGCACGTTGACCGTCGAGTTTGAATGATGGGGTTTGCGGTAAGGCGTCCATTAATTTTCCGTGCGGGTATGTTTTATAAAAGCCACGGTGATTTATTCTTTGCCGACGTTATAGGGCGCAGCTTCACCATACGGAATGTTCGTGCCACCATAGCGTCTTACCCGAATATTGGCCTGCTCAGCATGCCCAACAAAACCTTCCAACATGCACAGGCGTGAACAGTAAGCACCGATTTCAGCGGCAGCGGCGTCGGTAGTGACGCGTTGATAGCTGTGGGTTTTTAAAAATTTACCAACCCATAAGCCACCGGTATAACGGCCGGCTTTTTTAGTGGGTAAGGTATGGTTGGTACCAATGACTTTGTCGCCATTTGCAACATTGGTTCGTGCACCTAAAAACAACGCACCGTAGCAGGTCATATTGTCCAGGAACCAGTCGTCACGATCGGTCATCACTTGCACGTGTTCGCTGGCAATGTCATCGGCCACTTGCAACATTTCATCGTAGGTGTCGCACAGGATCACTTC
>CALDTX010000230.1 GCA_937923565.1 uncultured Granulosicoccaceae bacterium | reverse complement strand
TGACAGCGAGCGTCGCGAATTTCAAACAGACTATTTTGTTTCTTTTGAGAAGGTTCTGAGCGGGGAAAGCGAGCTGTTTTCGTTGCGGGGCATTTCTAAACGTGGGCTGCGTGTGCTAACGCAGCAAAGAGGTGTTTTGAGGAGGAGCGTGGAACCACACCCCTCCCTGCTACTACTTCACTAATTTACTGAGTCCAGCTTTTAACCAGCTCGTCGTAAGATACGGTAACGCCATCAGGCTTCTCGTTATCTAACTTCGCTTTTGGTGAACCAGCTTGAGACAACCAGTATTCGGCATCTTTTTCTTCGTTCAGCTTAGGACCAAGATCGCCTTGAACGCCAGCGCGTTCGAGTCGAGAAAGTACTTTCTCTTGGGCTTCACAAAGACCGTCTAATGCACCTTGCGCTGTTTTAGCACCTGACATGGCATCACCAATGTTCTGCCACCACAGTTGGGCAAGCTTTGGATAGTCAGGTACATTAGTACCCGTTGGTGACCATTGAACGCGAGCAGGTGAACGATAGAATTCGATCAAACCGCCAAGCTTGTCTGCACGATCCGTGAAGTGCTGTGAGTTAATGGTGGATTCACGAATAAACGTAAGGCCAACATCAGACTTCTTAAGATCGATAGTTTTAGACGTTACAAACTGCGCGTATAACCAAGCAGCTTTGGCACGATCAACCGGTGTGGACTTCATAAGTGTCCAAGAACCTGCATCCTGATAACCAATCTTTGTACCTTCTGTCCAGTAAGCACCATGGGGTGAAGGTGCCATACGCCATTTTGGCGTGCCATCTTCATTCATAACCGGTAAATCAGGCACAACCGTTGCGGCAGTAAATGCTGTGTACCAGAACATTTGTTGTGCAACGTTACCTTGAGCAGGTACGGGTCCAGCTTCGCCGAACGTCATACCAGCAGCTTCTGGTGGTGAATATTTTTGTAGCCATTCGATGGCTTTGGTTACCGCGTAAACGGCTGCAGGTGAGTTAGTAGCACCACCACGAGCAACACAAGAACCTGTTGGCTGTGAGTTTTCGTTGACACGAATACCCCATTCATCAACCGGTAAACCGTTAGGCTCACCAACGTCGCCCATGCCCGCCATAGACATCCAAGCATCGGTATAACGCCAGCCTAATGATGGATCTTTTTTACCGTAGTCCATGTTGCCATAGACTTTCCCATCGACGCCAAGGCGTGACAGGTCACGACCGGTAAAGAACTCAGCGATATCTTCATACGCTGACCAGTTAACCGGTACACCGAGATCGTAACCGTATTTGGCTTTGAAATCGGTTTTGTTTTGTTCGTCGTTGAACCAATCGTAGCGGAACCAATACAGGTTAGCGAACTGTTGATCAGGCAGTTGATAAAGTTTGCCATCCGGTGCCGTGGTGAAAGACGTACCGATAAAGTCATCAACGTCTAAACCTGGGTTAGTAACGTCTTTGCCCTCTCCTGCCATCCAGTCAGTTAGGTTGCGAACTTGCTGATAACGCCAGTGCGTACCAATAAGGTCGGAATCGTTGACGTAGGCGTCATAAATGTTTTCGCCGGTTTGCATCTGTGTTTGCAGTTTCTCAACAACGTCACCTTCACCGATTAAGTCGTGAGTCACTTTGATGCCAGTAATGGCTGAAAACGCAGGTGCAAGTACTTGTGACTCGTACTCGTGCGTGCCAATAGTTTCTGAAACTACTTTAATTTCCATTCCTGCGAATGGTTTTGCAGCGTCGATAAACCACTGCATTTCTGCTTTTTGATCAGCGTCACTGAGTACCGATAGTCCGCCGATCTCGTCACCGAGAAAAGCTTCTGCTGCGTTCATATCTGCCTGAACCGCATGGGTACCACTAATGAATAAAGCGACCGCTAGCGCGGTTTTATTCAATTTATACTTACGCATTGGATTCCTCCGGGGTTGTGTGAATGCGTACAACGAATAACCTTTAAACGAAATTGAACACAAAAACTGCGTAGAACAATGAAACGCCAAAGGCCCACCACAAGTTCGACCCGATCAGTCCGAGCCAAGCAAGATGTATAAAAGCACTACCGAGTAGGGATAAAAATAAACGATCCCCTCTGGTGGTTTCGAATCGCAAAATGCCAACTCTTGGACCACCACCAGGTTTTACTGCTTCCCATAGTGCCATGAAAATCAGTAAAGCAATAATGGTTAAGAAAAATAACGCGGTGGGTTTGGTCCACGCCATCCAGGATAGGTTCATGTTGCCGCCCTCAAGTTAGACACGTCCAAGAGCAAAGCCCTTCGCGATATAGTTTCGAACAAAATAGATAACCAGCGCACCGGGGATAATGGTGAGTACCCCTGCCGCTGCCAATAAACCCCAGTCCATTCCGGCTGCAGACACGGTTCTGGTCATGATGGCGGTAATGGGTTTAGCGTCTGTTACTGTTAAGGTTCTGGCGATCAGTAACTCGACCCATGAAAACATAAAGCAGAAGAATGCTGCTACGCCAATGCCTGATGCTATTAATGGCATAAATATTTTGACGAAAAACTTTGGAAACGAATAGCCGTCGATATAGGCGGTTTCGTCTATTTCTCTGGGCACACCGGACATAAACCCTTCCAATATCCAAACAGCCAGTGGCACATTAAAGAGACAGTGAGCCAATGCAACGGCGATATGCGTATCAATTAGGCCAAACGACGAATACAACTGAAAGTATGGCAATGCAAACACAGCTGGTGGTGCCATGCGGTTAGTGAGCAACCAGAAGAACATGTGCTTATCGCCCAGAAATCTGAACCGGCTAAACGCATAAGCTGCCGGCAAAGCCACGGCTAAGGAGATAATGGTATTGAGCACCACATAGGTGATCGAATTAATGTACCCGTTGTACCACGACGGATCATTGAATATGGTGATGTAGTTTTGCAAGGTTGGGTTTTGCGGCCATAGCGTAAACGTTGACAGTATTTCCTGATTCGTTTTAAAGCTCATATTAATGAGCCAATAGATCGGCAACAACAGGAACACGATATAGCCGGTGGGTACCAACCATTTAAAGTGCACGTTAAAGCGTTTCTTGTTGGACTGTCTGGCGTTTTTAAAGTCGATTGTGTAATCGCTGCCGTTGGAGACAACACTGGCATTGTTCATTGCATTGCTCATTAGTCTTGCTCCACTCTTGGGTCTTGTTTTTCAGCACCGTAGTTCTCCATGACGGTGTAAAAAACCCATGACAACAGTAGAACAATCAGAAAGTAAATTAACGACATGGCCGCAGCTGGTCCCAGATCGAATTGGCCAATGGCAGTTTTTACTAGATCGATCGATAAAAAGGTAGTTGAGTTGCCGGGCCCGCCACCGGTGAGTACAAATGGCTCGGTGTAAATCATAAAGCTATCCATAAAACGCAGTAAAACCGCTATGAGTAACACCCGCTTTATTTTTGGTAACTGAATGTATTTAAACACTTTCCATTTTGATGCTCCATCGATACGTGCTGCTTGATAATAAGCCTCTGGTATTGACACCAGGCCTGCATAGCAGAGCAGTACCACCAAGCTCGTCCAGTGCCATACATCCATGACTACGATGGTTGCCCAGGCATCAAATACATTGGTGGCGTAGTTGTAGTCCATGCCGAGTCTCATTAGCGTGTTGCCTAACAAACCGATATCGGCTCGGCCGAACACCTGCCAGATGGTGCCAACCACATTCCACGGGATTAATAAAGGTAACGCCATAAGAATAAGGCACACAGGCACCCAGAAACCTTTTTTCGGTAGTGTTAACGCGATGCAAATGCCCAATGGAATTTCAATGGCTAAAATAATGGCGGAGAAAAGCAGATTTCTGCCTAACGCATCATGGAAGCGGCTTGAGTGCAAAACCTCTTTGAACCATTCCGTACCGGCCCAATAAAACACGTTATTGCCAAACGTATCCTGTACTGAATAGTTCACCACCGTCATTAGTGGAATAATTGCGCTGATCGCTACCAGGACGAAAACCGGTAATACGAAAAACCACGCTTTATTGTTGAATGGCTTATTCATACTAGGCATCCCCTCTTATCAGGAATGAGTCTTGGTAAACGCAAATACGCTCAGGATCAAAGACTGCGTAGGGTTCGGTTGGAATTGAATCGTCTTCATCAACAATTACGTTGACCGTAACATCTTCTATTTTTCCTCGAACAATTTTTAATCTGCCGACATCTTCGACGGTATCGAGCTTAAATTTCATGCCTCGGGTACCCGCCTTTTCTTTAGACGCTAACGAAATAAATTCAGGTCGAATACCGACTTCAGTTTTGCCGTTAAGATTAGAGTACCCTTTACTGAGTTTTACGTTGTTGGAGCCTAGCGTTAACGTTTGTCCGTTGATAGACGCTGGGAATATGTTCATACCCGGCGATCCGATAAAGTAGCCCACGAACGTATGTTCAGGTTGGTCGAATAACTCTTCGGGTGTACCCACCTGTAGAACATTACCTTCGTACATAACAACAACTTTGTCTGCGAACGTTAGTGCCTCTGTTTGATCGTGCGTAACGTATATCATTGTGTGCCCGAACTGTTCATGCAAAGACTTAAGCTTTGTGCGCAGTTGCCACTTCATGTGAGGGTCGATAACCGTTAGTGGCTCATCGAACAGAATGGCACTAACGTCATAACGAACAAGCCCTCTTCCTAACGATATTTTTTGTTTTTCGTCGGCCGTTAAACCCTGTGCGCGTCGATTAGCTTTGTCTGACAGCTCTAGCGTTTGTAGCATGTCGTCAACACGTTTGTTAATTTCTGAACGATCAACTCCTCGGTTAACAAGCGGAAAAGCTAAATTTTCTGCCACAGTCATCGTGTCATAGATAACCGGGAATTGGAACACCTGTGCAATGTTTCTAAGTTCAGGTGTCAGTAAAGTCATATCGTTGCTGTCATAAAGAACACGTCCGTTTGAAGGCGTTAGTAGCCCTGAAATAATATTTAACAGCGTGGTTTTGCCACAGCCAGATGGACCAAGCAATGCATAGGCTCCACCATCATCCCATTGATAGTCGATGTTCTTAAGCGCGTAATCTGCATTCGATCCCGGATACGGGTTAAACGAATGAGCGATATTGTCTAAGGTGATTTGCGCCATGATTATGCAGCTTCGCTATTGATTGCAGGCGAACGCACAAGGGCGCCAGCGGAGTTGAACAGGTAAAACCGGGAAGGGTCTAAATACAGGTCAATGGTATCTCCCGTGTTCACCCGGTTAACGCCATGCGTTAGCAGTACCCAACGATTTTGTTCAGTTGTTACATGAATAAATGTTTCTGAGCCTGAAATCTCGCTGGTGCTCACAACGGCGTTGAGCTTTACGCTATAGCGTTCACTGGGCGACAGGGATACATGGTGCGGCCGTACTGCCACCGTGTAGGTGTCATTCGGTAAGTCACGTGACACTGAGCCGAGCTGATAGTCACCGTACATAAGTATTGCATCCGTTTTTGTCACGGTGGCTGTATTGAGTGGAGGGTCTGAAAATATTTGCGCAGTTGTTATGTCATTTGGTTGTTTGTACACATCGATGGTTGCGCCAAATTGAGTAACGCGACCTTCACAAAGCGTTGCTGTTTGACCACCGAGCATCAGTGCTTCGTAGGGTTCGGTGGTGGCATACACCAAAATAGCACCCGATTGACTGAATATGCGCGGTAACTCTACGCGTAGTTCTTCGCGGAGTTTGTAATCCAGGTTGGCTAATGGTTCGTCCAATAAAACCAGTTCAGCATCCTTAACTAATGCTCTTGCGATCGCTGTTCGTTGTTGTTGTCCGCCTGATAGATTAAGCGGTGTGCGTTCAAGATAGTTGGTAAGTTTTAGTAAGTCTGCTGCTTCCCTGACCTTTTTGTCTATTGCTTGTTTGTCCATGCCGGCAAGCCGCAAGGGCGATGCAATATTTTCGTACACCGTTAAGCCGGGATAGTTAATAAATTGTTGATACACCATAGCCACATTTCTGCGGCGTACTGGCACGCCAACAACACTTTTGCCGTCTAGCTTCATATCACCACTGGTTGGGCGGTCAAGCCCTGCCAGAATTCTCATCAAGCTTGTTTTGCCGGAAAGCGTGGGTCCTAGCAAAATATTTAAAGAACCGCGCTCCATACTTAGCGAGACGTTATTGATATGCAGGTCGGCGCCAACCTGCTTGTTAATACCGCTGAGCTCAAGCATTACGCACCTGCCACGCCGTGATGGAGGTTTTATTGAAGAGTCGTATGATCATCGAAATGGATAGCGTGTGTTTGTCTAATATTCGCAAGAGACATTAAATTGATCCAATACGAAAGTCAACCGAAACAACATCGAATTTCTGTTCGCAAAATTAGTTGCAGGTTTCGGTTGTGGTGACATCGAAACTATCCAACAGCTTTCTAAAGCCTGGCTGACGAACGCGATCGGTAACGAACGTGTCAATCTTAGAAATATGCCCAATGCGAATGGGGGCTGTGCGCTCATGTTTAGTGGAATCTGAGGCTAAAATGACGTGCTTAGCATTCGACACAATGGCTTGAGAAACCCGCACTTCGCGCAAGTCGTAATCGAGCAAATCGCCATTATTGTTCATGGCTGATGCACCAATAACAGCGTAGTCCAATTGGAATTGGTTGATAAAGTCGATGGTTGACTCACCGACTATCCCGCCGTCACTTGATCTCACTTTGCCTGCCGTTATAAATACCTGGTTTTCGCGAAAAGGGCTTAAAATACTGGCTACATTGATGTTATTAGTGATAATCATAAGACGTTTATGGTTCACTAATGCTTGAGCAACTGCCTCGTTGGTTGTGCCAATATTGATGAACAAGGAGGCATTGCTGGGAATAAGGCTGGCGACTGCCTCCCCGATGGCTTGCTTTTCTTTATGGGCCAGCATCCGACGGTTGGCGTAGCTCACGTTGTCGACCATCGAAGCCAGTCGTGCCCCGCCATGCACACGGTCAAGCAAGCCTGCGTCACTGAGGGCGCTTAGGTCCTTTCTAATGGATTGCGGTGTAACCTGGAATTTTTCTACCAGTGAATCAACAGAAACAGACCCATGGATCTTAGCAATTTCGAGAATTTCGTTCTGACGTTGGGTGTGCACGGAGTGATTTTCGTTTGTGTTTCGCAAATGCTAAACGAAAATAAAAAGAAATTCCGAAAATAGCTGCCACCTAAGCTGATAAATGGTGCGATAACAAACCCGTTCTGCTGGATTGCATTGGTTGGATTCACAAAAAAGCTCAATTAACCCTAAAAGCATTCTAATTGGAACAAATATAGTCGAGCACCTCAGGAAGAGCAGGAAATGGTTGGCTGCTGATCTTGTCAGTTTTGAGTCTGGCCTCGATGATCACCGATTTGCTGTTCTGTGCTTAATTTATGATGCACTTGGTTAGCACCTTTAATTAGGGTACCGACGGCCTTGACACGAAAACAATAATAGACATAATTCGAAAATATCAAAAGCACCGACTTTTTTTGGGTTTCCTGTTCAAGCTGATTAAAGGTATGACGATGGCAGCTAATGGTAAATTTGAATTTGATGACGACCTAGACGACGATGTCGATGACATCCTTGACGATGAATTAGACGAGAACTTTCTCAACCTAGTAAAACGTTCAGACTTGCCGAAAAAGCAAACAAAAAAACAAAAACCGAGAAAGTTCCGTCGTCCGGAACCTTGGGACGATGATTGGATTGATCCTGCGGATGATCTAGCGTCAGACTAGGATCGAGATCGGTAAATAAAAATACGTTAGGCAGTAAAGGCGACTACTATAAGGCACGCTCTCGTCATTGTTAATGTACGAGATATCCCTTACTTAGTCACGCTGTGAGAATTAGTTGTCAACAAACACGGATCTGCCTGACGATGAAAACAATCACTTGTTTGAACAAATAGCACGCGATATTCAAACAGACGGTTACTCCGTTAACACCAATGCACTCTCAAACCTACTCAACAATTCACTCTGGCGTGAAAGCCAGATAACGCCTCCTCTGGCGCTGCAACAAGCCAACATTGGTAGAAATGCCGACAGAGCGTTAAATGCGACGGTCAGAAACGATAAAATATTGTGGATCGATCAGCAAACCCGGACCGGCACTGCTTGGATAGCCTGGGCTGACACGTTGCGACTTTCGTTGAACCGGAGTTTGTTTTTGGGCCTGCATTCGTTCGAAAGCCATTTCGCTTTATATGCACCCGGTGGATTCTACCGCCGACACCATGATGCATTTCACGGCCAATCCAACCGCTTGCTGTCGGTGGTGTTATACCTGAATCAAAATTGGGTAGCCGCCGATGCAGGAGAGTTGGTGCTGTATACAGGCCCTAACTCCACAACTGAGCTTGTTGTCAAGCCAGAACTCGGTACCTTAGTGGTGTTTTTGAGTGAAGATATCGCGCATGAAGTTTTGGTGACTTCAAAAGACCGGCACTCTATAGCTGGCTGGTACCGAACAGCTCCACACGCTATTATGTAGCGGTAAGCGTTTTGGCAGTGCAGCGCAATGTTCCCATCGAAAACGGTAATCGAATGAGCCTCTATTTTACTAATAACTACCAACGCGCCTTCGGCACCTTTCCACTGCGTGGCGATGAGCTTACTCAAGCCGTTATTGCAGCCACTGAAATCGGTTACCGAGCCTTTGATACGGCTCAGATGTACCAAAATGAAGCTGAAACAGGTAAGGCATTGAAGGCATGCGGTATCGATAGAGAAGAGCTTTTAATAACCACCAAAGTAGCCAATAAAGATTACGCTGCAGATCTCTTTTTTGCGGCTGTCGAAAATAGTCTTAGAGCGTTGCAGACAGACTATATTGATGTGCTGTTGCTACACTGGCCCCCCGCCGACTTTAACAACGCGCCCAGTCTGGAACTACTGGCCAAAGCACGCGATAAAGGTTACGCCCGTCATATTGGGGTATCTAACTACACCGCTCAAATGATGCGAGACGCTTTAAAAATTATTGACGGCCCGATCGTTACGAATCAAGTTGAGTTTCATCCCTTGCTTAATCAGGACATATTGCTGGGTGCTGCAAAAGAGACCGGCATACCATTAGCCGCCTATTGCTCTGTTGCCAGAGGTGAGGTTTTTAAGTATCCGCTGTTTAATGAAATTGGTGAACAGTACGGTAAATCCGCTGCCCAGGTTGTGCAACGCTGGATTCTACAAAAAGGCGTATCTGTTAACACGATGTCAACGAAACGTGAAAATATTCAGGCTAACTACAACATCATGGACTTTACGCTGACGGCTAGCGATATAGAAAAAATCGATAAGCTAACGGCAAATAATTTTCGCATAGTTAATAAGTCATTAGTGCCATGGGCACCCGACTGGGATTAATGCTAATACAGCCAGACTTAGTGGCAAGTTTTCTACCGATACACACAGTGGTACCACCTACCTGGACAAGCAGCAGACGAGCTTAAATGACCATGAAAACAGACGTACAGGTAGCCATCATTGGTGGCGGTATTGTTGGCGCATCCGTATTGTATTGGCTGGCCAAAATGGGCTGGACAAACACACTGTTACTGGAACGCAGAGAGCTCACCTCAGGTTCAACCTGGCACGCAGCCGGTAACACAACCTACTTTGGCCCCTACCCGGCAATGACGCGTTTGTTTGCTGGTTCTATACGAACGTATTTACAAGCTGAACAAGAGAGCGGTCAGTCGGTATCGTTTCATCAAACCGGCGGGTTACGTTTAGCGGCCACACCGCGTGAACTCGAGTTGTTCCATGTTTATTCTGCCCGCTATGAAGAGCTTGGTATCCCGTTTCACATAAGAAGTCCGCAAGAAGTTGCTGAACTTCATCCGTTGATTAAAACGGATCACATTTATGGTGCCGCACATACACCCACTGATGGTCATGTTGATCCTACCGGTGCAACGCATGCGCTTGCCATCGCAGCACGCGGTATGGGCGCGACCGTTGAAAGACAATGCCCGGTAATCAGCTTGCACCGAGACGCTGAACATTGGGTGTTGGAAACTGAAAACGGTACTGTGCGGGCAGAACACGTCGTGGTTGCTGCATCTTTCTGGACTAGAGAATTACTAGCACCGTTGGGATTAAACGTGCCTTTGTATGCCACTCAGCATCAAGAAATGATAACCGACACCATTCCCGAACTGGAGGCACTCGATCATGAAGTGCCTGCGTGGCGCGACAGTTATGTGAGCTGCAGCGTTCGTCAGGAAGCGAATGGCGTTTTAGCAGGTGTGTATGAATCTGATCCTAAATTTTGGGCGCTTGACGGTATTCCGAAAGACTTCAAAGAAGACCTCTTTCCACCTGAACTAGACCGCATTATGCCTCACCTTGAACGCTTGATTGAACGCATGCCAAGCTTTGGTGAAGCTGGCATTAAAGTCACAAACAATGGCGCCATGTGCTGGACACCCGATGGTTTGCCGATGCTTGGGCCGATGCCAGAGCACGATAAACTTTGGCTTGCCAGTGGTTTTAATGTAGGCGTTGGTACAGGCGGAGGCTCCGGTGAATTCCTTGCACACTGGATGACACAAGGCCAACCGCCCTTCGAGCTAGAAGCAGTCCATGCTGAGCGCTTCGGTAATGATGTATCTACCGACGATGCACTTGCGCAAATTCGTGCTGTGTATGCGCGTGGTTATCAGTTACCCGATTCTATTTAGCGCTCTTAATCTTATGCGCGCTCCATCACAAGTGCGATGCCCTGGCCCACACCGATACACATGGTGCACAGCGCAAACGATTTTTCCTGTTCTTGCAACTCTATGGCGGCGGTTAAAGCCAGGCGGGTACCGGACATGCCTAATGGGTGCCCTAAAGCTATTGCACCGCCGTTAGGGTTTACCCGGGCGTCGTCATCGTCCAAACCCAGTTCGCGAGTTACCGCTAAACCTTGTGCGGCAAAGGCTTCGTTGAGTTCAATGACATCAATGGCGTCTATGTTCATACCGAGGCGGTTTAATAATTTCTTGCTGGCAGGTGCTGGCCCAATGCCCATCACTCGCGGTTCAACGCCTGCGGTTGCCATGCCCATAAACCGGGCCTTTGGAACAAGGTTATATTTTTTAACCGCAGCCGCTGAGGCGATAATCATGGCTGCTGCGCCATCGTTTACACCCGATGCATTACCGGCGGTTATGCTGCCGCCTTCTTTAAACGGTGTTGCTAAAGACGCAAGCTTTTCGATCGTTGTGGCGCGCGGGTGTTCATCTACCGATACGTCAATAGCATCTCCCTTTCGCTGAGGAATACTAATGGTGGTAATTTCTTTAGCTAAGCGTCCGGACGCAATCGCCGCTGCTGCCTTTTCTTGTGAACGTAATGCAAACGCATCTTGATCTTTGCGCAAAATTTTATAATCTTGTGCAACGTTTTCCGCGGTTTCTGGCATGGAGTCGATACCGTATTGTTTCTTTAGCGCTTTGTTGACAAAGCGCCAGCCAATGGTGGTGTCATAAATTTCAGCTTTTCTGGAGAATGCTGTGTCGGCTTTTGGCATAACAAACGGAGCACGGCTCATGCTTTCCACACCACCGGCGATCATCAGCTCAGCGTCACCACTGGCAATGGCTCTTGCCGCCGTGCCTACGGCATCTAAACCTGAGCCGCACAATCTATTAAGCGTTGATGCTGGCACGGAAACCGGCAAGCCTGCTAATAGCACCGCCATACGTGCAACGTTGCGGTTGTCTTCTCCGGCTTGATTCGCGCAACCGATCAGCACATCATCAATGGCTTCCGGATCAAGCTGCGGTGCTTTTAACATTAGCGATTTAATGATCGAGGCGAGCATGTCGTCTGGGCGAACCGACGACAACGCGCCACCGAATCTGCCTATGGGTGAACGCGTGCCTTCACAAAGAAATACGTCTTTCATTAAAAGTTCCTTATAAGCTCGATGCTGTTTCGCATTGAGACCAAAATGACTTACTGATTATAGTGAGTCGTAAAACGGTGGTGTATATCTTTTATGGCACTGGGCAGTGGCCCGTGTACGCTTGTGCCATGTTCATCTAACCAGGCTTCCGAACCATCAATTAACTGATGGTACAAGGCGTGTACGTGTTGCCTGCATGCGTGTTCTGGCCAGCTTTTGGTTTGTAGCTCTATCGGTAACAACGGTGTGCGTAACAGTAGTCGTCGCCATTCGTGTATCAGTAAACAACGCAGCACTAACGCGTCGATCGGTGACAGTTGTTTGATGTTTTTTATCGATGAAAATCGAGTCATTAACGTCTCATAACCCAACCGTAAAGGCTCAGGCAATAGGGCATCCGTTAGCCAGTTCGGCACGTTGTTGAGTTCACCGGTGATCACCAAATTGTTGTTGGCAGCAATTTTGTTGTTGTCAGCATGAAAGCTCAGCCAACAGTTGTTGGCTACGGCAATGCCGTCTTTAGGCGCTGTTGCACCTGCAGTGCCTGGCTGAGCTAACGACATGGCCCAGCTGCCCCCCTTGTTATGATTTTTTTTTGCAGCCTTTGCATGTGCGGGCGCATAAATTCTTACGGAGGCTTTTTCGAAGGGCGCGTATCCGTCTTTGGCTAATTCGTAAAAGCTTTCACGCCCAAGTTTCTGACGTTCTATCCAGTTGTCGCTGGCCAATCGAGACAATGCCGTTCGCACCGCACCAGCACCAATACCCATTGAACCCAATACGGCTTGGATGGTTTTAGCCGATACGTTGCCGCCACGCGATACAACGGCATCGCCAAACAAGGTAACAATTAAAGACCATACTTTGAGCGACTTGTCTTTTTGCAGCTGTGCTAGTAACAGGCTGATGTCTTTGTCCATGAACGTTTAGCTTTAGTTACACAACGTTATGTTGGCGATGCAGTTGCGTTCATGGTTTGTAGCTCGTAGCTTGCAACTTGCTCATCGTGCTGATTGAACAACACAACATGCCAACGCACTTCGCCGTATTCCGCGTTTCGCAGCTTTTTGCTTTTAACCGTGAGTGTTACCGACAGGCTATCGCCCGCTTCTACCGGTTTTTGAAAACTCAAACCTTCAAGCCCTGTGTTGGCAAGCACAGGGCCTGGGTCGGGATCAACGAACAAACCGGCTGCAAACGATAGCAACAGATAACCATGCGCAACACGACCTGGAAAAAACGGATTTTGTTTGGCCGCCTCTTCGTCCATGTGGGCATAGAAGGTATCGCCGGTAAATTCCGCGAAATGTTCAATGTCTTCAATGGTGATTGGTCGAGGCCCGGCTTTTATGGTTTCGCCGATCTGCAATTGTTCAAACGTTTTTCTAAACGGATGCACGTTTGATTCAATGTGGGTAGCGCCCGGAATGTAGCGATTACAAATGCCGCTGATAATATCAGGGCTACCTTGCACAGAGGTGCGTTGCATGTAGTGCTTTACGGCGCGTATGCCACCGAGCTCTTCCCCGCCACCGGCTCTGCCCGGGCCGCCGTGCGTCATGTGCGGTAACGGCGCGCCGTGACCTGTCGCCTCTTTTGCAGAATGTCGGTTATTAAAATATAAACGACCATGATGTGATGCCGAGGCCAACGTCAGCTTGCGCGCGAACTGCGCATCTTCGGTGACCACAGAAGCCACCAGACTGCCTTCGCCACGGTTTAACAGTTGGGCAGCATGTGCTGGGTTCTTATAGGACATTAATGTTGCCACCGGGCCGAACGCCTCAGTTGTATGTACATGCTTAGCCGCATCAGGGTCGTCACACACATAAAACGTTGGGCTAACAAAAGCGCCTGTTTTTTCATCTGCACCGTTAAGTTGTAAGGGCGCATCACCAAACACCAATTTAGCTTCTGTGCCAATCAACGCCGACTTTTCATTAACGTCGTTGCGTTGTGCTATGGATACGAGTGCGCCCATGGTAGTATCCGAAAGCTTTGGATCACCGACGTTGAGCTTGGAAAGCTTTTCACTCACAGCTTCTGCAACAGCGGCTTTAAGTGCGTCGGGCACCATGATTCGTCTTATTGCGGTGCACTTCTGCCCTGCTTTCGTGCTCATCTCCCGGCAAATTTCTTTTACAAAGAGGTTGAACTCTTCACTGCCAACGCTAACGTCTTCGCCCAGTACGGTGCTGTTTAAACTATCTTGCTCTGCATTGAAGCCAATGGAATTTTTAAGCAAATGTGGGTGCGATCTTAGGCTGGACGCTGTGTGTGCAGAGCCTGTGAAGCTGACATGATCTTGCGGTAGTAATTGTTCGAACAGGCCATGCGGGCGACCGGCAATCAATTGCATTGAACCTTCAGGGAAAATACCGCTGTCTATCATTAATTTAAACGCTGCTGACGTCAGGTATGAGGTTACCGTGGCAGGTTTAATGATTGAAGGCACACCCGCCAATAAAGCCGGTGCCAGTTTTTCCAGCATGCCCCACACGGGAAAGTTAAACGCATTTATTTGCAAAACCACGCCGTGTTTTGGTGTGTAGATGTGTTGACCTAAAAACGTACCGTGCCTGGAAAGCTGTTCAATATCGCCGTCCATTAGTATGCGATCATCAGGAAGTTCGCGCTTGGCTTTGGATGCAAATACGAAGGCGGTACCGATACCACCATCAATATCAAAAGCCGAGTCGGCTTTGGTAGCACCCGTGTGATACGAAAGCTCCGTGAGACTGTCTTTGTTATCGTTTAATAGCGTTGCTAGCGCTTTAAGTTTGCTGGCGCGTTCATGAAAGGTCATTTCACGCAGTGCCGGGCCTGCTTGTTCCCGCGCGCTGGCTAACATAGCACCGATATCAATATTGTTTGAACCC